>VBFD01000128.1:0-126299 GCA_005883585.1 Chloroflexota bacterium
TCGCCGCCTGACCAGGCGGTCCAGGCCGCCGAACAGTGAGTCGATGGCGATCCCGATCACGAGGATGACGATCATGATCGCCAGCAGCTGCTGCGCGTCATTCAGATTTCTGGCCGACTGGAGCTGCTGGCCGATCGACGCCGGGCTGGTCGCTGCGATGAGGAGCTCCGCCGACATCAGGCTGCGCCAGGCGAACGCCCATCCTTGCTTGAGGCCGCCGACGAAGGCGGGCAGCGCCGCCGGGAGGATGACGTGGCGGTACAGGCGCAGGCCATCGGCGCCCATCGCGCGACCGACCCGAACCAGCTGCGGGTGGACCTGGTCGATGCCACTCAAGAGTCCCGCGGCGATCGCGGGCGCGGCGCCCATCAAGACCACAAAAGTGATCGCGCCTTCGTTCTTCGCCAGCAGAAGGACAGCGAGCGGAAACCACGCGATGGAAGGCATCGATTGCAGGCCGACCAGGAGTGACCCGACCGATCGTCGGGCCAGCTCGATGCGCGCGATGAGAATCGCGACGACGACTGCGACTCCGGCCGCGATCGCGTAGCCGACGGCGGCGCGCCGCAGCGTCAGCCCCATTCCGGCGTAGAAGTCGACACGGCCGAGGTCGCCGGCCAGCCGCTCCAACACCGGCCATGGCCCTGGTAGCTGCGATTGTGGCCGCCAGCCTGACCACACGACCAGCTGCCAGACGACCACGGTTAGAAAGACGGCGCCGAGCTTCGGCCATATGGCCGACCAAAGCCGCCCGGCGGACTTGCTGACGGGGTGCGGAGCTGACACAGGCACGTCCGCCACCTGAAGTTGCGATGCGAGCTCAGTGGCCATTCGTCATCTCGTGCTTCAGGCGGTCGGTGATGCGGCCGGCGATGACGGCGAGCTCAGGTGAGTCGAGGCTTCGCGGGCGAGGCAGGTCGACTTTCACCTCATGGCCCACCCGACCTGGCCGGCTCGTGAAAACCATCACCCGGTCGCCGAGGCGGACGGCCTCGCGCGCGTTGTGGGTGACGAAAAGAATGGTGAGACGGCTCTCTTTCCAGATCCGCTCCAGCTCCTCGTGGAGCAGATCGCGGCTGATGGCGTCGAGGGCGCCGAAAGGCTCGTCCATAAGGAGAACGTCGGCATCCTGGGCGAGAGCCCGCGCCAGCGCCACGCGCTGCTTCATGCCGCCGGACAGCTCGTGCGGCCTCCGCTTCTCGAATCCGGCCATGTGCACGCGACCGAGCAGGTCGTAGGCAAGCCTGTGCCGGACCGAGGATTTGACGCCCCGCAGCTCGAGGGCCAGCTCCACGTTGCCCGCTGCGCTGAGCCACGGCAGCAGGGCCGACTCCTGGAAGATCAAAGCCACCCGCCCGTGGACGTGGGCTCGGCCCGCCGAGGGACGATCGAGGCCGGCCAGGACGTTGAGCAGCGTGGTCTTGCCTGAGCCCGACGCTCCGACCACGCACACGAACTCGCCGCGCTTGACCTCGAAGGTCGTGCCGTCGAGAGCCAGCAACACCTGGTCGCCGTGCAGAAAAGCAACTGACAGCCGCTCGACGCTGAGCGCGTGCTTTTCGGAGAGCGCGAGAAGGTTGCTCACGACGATTTCGGGCTCCAGTGCAGTCCACATTCCTTGATCTCGCCCTGATAGGGCACGTCGTTGGCGCGGATGTAATCCCACACCTGGGCCTTCGACCACGAGGCGAGCGGCGCGACCTTGCTGATGCCGCCGTGCTCGCGGTCGACGGTCACTGTCTGAACGTGCGCGCGGGTGGCCGATTGCTCCCGACGAAGCCCGGTGATCCAGGCGTCGTACCCGCGCAGCGCCAGCTCGAGCGGACGGGACTTCCTCACATCGCAGCACCGTCGCCTCAGGTCCGGCGATCGATAAAACAGATTGGTGCCGTGGGTCTCGACCATGTCCCTCACCTCGGCCGGATCAGGCTGCAGCACATCGATCGCAATCTGGTATCGGTCCCGAACGCGGTCGATCATGTCGTGTGTTTCCTGGGGAAGCCTGCCTGTGTCGAGCGTCAGGACGCGAAAGTCGGGTTGGATCTTCGAGACCATGTCGATGATCACCGACGACTCCGCCTGGAAGCTCGCGACGACGGCGACGCGGGGGAACGTCTCGTAGGTCCAGCGGAGCACGTCCTCGGGCCTTTCATCAACCTGCAGCTCGTCCTGGGCCAGGGCGCTCATGCGGTCTGCTCCACAAGGGGTCGCAGGCCATCGAAACCGACCCGCTCGACCCAGTTGCCGAAGCCCTCGCCAGGCTCGTGTCGCGTGCGGAACTCGACGAAGAGGGGTCGCAGCAGAGACGAGATCTGGGCGATCGGTACATTGGGCGCAAACACGCGGTTGAGCCGCGTGCCGTCGAAATCGCCGCCCAGCATCACGTCGTACTTGCCAAGCGTGGTGCCGACGAAGCCGACGTCGCCCAGGTACGGCCGCGAGCAGCAGCTGGTCGCCGTGAGCAAACGACACACTCAGGCGCTCCACGCTCAGCGCGTGCTTTTCGGAAAGGGCGAGCAGGTTGCTCACGAGGCATTGCCTTCGACTTCCCCACGAGTGGGGAAGTGAATGCCGCACTCCTTGACCTCGCCCTGCTCCCACCACCAGCGGCCCGCCCTCTCGTCCTCGCCCTGAGCCGTCGCCCGCGTGCAGGGCGTGCAGCCGATCGAGGTGAAGCCGGATAGATGCCGAGATACAGCTTGCCGTCGCCCTGCTCGTGCCAGCCGAGGTGATCGTCCACGGGCTTCCACGCGAGCGACTCCGGCGGCTGCAGCTCGAACCCGACTCGCTTGGCGACCTCGTCGCGAAACCAATCGAGCCCGCGGTCGGCGATCGTGTACTTGAGGCGCGCGTGCCGGCGGTTGGATCGGTCGCCATAGTCGCGTTGCACGGCGACGACCTCCCGAGCGAGCTCCACTATCTGCTCCGGTTTGACGAACGCAAGCGGCACGGCGACGGCCACGAACGTCTCTGGTTTGTTGTGCGTGCGGCCCAGCCCACCACCGACCAGGACGTTGAAGCCGCGCAGCGACCCGTCCGCTCCCCTCATGGCGACGATGGCGAGGTCGTGTGCGTAAATGTCGACGCAGTTGTCGCCTTCGAGCGCGACCGTGGTCTTGAACTTGCGAGGCAGGTACTGCTCGCGGTAAAGCGATTCGACCTCGGGCTCGGACGACTTGACGACCTCTCCGTCGAGCCAGATCTCGTGGTAGGCCGCGGTTCGCGGCGTCAGCTCCTTCACCATGGCGGAGATCGACTGCTGCACCTGCGCATGGAACTCATCATCGAGTGGCTCGGGGCAGCACATGATGTTGCGCTCGACGTCGCCGCAGCCGCCAAGCGTGGTCAGCAGGGCATCGTTGATGGCGCGGATCGATTTCTTGATGTCGCCCTTGAGCACGCCGTGAAGCTGGAAGTCCTGTCGGGTCGTCACGCGCAGGGTGTTGTTGGCCCACCGCCGGCTGATCTCGTCGTGCGCGATGTATGCATCTGGCGATACGACGCCTCCCGGGATGCGCGTCCGGATCATGAGCTGGTGGTGCTTGTCCAGGCCCCGCGCGCGGGCCTCCTTGCGGCGGTCGCGATCATCCTGCTGGTAGATCCCGTGGAACTTGAGCAGCTGCTCGGAGTCGTCACCGAAGGCAGGCGTGTCTTCCAGCAGCTCCTCTTTGATCAGCCCACGAAGGTGGTTGCTCGCCGCCTTGACGGACTCGTTCCTCGAGAAGCCTTCGAGGGATGTGCTGTCGGACAGATTGGCCAATTGGATGCGCCTCCGCTGATGTGGGATACCGAACGTTTTGCGATGTAGCGGCGCCTCACGGCTCCGCCGTTGGGGCCTGACGGACCCCGGTCAGGGCGTTCGGTCAGCTACAGCAGCAGCTGGCGCAGCGAACGTAGTCAATGGCACGCCGCCGGGTGAGCGGGGCCAAAGAAGCAATGGCTGGACTACGCATCGCCCAAACAGGGTACGAAAAAATCGGCTCCGATGCTGCGATCCGGTCGCAAAAAGAACGAGCCGGGCACGATGCCCGGCTCACCTGGAATGGTCCCCACACGGTGGGGAGGCTAGGGCTGAGCGTCGGGGTTCGACATCGCGAACCACCGGCCCGACGGGAAGATCCCGACGAAGACGATCGGGTCTTTGCACGGCCGCGGCAGGTCCACCGTGGCGGTGATGTGCGAATTGCCCCCAGGAACGCTGGCATCGAAACGCCCGGTAGAGACGTTGACGACGCCGTCCGGGGTCAGGCAGCTCACCGTGGCTTCGAAGCCGGCTATCGGGTTGATTCCACCAATTGAAGGAATCACCAGACCCTTTACGGTCACGTCGACCGCGCCCTGCTGGCTGACGGTGCCGGTACCCGACGTGATCGCCCACGGCACTCCGCCGCCGGGAATGCCGCGAACGACCATTCCCCCAACCGAGATGGCCGTCATCGACGAGAAGTCGGTGAGGTTGCCCTTTTCATCGGCGAACGTGGGAATTGCGCCCGCTCCGATCAGGCCCGCGACGCAGAGCGCGGTGATGACAACTCTTCCGAATATCCGCATGGCGAAACTCCTCCGCAAACAGGCTGATTACGTCCTGAGGGAGTTACGGGCCGAGGTTACTTGTTGTGGGAGGGCCTCCACTCGGGCGGCGAGCCGAGCCGCGGCTCGAGGATCTTCACGATCTCGCCCTTGGCGGGGAACCGATCGAGGCGAGCCTTGCTGAAGACTTCCTCACCGTCGATGTGGACCTCGAAACGGCCTCGGCTTCCAGTCTTCAGCTCGAGGCCGCTCAGGACCGGTGCCCATCTGTCGAGCAGCTCCTCAGCCAGGCTCACGGCCTGGGGTAGGTAGTCTCAAGGGACGCAGAACTCGATCGTGATCTTCGGTTTGGCGCTGTTCATGTTGTGGCTTTAACCTGTTCGTACACTTCCCGGCAAGGAGCTATTCCCGGATGAGCAAGAAGGGGCAACAAGCCGTCCTGGTGGTGCAGTGCGCATGCGGCATCCTCATGCGCGGGACGGTCGAAGAGCTGGTGCCGATCGTGCAGACGCACGCTCGCGAATCCCACAACATGCAGGTCACGCGGGAGGACGTGCTCTCGAGGGCGCGACCAGAAGCCTGACGACACAGCCGTGGGGAACCGAAGGGCCCGTCCAGGCCGAGGTGTTCGTGGTGCGCCTGCGCGGGGACCAGCTGGAGCTCACAGGGCCGTGCGGTCCTGATGCCTGGTACATCGAGTCACACGACGAGGACGACCCGATGGAGATCGTCAAGCGCCTTTCGACCAACCTCATGGGCCCTCCATTGCTGGTCCACTCGACCTCGTGGCGTCGCGGTCAGGGCGGGGTGCTGCTGAGCTTTCTCGTCGTCATCGGCGACGACCAGGCCGCCGACCTTGCAGGTGTCCCGATCATCCGCGCGGAGCTGGCCCGGAACTCCGCGACCGAAGCTGCGAAGGGGGTCTCTTCGAACCAGGTCGTCGAGCACGCGTTGAGGCACATGGCCTGGCTCGCCCAGGATGACGCCGCGGTCAGGGCAACGCTCTCACCGGCGTGGGTGGCGGCGCTGTCGGGCTACGTGCCGGAGCCGTTCCGCCACCTCACCTCTAGCTAAAAAGAGGCCGGCTTGTGGCCGGCCTCTGAAACGCTCAGCTCTAATGGGGACCCGAACCCACGAGCTGCCGCATACATGACCCCCGTGGTCCCACGGGTCCGAGCACCGAAAACCTGGATCGGTCCCGGCCAGGAAATCGATCACACCCCCGACCTCCGAGTGTAGGCCCGCCGGCGCCAGAAATCACGCCACAATCCGGCCCGCCGGCCTATTTGCTTTTCTTTACCAGCCCTTGCTGATGACCGCCACTCCACGCGGGCCGAGGTGGATCAGGCCGCGGTGCACCTCGGTGCCGTCGACGAGATTGATGCCCGGGTCGGCCACCGGCACTTCCACCTGCACGTCGCGGTGATTCAGCAGGAACAGCAGGGAGCTGCGGGGACCCGACCGGCGCACCGCCGACACGCCAGGCGGCGCTTCCAGGACCGGCTTGACGCCGGCTTCGGCGGCGGCGGCGGCGAGAATTCGCCCCATCGCCGCACGATCCGGCCGAGTCGCGATGTAGATCGCCCGGCCCTCGCCAAACCGGTGGCTGGTAACCGCCGGGCGAGCGTCCAGAGTCGAGCCGACGAAGTGCGCGAGCACCTCGGCGCCGGCCGGGACGACGAGCTCACTCCAGATGTCGCCCTGCGACTGAGCGCCGTCGGCGAACCTGATCTTGACTTTCTCACCATCGGAGAGCGGAAACCAATCGACCACCTCCAGGCCGAGGAGCTGGCGGAACGGCTCGGGATAGCCGCCTAGCCGGATGTGCTCAAACGGGTCGACGATGCCGCTGAAGAAAGACATGACCAGGGTTCCGCCCCGCTCGACGAAGGTGGTCAGGTTGGCGGCCGCCTCGTCGCTGACCAGGTAAAGGCTCGGCGCGAGCACCAGCTGGTAACCGGACAGGTCGTCAGACGGCCGCGCGAAGTCCGCGACCAGGTTGCCATCGAACAGATGGCGGTAGTACGACTCCAGCTGGTCGACGTGGCGGACGCGAATCGAAGGTTTCGACGGCAGCTCGAGGGCCCACCACGACTCCCAGTCGTGGAGTACCGCCACGTCCGCGCTCACGCGGGTCCCGCAGACCGCGTCCAGGCCGCCGAGCTCCTTTCCGAGCTTGACGACCTCGTGCCACGTGGGCGAGTGCTCGGGTGGGCCATGCGGGACCATCGCGCTGTGGAATTTTTCGGCGCCCGCGCGCGACTGGCGCCACTGGAAGAACATCACGCCATCCGCTCCGCGCGACAACGCCTGGTAGCTCCATAGACGCATCTGCCCCGGCGCCTTCGCGACGTTTACGTCGCGCCAGTTCACACGGTTGCTCGTCTGCTCCATGAGGATCCACGGCCGGCCGCGTCCGAGCGAGCGCATGAGGTCGCCCGCCATCGCAGCGCGCATACCCGCGTCGGGATCGGCCGGGTCCTGATACACGTCGTCGCTGACCACGTCCTCGTGCTCTGCCCACTTCCAGTAGTCGAGTGGCTTGAAGAACCGCATGAAGTTGGTCGTAATTGGGACGCCGGGGCTGTGTTCGGTGAGGATGGCGTGCTCTATGTCGTAGCACTCGAGCAGCGCATCTGAAGAGAAGCGCATGAAGTCGAGCTGCTGGCTTGGGTTCGGCCAGGTCGGCGTGCGCCGGGGCGGGAGGATCTCCTCCCAGTCGGAATAGCGCTGGGACCAGAAGTCCGTGCCCCAGGCTCGGTTCAGCGCTTCGAGCTCGCCGTAGCGCTCCTGCAGCCACGCGCGAAAAGCCGCAGCCGAGACATCGCAGTAACACGCCGGGACGTGGCAGCCGAATTCGTTGCCGACGTGCCACATCGCGAGCGCCGGATGCGCCGAATATCGCTTCGCCAGGGCCTCGACGAGATGCTGTGCCGCGAAGCGGTAGACCGGGCTGCTGGGGCAGTAGTGCTGACGAGCCCCGTGCGAGAGGCGCACACCGTCGGCGAGCACCGGCAGCATATCCGGATGCTTGTGCGACAGCCATGGCGGAGGCGATGCGGTCGCGGTCGCGAGGTCGACACGCACTCCGCCCTCGTGGAGCATATCCATGATCCGGTCGAGCCAATCGAAGTCATACCTCGCCGCTTCCGGCTCGAGGCGGGACCACGCGAATATGCCAAGCGAGACAAGGTTGACCCCGGCCTCCCGCATGAGCCGGACGTCCTCCTCCCACACCGACTCGGGCCACTGGTCGGGGTTGTAGTCCCCGCCGTAGGCGATGTGCGGCAGCCGGTCACCGAGCAGGGAGGGGCTCAGCCTTTTGTGGATCCGAGAGTGAGGCCGGCGACGAACTGGCGCTGCAGGAGGATGTAGACGATGATCGGCGGGAGACACGCAAGCAGCGCCCCGGCTGCGATCAGGTTGTAGTTGATGAGGAACTCTCCCTGGAGATTGTTGAGCGCGCTCGTGATAGGCCGCTTGCTGCCATGGCTCAGGAGGACCAACGCCCAGAAGAAGTCGTTGTACATGAACGTGAACAGAAGCGTCGCCATCGCTGCGAGCGCCGGCCGGCACAGCGGCAGGATCACGCTCCACCAGATGCGGAACACGTTGGCCCCGTCGACGAGCGCGGACTCGGTGATCTCCTTCGTGATGGTCTTCATGTAGTTGGCCAGCACGAACGTGGCGAAGCCGGTCTGGAAAACAACATGAATGAGGATGATGCCGATGTACTGGTCGCAGAGCAGGTTGTTGTCGCTGAAGATGGCGAACGAGAAGTTGCCGATGTCGATCTAGCCGAGATTCGCTATCGGCGTGTTCAAGTAGATCCAGTAGAGCGGCACGATGATGACCTGCGGGGGCAGCAGGTTGCCGGCCGTGAACAGCATGAGCACGATGAGATTGAACCGCCAGCTGAACTGCGTGCAGCAGAACGCGACCATCGACGCCAGAAGCAGGGTGAAGACGACGCCTGGGATGACGATGACCAGGGTGTTGAGGTAGTAGTACGGGACCTCGGCCTGGGTCCACACGGTCTGATAGTTGATGAAGCTCAACCCGTTGGCGGGCCATGACAGGTAGCCGTGCAGGACCGTGTCGCCGTATGGACGCAGGGATGCGAAGACCGCCCAGAACAGGGGGAACAGCCACAGCGCGACCATCGCGATCAGGAACGCATGGAGGATGACGCGGGCGGGCTTGATGCGCCGGCTCGCCTTGCGCACCGCGATCCGAGGAGCGGTGATTGCGATCGTGCTCATGCGAGCGTCCTCATCACACGCGACAGGAAGGCGACGATCGGCACCAGAGAGATGAGAAGGAGGATGACGGCGATCGCGGAGCCGAACCCGACGAGGCTCGCCTCGCTGATGCTGTTGTTGTAGATCAGGATCGAAAGCAGCTCGAGGCCGTTCTTGCCCTGGTTGATGATGAAGGCGATGTCAAAGGCTCGCAGCGCCTCGATGGCGGTGACCACGACGATGATGACGTTGATCGGTGCCATGACCGGCAGGACCACACTGAAGAACGTTCGAACTTCGGTAGCGCCGTCGACCTTGGCTGCCTCGCGCAGCGAAGGGTCAACGCTCTTCAAGCCGGCGAGATACAGAATCATGATGTAGCCGATGTGCCGCCAGCTGGCGGCGACCAGGATCGAGAACAGGTTGATCCGAGGGTTGCCCAGCCAGTCGATCAGGTTGCTCGACTTGGCGGTCCCGAGAACATTGTTGATGAACCCGTCGGTGGGGGCGAACTGCAGGTCCCAGATGAACCCGACCACCACGAGCGAAAGCACCACCGGCAGGAACAACACGCTCTGGTAGATACGAGTGCCGCGCATCTCTCGGTCGAGCAGAACCGCGAAGAACATGCCCAGCGGCGTGGCGATGAAGGTGAGCCAGGCAAGCCAGATGAGGTTGTGCGTGAAGGCGGGCCAGAACAGCGTGTAGCCGGAGAACAGGAACTGGTAGTTCTTGAAGCCGACGAAGTTCTTGCCGGTGATCGGTCCGATGTTCTGCCAGTTGGTGAACGAAAGCCCCACCGAGGCCAGGGTCGGGCCCCAGATCAATAGCAAATCGAGGGCCAGCGGCACCCCGACCATGAGGGCGATGAGGATCTTGTCGTGGCGGGTCAGAAGCGTGTAGCGGCGCTTGCGTCGGGTAACGAGTGCCCCCGCCTCGGGCTTTTTCTTCGCCCGGGCGGGGGCTAGGCTCGTCGTGGTGTTGGCCACGTCTCAGATCATATGTCCGCTTTTACTCCGGGGGCAGCGAGTCCCAGAACGCTTGCATCTGGCCCTGGAGGCCCGTGGTGTCGCCGCTTGGATTGGAGAGGAATTTCAGGAGGAAGCCCTGCATACCGTTCGGGCCTGAGAAGTCGGGCCGCGAGTCGCGGTCGAAGTACTGCGTGATGCGCTGCGCGCCGCTGACGATCTGAACGGCTTTCTTGGTCAGCGCCGGATACTGGCTCGTGTCGGCGTCACTCGCGGTAGGGATGGATCCCGGCGCGCTCTTCCAGTAGAGCACCTGTGTCGAGCCCTTCGACACGAATTCCATGAACGCCTTGGCCTGGCCGAGGTCGGCGTTGAGCGTTGGCGATTTCTTGGTCAGCATGTAGACGTCGATCGGCGCGTCGAGCGCCTTCTCAGCGTCGTACTGAGTTCCGAGGTTGGGGAACGGGAAGAAGTCGAGCTGGTCGACGTCGGCCGAGCTGCCGCTCGCCTTGAACTCGTCTGAAACGAACAGGCCGAGCAGGTACATGCCGGCCTGCTTGCGAAGGAGCTGGTCGGCCCCTTGCTCCCACGTGAGTCCGGCGAATGCTGGTGAGTAGTACTTGGTGATCTCGCTCCATTTCTTGTAGACGGCCGTCACTTTCGAGTCCGTCCACTTCTGCTTGCCGGTCAGCAGCTGGGTGTGGAAGTCATAGCCGTTGAGCCGCAGGTTGAGGATGTCGAACGTTCCCTGCGCGGGCCAGCCGTCCTTGTCGGCGAACGCGATGGGGATGAGCCCGTCGCCCTTCATCTTTTCGCAGAGGGCTTTGAAAGCGTCCCAGTCGGCGGGGATGCTGTAGCCGTGCTGCGCCCAGACGTCCTTGCGATAGAAGATCGCCCACGGGTAGTAGTCGGTGGGAATGGCGTAAACGTTGCCGTCATCCCCCTTGACCGAAGCTGCGAATCCCGCGGTGTAGTTCGACTTCACGGCGTCCCACACGTCGTTGATCGGGGTCGCCAAGCCCTTGGAGGCGAAGAACCGCATGCGGTGTCCCGAGAACCAAGTGAACGCGTCCTCGGGTGTGCCCTGGAGATATGAGCTGATCTGGTTCTGGAAGGTTCCGTGGTCGACCGTGTTGAGCGCGACCTTGGTCCCGCCGTTGGCGGCGGTGAACGCATCCACGATCGCCTGCGTGCCGGCCTTGGAACCGGGGTCTGTGTTGTAGCTGCCTAAGGACATCTTGCCGCCGGTCGCGGTGATGCTGGTGTTGGTGGTCGTGCCGCCGCCACACGCCGCGATGAATGCGGCCAGGCTGCCGTAGCCGGCGATTTTCAAGACGTCACGTCGCGAGAGGTCGAGGTCCAGGTTCAGGGCCGCGTCTCTCAGCGCGAGCCGGTTCCGAACCCTTTTGGCATCCCGTGAATCACCCATATAACTCCTCCTCCGAGACCAGGGTCATCTGCAATCGGCAGATAAGCTGCGGTGGCTTAGGCATAGCGGAAGGTTACAGATTCGGTCAAATTTGTCAACAGACGAGTTTCGCTTCTGACCACTATTGATCAAAGTTGATCGATGACGTACCATCGGGCGAATGCTCGCGGCAGAGAGAAGGCGCCGGATCGCGGAGAGCGTGCGCTCCCGTGGCGTGGTTTCCGTAGCCGAGATGGCGGAGGCGTTGGGCACGACCGAGATCACCCTTCGCCGCGACCTGCATGTGATGGCCAAGGACGGCTTGCTGGTCAGAACCCACGGTGGCGCCATCCGGCCCTCGGGCGTCGGCCACGAGCCGAGCTACACCGAGAAAGCGCAGCAAGCGGCCGGCGAGAAAGCCGCCATCGCGCGTCTTGCGATGGAGATGGTGCGTCCGGGGGACTCGATCGTCCTCGGACCGGGCACGACGACGCTGGCCCTCGCCCGGCTCCTCGTCCACTGCCCTGAGCTCACCGTCGTCACCAACTCGCTGCTCGTGGCGCAGGCGTTGATGGAGGCGCCGCGCGTGGAGGTGATCCTGACCGGCGGCACTCTGCGGCGATCCATCCACGCGCTGGTCGGTCCCGCCACCGAGGAGTCGGTGCGTGCGTTGCGCGCGTCGCAGGCATTCATCTCCGGCAACGGCTTCACAGCCGACCGCGGCCTCAGCACGCCGAGCCCTGTTGTGGCCGCCACCGACCGCGCGCTTGCCGGCGCGGCCCAGCACGTGGTCGTCCTCGCCGACTACACGAAGATCGGCCAGGAGACCATGTGCCAGACGGTCCCAGCGGCCAGGGTTCACACGTTGATCACAGACTCGAGGGCAGCGATGGAGGAGCTGGAGGCAATACGCGCCGCGGGGCTCGAGGTGCGCGTCGCCGACGTCGGTGGCCATGTCGAGAGCAAGCGCGCGACCGCGTGACGGAGAGTCCACGCCGGCGGGTTCACGCCGAGCGCTGAAGGACGCCCCGGGGCCGAGAAAGCTGAGGCGGAAGGAGCTCGAGCTGCCGGACGGCAGGTACCTGCTTGCGTACGGCCACGCGTCCAGCGAAGCAGGCGATGCCTGAGCTGCGCTTCGATCCACTGCGCAAAGAGTGGGTCGCGTATGCCACGGAGCGCAACGACCGCACCTTCCTCCCCACCGACTTCTGCCCGCTGTGCCCATCCGGAAAGGGCGGAGCTTCGGAAGTCCCGCTGGACACCTTCGAGGTCGTCGTCTTCGAGAACCGCTTTCCTGCGTTCGGACCTGACCGCCGTGACGGCAGGCCAGTGCGGCCCTCGACAACGGGATGCGAGGTCGTCGTCTACACGCCGGAGCACGAGCTCACGCTTGCCCAGCTCCCAATCGAGCGCGTGCGGCTGCTGGTCGATGTGTGGGCAGACCGTTACCGCGAGCTCGGCTCGCGCACCGAGGTCGAGTACGTGTACATCTTCGAGAACAAAGGCGAGGAGGTCGGCGTCACCCTCCACCATCCGCACGGCCAGATCTACGCGCTGCCGTTCGTCCCGCCGTTCGCCACGGTTGAGCTGGGCGCGTCGCGCGAGCACCTCGACGAGCACGGACTGTGTCTGCACTGCTCTGAGCTCGCGGCCGAAGCATCGGGCCCGCGCAACGTCCTGGGCGAGGGCTCGATGGCGGCTTTCGTGCCTCGGTCCGCGCGCTGGCCGTACGAGGTGCATGTCTATCCCCGCCGGCACGTCGGCTCCATTGCGGATCTCGACGACGCCGAGCGATGGGACCTGGCCAAGGCTCTTCTGGGCGTGACGGGCGCCTACGACCATCACTTCGGGTTCTCGACGCCTTACGTGATGGCGGTGCACCAGGCCCCGACCGACGACCGAGCGTGGCCGCAGGCTCACCTGCATTTCGAGTTCTACCCGCCGCACCGCCGTGCCGATCGCCTCAAGGTCCTCGCGGGCGTGGAGCTCGGCGCCGGTACTTTCGTCAACGACACTCGGCCGGAGGACACGGCCGCCCACCTTCGACATGCCCGAAAACGCAATAGGATGTAGAGCCACAATGGCATCGGTCAGCTACGACCACGTGACGAAGCGGTTCTCTGGCGGAACCCTGGCCGTCAACGATTTCAACCTCGAGGTCAAGGACACCGAGTTCATGGTCCTGGTCGGCCCATCCGGATGTGGCAAGTCGACCGCGCTGAGAATGCTTGCCGGCCTCGAAGAGGTTTCCGAGGGCGAGATCAGGATCGGCGACCAGGTGGTCAACGACATGCCTCCTCGCGATCGTGACATCGCGATGGTTTTCCAGTCGTACGCGCTGTATCCGCACATGACCGTTTTCGACAACCTCGCTTTCGGCCTGCGCATGCGGGGCACGCCGAAGGGAGACATCGAACGGCGAGTGAACGCCGCGGCCACCATCCTGGAGCTCGGCCCGCTGCTCAAGCGCAAACCGCGCCAGCTATCGGGCGGCCAGCGGCAGCGGGTCGCGCTCGGTCGCGCCATCGTCCGCGAGCCGCAGGCTTTTCTCCTCGACGAGCCGCTTTCCAACCTCGACGCCAAACTTCGCGTCCAGACTCGAATCGAGCTCCAGAAGCAGCATCGCGCGCTCCACGCGACCTTTATATATGTGACCCACGACCAGGTCGAGGCGATGACGATGGGCGACCGGATCGCGGTGATGAAGGACGGCGTGCTGCAGCAGGTGGCGCCTCCCCGCGAGATCTACGACAACCCCGCGAACATGTACGTCGCCGGCTTCATCGGCAGCCCGACGATGAACTTCATTCCGGTCACGCTCCAGGGCACCTCCGCCAAGGCATCGGGATTCGATATCGAGCTGCCGACCGCGCCGGGTGTCGAGAAGGGAGTCCTGGGCATCCGGCCCGAAGCGCTGACCGAGCACCCGCGCGACGGCCATTCCGGGCTCGACCTGAAGGTTGAGGTCACCGAGGTGCTGGGGGCCGACCAGTTCGTCTATGGCACCGTCGGCGGCGATGCGATCACGGCACGAGTCGATCCGAATATGAAGGTGAGCCCCGGCGATCGAATACGCCTGGGGGTGGACATGCGGCGCCTCCACCTGTTCGACGGCCCGACGGGCAGGGCGATTCTGTAAACCGGTGGCTGTAGCCCAGGACGTCTTCGGACGCACGGGTCATCGGAGCAGCCGGACGATCTTCGGCGCGGCGTCGCTGTCGAATGTGACCCAGGCGGCCGCGGATCAGACGCTCGAAGTCCTTCTCCGCCACGGCGTCAATCACATCGACACGGCAGCCAGCTACGGCGACGCGGAGCTGCGCATCGCCCCCTGGCTGGCGAGAGAGCCCGGACGGTTCTTCCTCGCCACCAAGACCGGCGCGCGCACGGCCCCAGCGGCACGCGACGACCTGCATAGGTCCCTCGACCGGCTCGGGGTCGACCACGTCGACCTCTGGCAGCTCCACAACCTCGCCGATCCGATCGAATGGGACACGGCGCTCAGCCCCGGTGGAGTGATCGAAGCGGCCGTGGAGGCGCGCGACCAGGGACTTGTCAGATGGATCGGGGTCACCGGACACGGAGCGCAGATCGCCGCCAACCACCGCCGATCCCTGGATCGATTCGACTTCGATTCCGTTCTGCTGCCTTACAACTTCGTGACCATGCAGCTCCCCTACTACGCGGAGAACTTCGAAGCCCTTGCCCGAACGTGCGCCGAGCGCAAGGTGGCGGTCCAGACGATCAAGTCGATCGCGGCCAAGCCTTGGCTCGGGCGCGAACGCACGCGCACGACCTGGTATCAGCCGCTGGAGGCGCAGGCCGACATCGACCTGGCCGTGTGGTGGGTGCTCGGCCGGCCCGGCGTGTTCCTCAACACGGCCGGCGACGTCGACCTGCTGCCACGTGTGCTTGATGCGGCGGAGCGTTTCGAAAAGCGCCCAAGCGACGCGGAGATGAGCACATTGCTGGAGCGCTCGCAGACCGAACCGCTATTCGTCTGATCGATTCCGCGCGTCTTGGCCCAACCACGCGCAAAACCCCGCCACATTCCGCACGTTTTGCGCAAAACGGCGCGTAATTCCCTCGCGATGCGCGCTACGTCACCAGGCTGAGCTCGGCGAGCTTCACCGCACCGGCGACCGGCGGCTCCTCCAGGCGCGTCGCCGCCCCGACTCGGCGGCGCACGGCTGCCTCCAGCAGCGGCTGGTTCAGGATCAGTCCGCCCGCAAGAACGAGCTGACCCTCGAACGAGAGCCGCCTGCGAACCGAAGCGACGAGGTCGCAGAGAGCGGACGCGGTGCCTTCGACGAGCGCCGAAGCGCCCGCGTCATCTCCGGCCGTATCGAAGGCGACGCCGGCAAGTGCCGCCCACTCGCGCGGCTCGTCCAGGCCGTGCAGAGTCCCGACGAGGTCGGTGGTGGTTCGCGCAGATGTGGCACCGAGCATCGCGTCTCCGAGTGGGCCCAGTGGCTCACCGGCATCCGAGCGCCGCATCACCTCGCGGGCGGCCTCGCGCGCAAGCCAGGCAGCGCTTCCGTCGTCCCCGACGAGCCAGCCCCAGCCGCCCGCACGCGCCTCTCGCCCATCGCGATCTCGCCCGTAGGCGACCGAACCTGTACCGCTGATGAGGGCGATGCCGGAATCGAGGCCGGCCGCCGCAAGGACCAGTCGCGCGTCGTGGACGACGGTCACTTTGCAACCGGGAAGGATCGAGGCCAGAAGGTTCTCCAGCCGCTCACGACCGGCCGGCACCTCCGCGCCCGCGGAACCTGCACAGCACGCGTCGGGCCGCATCGCGCCCATGCCCGACAGCAGCTCGCGCAAGCGGCTCTCGACTAGCTGAGGCGGCAATACGGCGACGTTGGCGCCCGGGCCGTCGGCCTCGGCGACGATGCGGCCGTCCTCGACCAACCGCCCTCGACTCGACGAGCCTCCGATGTCGAGGCCGAGGAAACTCCCGGACCTCACCAGGTTCGCGTGATCTTGTGCAGGGCGCGCGGCTGGTCGGGGTCGACGCCGCGCGCGACCGCGATGCGGTGCGCAAGCAGCTGGCCGAGCACCACGAGCGTCAGCGGCGTGAGCTCTTCGGGCAATCCTGAATCGTGAACGACGGCCGCCTCCAGGCCTGGCGGCCTGCTCGTTCCGTCGAACAGGCCGGCCACGTGGCAACCGTAGTCCACGAGGCGGGCCGCGATCCCTCCGAGGTCGGCCTCGACCGAACCGCCGCCTCCGACGAGCAGCACCGGGAAGCCCGGTTCGACCACGGCGATCGGCCCGTGCTCGAAGTCGGCGACCGACCAGGCCCGCGCGAGCATGTAGCTGGTCTCGGTCAGCTTCAGCGCCACTTCTTCGGCGGTTGAGAAGTTGAATCCACGACCGAGCACCACAGCGCGCGCTCCGGTCAGCGCGGGGACGAGATCATCCAGCGCCGCCTCTCTCTTCAGCGCCCCCGTCATGCTCGAGGGCACACGCGCCAGCGCCGCACCGAACGCATCGTCGGGATCGATCGCCTGCGACATCAGTGCGAGCGCGAGGAGGCTCGCCGTGTACGTTTTCGACGCGGGCACGCTGCGCTCGGGTCCCGCGTGAAGGTCCACGACGAGCTCCGCGGCCGATGCGAGCTTCGAACCCTTGTTGTTGGTGATCGCGACCGTCATCGCCTTCTGCCGTGCCGCTTCCTCGATCACCGCCACCACGTCAGGTGACTCGCCTGATTGAGAGATCCCGATTACGCATTGGCCATCGAGTGACGGCGGGCTGGCGTAGCGGGTGAAGAGCGATGGAGCGGCCAGGGCAACGAGAGCTCGATTGCGCCGCCCGAACAGGTACTTCGCATAAAGGGCCGCGTGGTCCGAGCTACCTCGGGCGACGATGACAACGCCTCGGGGGCGCAGCTCGCGGTAGCGAGCGCCGATCGCATCGATTGTTGACCCGCTCTTCTCGAGCAAACCGGACGCCACCTCGGGCTGCTCGAGGATCTCCTCGTGAAACCTGCTCACGCCCTGAACATGACCTCTCCGCCGACCATGGTCAGGCGGACGTGCAGGTCCGCATCGAGCACGACCAGGTCCGCGTGGGCGCCGGCGCGGATGCGACCCAACCCGCGCTCGCCAAGCACGCGAGCCGGCACCGCGGATGCCATCTCGATCGCCCGCGTGGCGTTCATGCCGGGGATCGCGGCCATCCCCCGAACGAGGTCGCCCATGCTCGCGGCGCTCCCGGCCAGGGTTCCGTCCTCCAGCCGTACCACCGTCCCGTCACTGATGACCGTCCGCCCTGTGAGGCTGTACCGGCCGGCCGGCGCACCCGCCGCCGCGGTCTGGTCGGTGGTGAGCGCGATTCGCATGCGGTCCTTGACGCGCGTGAGCTGCGCGCACACAGCCGGATGGACGTGCTCGCCGTCCGCAATGAGCCCCACGGAAACCCTCGGGTCGAGGATGAGCGCGAGGGCGATCCCCGGCCGCCGGTGGTGGACCGGCGGCATCGCGTTGTAGATGTGGGTCCCGAACCTGATGCCGGCCGCGATCGCGCGGCGGCCCTGCTCGAAGTCAGCGCCGGTGTGGCCCGCGCTGACCACGATGCCGGCTTTCGCCAGCTGGGCGATGGCATCGAGCGCGCCGGGCAGCTCGGGGGCCAGCGTGACCAGGCGCGGCCTGGCTCGAGCGATCACCTCGACGCTTGCCGGGGTGGGCTCGGCCAGGCATGCTCGCTCGTGCGCCCCGCGGAACGACGGGTTGATGAACGGCCCCTCGATGTGGGCGCCCAGCACTCGTGCGCCGCGCGACTCGGCGGCGGCCGCAAACGCCGCGAACTGCCCCCCCACGTCGACGGGAGCGGAGATCAGCGTCGGCAGGAATGCAGTGACGCCGGTCGAGGGCAGCAGCTTCGAAATGGCGGCGATTTCGTCCCGCCCACCGGCCGCATCGTGGTCATGAAACCCGTTGACCTGGAGGTCGATGAATCCGGGCGCGATCACCTCGCCTGGCCCGGCGACCACCTCCTCGTCCGCCCGCTCAGGCGGGCTGCCCACCCCCACCCACGTGATCAGGCCGCGCTCGACGAGGACGCCATCCGCGCCGTCGGTGCCGTGGACGCGTCCGCGGAACAGCGTGCTCATGCGCGACCCTTTTCGCCGAGCGCGACAGCCAGGTCCCCGTTCGCGGCCGTCAGTCGCGTGCGGGCTGCGGCTGAATCGATGCCGCAGCGGAGCATCAGGATGGCGACTCTTGCGTTTCCCTCGGCCTCGTGCAGAGCGGCGCCGACCCGCTCGTCCGAGCACCCGGTCAGCTCGCGCACCATCCGCGCGGCACGCGCCCGAAGCTTCTCGTTCGTGGTTACGACGCCGACCATCCGGCCGCGGTACGTGTGGCCGAGTTGGATGAATACTCCCGTGCTGATCATGTTCAGCGTCACCTTTTGCGCCGTGCCGGCCTTGAGCCGCGTCGAGCCGGCGACGACCTCGGGCCCAGCGTCGATCTCGATGGCGACGTCTGCCGCGGCTCCAAGAGGTGATCCGGGCGCACAGCTCAGCCCGACCACCAACGACCCTTCGCGCTTTGCTCGGGCGACCGCCGCCAGAACGTACTCAGTCCGCCCACTGGCGCTCACGCCGATAACCGCGTCGCGCGGACCCAGACCCGCGCCTCGAGCATCGGAGACGCCTTTGCGATGGTCGTCCTCAGCCTCGCCATCGCCTGCCGCGTGCGCCTGCACGAGGTCGGCCGCGATCCCGAAGGTCGCGGGACACTCTGCCGCATCGAGGACGGCCAGGCGACCACTCGTCCCGGCCCCGAAGTAGTGAAGGCGGCCGCCGGCGCGAAGCCGTTCGGCGATCTCGTCGACCGCTTCAGCGATCCGGTCGAGGACCGGGCGCACAGCCTCGATCGCTCGACGGTCCTCCGTGAGCATCAGCTCGAGCAGCTCGCCAGTGGTGAGGCTGTCCATCGCGTCAGCGCGAGGGTGAGCGTTCTCGCTCATCAGTTGACCGACCTGGCCATCAGGACCTCGGCTGCCGCGACCCCGCACACGCGCGCGGCGCCATAAGTCGCAACGTATGCACTCGCACCAGCCGGCCGGCAAGCGGGTAATCCCATCTCGACCACAATCGCGTCGGGGCGTCTTGCGAGCGCCGCATCGACCGCCAACGCCATCCAGCGATGTCTATGCAGGTTCTTGACCACCAACACCAGGCTGCGCCCGGCGGCCTGCCCGACGATGGCGTCGACATCAGCATGCTCGGCGTGGAGCTCGATCGCGGTCACGTGCGCGCCCAGCTGGAGGAGTGGTGTGGTGATACCCCAGGGCACAACACCGGCCGCCTGCGATGGCGTCGAGGTGAGCTGCACAACAACAGGCTGTCCGTCAACGCGCACGCGCCCGTCGGCGCTGATCGCACGCCGCGCGGCGGCCAGGCCGATCGCGCGGTCGGGAGTCACGTGCGCCGATTGGCTCGATCGCCAGCCGGCGAGCGCGTCCACCCGGGCCGCCGCTTCCATCAGGCGCGCCTCGCTGATTCGACCCCCTTTGACTGCGGCCGCGATCGCATCGCGCAGCTCGATCGCGACGTCCTCGCCGGCCAGGCCCCCACCGATGCAAAGGAGGTCGCAGCCTGCGGCAAGCGCCAGTACTGTGCCCTCGACCAGTCCGACACCGTCCGCGATCGCGCGCATCTCGAGCCCATCGCTCACCGCCAGGCCATCGAAACCCAGCTCGCCTCGAAGGAAGCCGGTCATGATCTTCTGGCTGATCGTCGCGGGCACGGTGTCGATCGCACGCACCACGATGTGGGCGCTCATCACCGCGCGCGCACCGGCGGTGATCGCGGCCCGGAACGGCTCGAGCGCGCCTTCATGCGGGTCTTGATCGACGACCGGAAGGTCGAGGTGCGAATCGATGGAGGTGTCGCCGTGACCAGGAAAGTGCTTGGCGCATGCCGCGACGCCGGCCTCCTGCAGGCCAGTGATCCAGGCAGCCGTGTGGGCGGCGACGCGATCGGCTGTCGATCCAAACGCGCGCACCCCGATGACGGGATTGATGGGGTTGCTGTTGACGTCGGCGTCCGGGGCCAGGTCGAGGTCGACGCCGGCAGCGGCGAGCTCCGCGCCCATCGATCGCGCGACCGAGCGGGTGAGATCGACGTCGTCTACGGTGCCGAGCGCGAGATTTCCCGGGTAGGAGCTCCCCGTGGCGGCCTCCAGGCGCGTGACGTCGCCGCCCTCCTCGTCGATCGCGATGACGAGTCGTGGATTCTCGGCATGCAGGCGCGCTGTCAACGCGGCCAATTGCGGAGGCGATTCCACGTTGCGCGCGTAGAGGCACACGCCGCCCAGCCCGGCGGCAGCGCGCCGCAAAATCCAATCCGGCGGATTGGTGCCGATGAAACCCGGCAGCAGGCAGCGATCGGCCAGGCGTTCGATGGTGCTCACGATCAGCCCTTGACCGCCCCAGCGGTCAGCCCTCCGGCGACGCGCCGCTGGACGAGCAAGAAGAACACCACCACCGGAATGCTGGTCAAGGTCGCGCCGGCCATGAGCCCTCCCCAATCGGTTCCGTGCTGCGTGGTGAAAGACGCAAGCCAGATGGTGAGGGTTTGCTTCGACGAGGAGCTCAACAGCACGTAGGCGATGATGTACTCGTTCCAGGCCTGGATGAACCCGTAAATGGCCGTGGCAACGAGCCCAGGTGCGACGAGCGGAAACACGATGCGAAGGAAGGCGCCCACCCGGGTCGCCCCATCCACCATCGCCGCCTCCTCTAGGTCCACGGGCACGTTGGCGATGAACCCGCGAAGAGTCCACACCATGAACGGGAGGACGATCGCGAGGTAGTACACGATCACGCCGAGCAAGCTGTCCACCTGGCCGGCCTGGTTGAGAAGCAGATAGACGGGGATGACGAGGGCGTTGAGCGGAACCATCTGCACCGCGATGACCATCACGATGAATGCGGTCCTGCCTCGGAATCCGAACCGCGCCACAGAGACCGCGGCCAGGAAGGCGAGCGCGATGGAAATGGCGACGACGCTGAGGACGACGATCAGGCTGTTGATGACGTCGTTCCAGAAGTACGGCAGGTTCATCGCGTCGCGAAAGTTCTCGAACGTCACGGGAGACGGGAACCACACCGGCGTGAGGCTCAGGATCTCTTTGCCGGGCTTCAGCGCGGTCGTCACCATCCAGTAGATCGGGAACAGCATCACCACGAACACCAGGAGTCCGATGGTGTCGAAGAACGTTCGTGCCGCGAGGCGCCGAGTCACACGGCCTCCTCGTTGGTCAGACGCACCGTCTGCCGGACGTAGACGAACGTGACGAGCACCAGGATTGCCACCATGACCACGGCGATCGCCGAGCCGAGGCCGAACTGGCTGACCCTGAAAGACTCCTGGAAGGAGTAGACCGAGATCAGAAAGTAATCCTTGCTCGGGCGCTGGTTGAGCAGCACCCAGACCTGGTTGAAGACGCCGAAGTCCCAGATCGTCGACAGGCTGAAGAGGATGAGGAAGAGCGGGCGAAGTATGGGCACGGTGACCAGCGCGAACACCTGCCACTGGCGCGCGCCGTCGATCTCGGCCGCTTCGACCAGCTCCCGCGGCACCTGGGTTAGGCCGGCATAGAGCATCAGCGTGAGGAAGGGGATCGCTCCCCAGACGACGATGACCGTGATCACCGTGAAGCCCTGGATGGGGTTCTCGAACCAGTTGTGGTGGATGTAGTTGCCCGCACCCAGCCGCGTGAGCAGCCAGTTCACCACGCCGAACTCGTAGTCGAACATCCACTGCCAGAGGTTGATCGCGGGGACCACAGGTGTGGCCCAGACGAGGACCAACCCGGCGCTCAGCAGGACGCGGATCGGGCGGCTGACGCGCTCCAGCAGGAGCGCGATCCCGGTCGCGAAGAGCATCGAAAGACCGACGTTGACGATCGTGAAGATGACGGAGACCTCGACGACGTAACGGAACTGAGGATCGGCGAAGATCGTCGCGAAGTTGTTGAGCCCGACGAACTGACCCTGGTGCTGGAAGAGCTCGCGGAGGCCGTAGCGCTGAGTCGAGAGCCACAGCAGCATGCCCAGCGGATAACCGAGCACACCCACGATGACGACCACCGCGGGCGCGATCAGCGCGTAAGGAAGGAGGCGGCGGGCGAGTATGTGCCGCCAGGGGCCGGCCTCGATTCGTTCTCCGGTGGCGACGCGAGCGCGTGCGTCCCCGGCCACTCCCATCGAAGCCGACCCCCTTTGGTCTCTTTGATTAGCTGTTGAGTATCGTCGTGATCTTGTCGCTGGCGGCCGAGGTCGCAGTCGAGATAGAGGACTTCCCGGTGAATATCGACACCAGCATGTCCTGAAGCACGTTAGACGACTCGACGTTCGCCCAGTTGGGCGAGTTCGGCGTGAAGCGGCTGACCTTGGCGGCCGCGGCGAATTTCGCCGGGAGGCCGGTGCTCAGCGAGACCAGCGTGGTCGTGTTCGGGATCACCCCGCCAACGGTCACCATCTGGCTCTGGAACTTGGTGCCGCCCAGCAGCCCGACCCATTCCCGGGCGAGCGCCTGCTGCTTGCTGTGGGCGGCGATGGCGAGGTCGGAGCCGCCGAGGAAGACCGGCGCGGACTGGCCGGAGTTGTGGCTGGGGATCGGGAACGCGTCGAGCTTGTCCTTCAAGCTCGGGTCGCCGCTCTTGGGATCGGTGATCACTCCGACTTCCCAACCGTTGGCGATGATCATCGCGATGTGGCCCTGCGCGAACGCCTGGTCCTGCTTCGCCTCGTCACCGGTCTTGTCGGCGCGCGACAGCTTGGAAACCAGGTTGTTCAGCGTGGTCAGTCCCTGCTGGGCCTGCGATGAGTTGAGCGAGCCTTGCCACTTGGCACCTGACTGGGTGGCGATGTCGCCTCCGAAGTCCCACACGAATGGCGCGGCTGCGTACCAGTACTTGCCAGGGAAGTAAAGCGCTGAGAAGTTGGGGTCCGAGCCGTACTTGGCCATGAGCTTTTGGCCCACAGTCATCAGCTCGTCCATGCTCGTGGGGACCTGGACGCCTGCGGCCGCGAACATGTCAGTGCGGTAGATGATGGCGCGGCTGCCCGCGTAGTACGGGACGCAGTACAGCTTGCTCTGGAAGGTGCACGAGTCGGTCAGCGACTGCAGCCATGTTCCGGAGTTCTCGAAGCTGCTCTTCTTGGAGGAGATGTCCTGGAGCGCACCAGCCGATGCGTACTTCGCGACCAGTGTGTTGCCGAGCTCCATGACGTCCGGAGGCGTGCTGCCGGCGAACGCGGTGTCGAGCTTGGTGGTCACGTCGGACCACTGCTGGATCTCGACGTTGACGGTGACGTTCGGATGCTTGGCCTTGAAGTCGGTGTTGACGCCGTCGACGACGCTTTGCGGCGCGCTCCCGTTCATGAGCCAGACCGTGAGCGTCCCCGTCTCGTTGCCACTGGTAGTTGTGGGATTCGTGCTTCCACAGGCCGCGGCGAGCAACGCGACCGCCGCCGCAACGGTGAACAAGAGCTTCCGCGGGTTCATGTTTGGTCTTCCCCCTTGAGGTGTGAATGTGGCGCTCGCGCGCCTGGAGTTCGCCGTCCACCACCATCGACGGAGCGGGTATGCGCGCGCGAAGCGCCGGCCAGGCGCCCGTTGCGGCTCCGCTGCGGTGTCAGGTCGGCGACCAGGCGATAGCGGTCGCCGCGGTAGATGGAGCGGACGAACTCGACGATCCGCCCTGACTCGGAGACGGTCGTCCGCTCGAACAGAAAGGCCGGCGTGTGCAGGGGCACCCCAAGCACCTCCGACTCTTCCTCATTGGTAACCGTGGGCTCGATGCTCTGGGTGCCCGATGCGATCACGATTCCGTAGCGCTCCCCCAGCAGGTCGTAGAAGGACCTGTCCTCGAGGTCGGCCTTGGTCAGTCCGGGGACCAGGGCTTCGGGGATGTGCAGGACCTCCATCGCCATGGGCTGCCCGTCCGCCAGGCGAAGCCGTGTCACCCGGATCAGGCGCTCCGCGGGGGAGACCTGGAGGCGATGCGCCAGCCGGGCGCCTGCCAAGGTGGTGGCGAGCTCGAGGGTGCGGCTGCCCGGAACCATCCCGCGCCGGCGCATGTCCTCACTGAACGAGGTCAGCGTCAGCGGCTGGGCGATCTTGGGCTCGGTCACGTACGTGCCGCTGCCGTGACGGCGGTCAAGGTAGCCGTCGCGGACGAGCTCATCGAGGGCTGCCCGGATCGTCAGCCGGGAGACCTTGAGGTCCAGGCTGAGCTGCCGCTCCGACGGGATGGCCATTCCAACGTCGAGCGACTCCATCAGGTCGAGCACCTGGCTGCGGGTATCGTCTTGCTTCGTCATACGAGCTCTTTGACGAAGTGGTAATGCCCTCTAGCCCCTTCCATCGCCGGAAGTAAAGCACAAACCAGTCAGGTGGTCAATACCACTTTTCGTGAACCCATCCCGAGCGTGCCCTTGCGACGCCGGTTCGTACTCAAGAGCACCGGAGTGGGCTGTACCAGTTGGGCGACCGGCCCAACTTCGGCCTGAACAAGTCTTAATAACCCCTTCACCTTTCTCAACAAGGGATTTCATAGATTCAATCGCACGCAGCCTGAAGAAAGGCTGAATTGGAAAGGTGGGATTTGGGATGAAGCGAATATTTCTTGGCCTTGCGCTGTCCGTCGGCATGCTCGTGATGGGGGTTACGAACGCGAGCGCCGCGAGCTACTGTTCGATCGACCCGACCGTCGGGATTGGGCTCCCGGTCCACACGAGCCTGACCATCTCGACGTCGCTGCTCGGAACCTCGAGCTACACATACGTCCACAACAACAGCACCTCGACCACCGCTCGCGAGCCATCTGCGCCAAGCGACGCCGTGCTCATGGTCGTCCTGATCGCTCTCGGCGCCGTAGCGACCAACTTCCCGGTGAGGATCTCGCGCCACTACAAGGCACACGCGGCGCCGGCCATCCATCTCGCGGCGGTGCTGCTGTTCTCGCCGGCCGCCGCGGTGGCCGTGATCGGATCGAGCGCATTGCTGGGCGAAGGCGTTCTATGCCTGCGCCGCAACCCGGCGACAGGGTTTCGCCGCCGTCAGCCGGTCGACGTCGTGTTCAACACGTCACAGCTGATGCTGGCAGGGGGTTTGTCCGCGCTCGTTTATGCCACCGCGGGGGCGCCGCTCGCCGGAGCGTTTCTGGCTGCGGCCGTCATGTACACGGCCAGCACCGGCCTGGTCGTCCTCGCCGGCGCCATCCATGACAAGCGGAACCCGTTGGAGCTCTGGGCAGAGATCGCGGCCTCGGACTTGAAGCAAACCACGGCCCTGTATGTCGCCGGCTACCTGCTGGCTCTCCTGTCCGTCGGGCGCCCCTGGCTGGCCCTGGTGATGATGGTCCCGATCGCCGCGATCCAGCTCGCGCTCACGCGATCAGTTCAGCTGATGGAGCAGACGATCGACGCCGTCGAGGCGATGGCAGACGTCGTCGACCGGCGCGACCCGTACACCTTCCAGCACTCGCAGAGCGTCGCCGACCACTCTGTTCGCACGGCGCGCCGCTTGGGCCTGCCCGACCGAGAGGTCGAGGTCATCCGGCTGGCGGCTCGCGTCCACGACCTCGGCAAGATCGCGATCCCCGACGAGGTCCTTCACAAGGCGGGCCGGCTGACCGCCGCCGAGTTCGAGCTCATGAAGAAACACCCGGAGACCGGCGCCGAGATCCTCGCCAAGTTCCCCGCCTACCGCCATGGACGCGAGCTGGTGCTCGCCCATCACGAAAGAATCGACGGGCTTGGCTATCCGCGGGGGCTCGCGGGCGCCGCGATCGCCCTTGGCGCTCGCATCATCGCCGTCGCCGACTCGTGGGACGCCATGACCTCCGACCGCCCGTATCGCAAGGCGCTGGAGGCTGAGGTCGCACTCGGCGAGCTGCTCCGTGGACGCGGCACGCAGTGGGACGCGAGCGTGGTCGACGCTTTCGCCGAGTCGCTACCCGGGGCGATCCCCGCGGTGGACCTGCCACGATGGACGGACGTGCGCCCCCTGCTCCGCTCGCTAGGCGCCGCGGTGGGAGTGATCGGCTAGCGCGCCTACTTTTGCGGGCACGATCCGGTTCCGTAGAACCCCGATTCCGCTGACCTCGGTCTCCATCACGTCTCCGGCTTTGAGGTATTCGGGAGGCGTGCGCGCGAAGCCGACGCCATCCGGCGTTCCGGTGGCGATCAAGGTCCCAGGGAGCAGGGTCATCCCTTTCGACGCCCACTCGATGATCGAGTCGACCGCATGGATCATGTCCTCGGTGTTGCCGTCCTGCTTGACGACCCCGTTGAGGGTCAGCCGCAGCGCCAAGTGCCCGGGATCGGGCACCTCATCCTTGGTCACCACCCAGGGTCCGGTCGGGCACGAACGATCGAGGCTCTTGCCCTTGAAGTACTGGCCTCCCCACCCGTTCTGGATGTCGCGGGCGCTGACGTCATTGAGCACGAAATAGCCGAACACATGGTCGATGGCGTCGCGGCGCGAGATATTGGCTCCGCCTTTGCCGATCACGACCCCCAGCTCGACCTCCCAATCAAGCTTGTCGCTGATCGCCGGATCGATCCGGATGTCGTCGTACGGGCCCGTGATGCTGGTGATGGCTTTCGTGAAAATCGTCGGCGGCTTGACATCGCCGTCCGTGGCGGTCTCCTCGGCGTGCTTCTGGTAGTTGCGGCCCATGGCGATGATGTTTCCGCGCGGCGCGTCGATCGGGGGCAGCAGCGTGACGTCTTTCAGCGACAGTCCTCGCTTTGCGTCCACCGCCACCTTGTGCGCCTGCGAAAGCGCGGGCTCACCGCCGTCGATGACGGCGATCACGTCGCGTGCGACCTCGCTGAGGTCGACCACCTCGTCCTCGTGACCTGGACGCAGCGCGCCCAGACGCGGCCGGCCGTCGTAATCGGCCGCGTTCGCGGGATTCCGGAACATCAGCAGCTTCATGCTTCCTCCATGTCTGTGTCTTTCGTATCCGCCAGGTCAGTACCGGCACCCAGGAAAAGTTCCTCGAAGTCCTCTCGCTTCAGCAGCTCCTGCGGGTGGCCTTCGAGCCGAACCGAGCCCGAGACGAGGACGCTGGTCCAGTCCGCCACCTGAAGCGCCGCGCGTGCTCTCTGCTCGACCAGCAGCACCGCCTTGCCAAGTCCCGCGAGGCGCCGAACGTGCTCCCGCAGGAGGCTGTCGGCGAGCTTCGGCGAGAGGTTGGCTGTGGGCTCGTCCAGGATGAGGACCTTCGGGTCGAGCATGAGCACGCGGGCGATGGCGAGCATCTTTCGCTCCCCGCCGCTGAGCTTGTCCGCGCGCCGCTTGAGCATCGGCGGCAGCTGAGGAAAGACGGCGCCGACCTCGGCCACGCGAGCCTTCAGCTCCGCGGACTTCAGCAGGTAGCCCCCCATCTCGAGGTTCTCGAGAACCGTGAGGGGTTCGAAGATGTCGTTGACCTGGGGGACGTAACCCACGCCGCGGCGGGCCAGCTCCTCGGGTGCCTTGCCGGTCACGTCCTCGGTTCCGAGCAAGATGCGGCCGCTGTCCAGCTTGAGGATCCCGACCAGGCTTTTCAGCAGCGTGCTCTTGCCCGCTCCGTTGGGCCCGATCACGGCCACGACCTCGCCCGGTCCGACCGAGATGGAGACGTCGCGGATGACTGGCGCGCCGCCATAGCCCGACGTGATGCCCTGCGCGTGCAGGCTTGGGGCCGGTCGCGCCTCCACGTGGGCCAGCCTATCCGACGAGGTAAGCGTCAACAATCTCCCGCTGCCTCCTCAAGGTCGCCATCGTCCCGCTGCCGATCACCTTTCCCTGCGCCATCACGACCACCGAATCACAGAGGCGCTCGACCATGTGGAGCTCGTGCTCGACCATCAGGATGGTGAGGCCCTCCGAGCGCAGGTCTTGGAGGTAGTGCTGTATCTCGAGAACGATCTTCGGGTGCACCCCTGACATCGGTTCGTCGAGGAGCAGAAGGCGCGGCTTCAACATCAGCGCGCGCATGATCTCGATCAAGCGCTTCTGGCCGCCGCTCATGTTCCCCGCGTAGTCCGACTCCTTGGCGCTCATGCCGAATCGCTTCAGGAGCACCCGCGCATCCTCGACCAGGCGCCGCTCATCGTCGATCCAGTAACGCCTGCCCATCAAGGCGCCGAAGAGCGAGTCACCCCTGTTCTTCGGCGCCGCGACGAGCAGGTTTTCGAGGACGGTCAAGCGCGCGAACTCCGAAGGCAGCTGGAATGTGCGCACCAACCCGCTGCGCGCTCGCTGATAGGCAGGCATGGTCGTCACGTCCCGACCGTCGAAGACGATGGTGCCGCTGGACGCGGGCAGCGTGCCCGCGAGTACAGCCAGAAACGTTGACTTCCCCGCGCCGTTCGGGCCGATGAGGCCGGTGATCTTCCCGGCCGGCACGTCGATCGACATCCCATCGACCGCGTGAAGGCCTTCGAAATGGCGGTGGATGTCGCTTGCGGCAAGCAGCGGCCGTTCGGCCGCGGGCGCTTCAGCCGCGGCGAGCATGGTCAACGTCCTCGAGCACTGGAGCGCCGTCGAACACATGCCGTGGCTCCGGCCGCACCCCGTCGGGCCTGAACCAAAGGAATCCGATGATCAAGAGTCCGATCGCCACCCACTGCAGTGCCGGGATCAGGCCCGGCGGCCCGATGGTCGTCGGAATGAATCGGGTCACCTCTTCGAAACCGACGGGTACGAGAAGCGCGCCCAGGATGGCGCCGACGTTGTTGCCGCGCCCGCCCACGATGATGGCGGCGAACAGGATGATGGTCTCGGGATAGAGCCAGACCGAAGGCGCCCATAGCTGGATGAAACCGACCAGGATGGCGCCTGAGAGCCCGGCTGCGACCCCGCCAACGATGAAGACGGTCATCTTGAGCTCGACCGGGTTCTTGCCGATGGCGATCGCGGCGATCTCGCGTTCGCGCATCGCCCGCAAGCTGCGTCCGTACGGCGAGTTGACGACCCGATTCACCAGCACGAATACGAGCACGACGCAGACGGCGGTGAGAGCGACGTAGAAGTACTGGTAGGAAGCCGTGTTGGGGTCGATCTGGTCCGACAGAGGCGGCGGCACCAGGGCGAGGCCCGCGGCGCCGTTGAGCAGCGGCCGCGCGTTGGTGATCACCTCATTGGTGATGATCGAGAGCACCAGCAGCGCGATGGCCTGGTAGTCGCTGCGCAGCTTTCGCAGCACGACCAAGCCGACGGGGATCGACAGCAGCCCACCCGCCACCGCGCCGCCGAGCCAGGGAAGCGGAAAGGGCAGCTGGTACCCGCCGAAGTAGATCTGGAACCCGCCGTTGGCGGAATCAGGCGGGAGCGAAAGCACCGCCGCCGTGTATGCGCCGGCCGCCTGGAAGACGATGAAGCTGAAGTTGACGATCCCGGAGACGCCGAACTGAAGGTTGAGCGCGAGCAGCGCGATGATGTCGACTCCCGCGTAGATGAGCAGGTTGGCGGCGTAGTAGGTGTTCACCCGGCCGCCGCCAGCGCGCCGCGCTTGGCCAGGAGGCCTTGCGGGCGTAGGACCATGACGGCGACCAGGATGCCGAAAGCCACGACCTCTTTGTATTCGGGCGCCCAGGCCGCGGCGGTCAGCTCCGTGACCATGCCGATGATGACGGCCCCGATCATGGCGCCGTAGGGCTGACCCGCGCCGCCGAGCACCGCCGCAGCCAATGCGGTGATCAGAAAACCGGCGCCGTTGGCGATCGCAAACGAGTCCGAGTTCATGGCCGCCACGACGCCGGCCAGCCCGCAGAGCGCGCCCGTGATCAACCACACTGCGTCGACCACGCGCTGTGTCGGGATGCCGCAGTTGCGAGCGAGGGTCGGGTTGGCGGCTGTCGCTCGCATCGCCTTCCCCAGCCGGGTGTACCTGAGCAGGCCGTGGATCAAGAGCATCAGCAGAACGGCGACGCCGATGATCGCGATCTGGTTCGTAGTCAGGACGATTCCGCCGGCGCGGATGAGGCCGCCGGTGGTGTCCTGGTAAGAGACGCTGTAGTAGCCGACGATCGGCAGGAGCAGGTTCGCGATCATCAGCGAGACCGCCAGCGAGACGATGACCATCCCGATGTGGGACGTGCCCCTGCGCAGAAAGGGCGCATACACGATCCTGTTCAGCAGAAACGAAAACACCGCGCCGAACAGCGCCCCCGCCACCATCCCGAACCAGATGCTGATTCCGGCTTTGTTCAGGTAGTAGGCGACGTACGCGGACGAGATCATGACCTCGCCGTAAGCGAGGTTGATCATGTTCGTGATCCCGAACTGCATCGTGAAGCCGACCGCGGCGATGGCGATCACTGACATGCTCACAAGTCCAAAGCCGAACGCCGCTACATAAAGGTCCACGGCGCTCGGCTCCCCTCGGTCTTGCTGTGCGTTACCCGCCTGCCGCGATGAGCTTCGAAGTTTGATCGGGGGTCAACTGCCCGGCGGTGACCTCGTTTCCATCCTTGTCGTAGCCGACCAGGATGTAGCCCGACTGCGAGTTGTTGTACTGGTCGAAGTTGTTCTGGCCGCCGGCGCCGACGAAGCGTATCGACTTGCCGGCCTTGAGAGCGGCGACCCCATCCTTATATGTGTTGACGACCGTGGTCCCGCTGGTGCCATTGGCGATCTCGATGATCTTGGGGTTGTAGACGGTCCGGTCCGCGCTGTTGGTCGCGACCATCGCGAGCGCGGTCATGATGATGCCGTCATACAGGTGCAGCGTCGAACCCCGCTGCTTGTACTTCGGCGCGTCCGCAAACGTTGATGCGGCCGCATTGAGGTTGGTGAGGAACTCGGCGTAGGCCGGCCCGGAGAACGTGTACCCGAGGTCGACTCCCGCGTAGTACTTGAGCAGGTCGGCGATCCCGATCGCGTCGCGAACCTGCTGGAACCAGACTGGGTCGATGGTGGCGGACGAGCCGATGAACGGGATCATCTTGCCGCCGTTCTGGGTCTTGACCTCCTTGAGATACGTCCCGGCCGAGCCCAGAGCCTCCGTGAGGATGACGTCAGGGTTCGTCTTCAGCATGGCCGCGACCTCGGTGCGATATGAGGAAGCGCCCAGCTTGATCGGCTGGTTGATGGCGATCTTTCCGCCGAGGCCGGTGAATGACTTGGTGGCCGGATCAACAAACGCCTGCGAGCCGATGTCGTCCCCGAACACCAGAGCCGCATTCTTGTAAGGAGAGTGGCCGGGACCGTAGAGCGCGCTGCCCACCATCGCGAAAGCGTCATACACATCCGCCGGAACGAGCCGGTGGAAGTACTTGAGCGCGGTTTTGTTGAACTCCGACTGGCCGGTCATGCAGAACATCGGAATGTGCGCTCGATCGATGATCGGCGCCACCGTGGCCGCTTCGTCGGACGTGCAACCGACCACGGCCATCAGGTTGGAGTTGGCCGCGATCATCTGGTTGGCCGCGGGCACCGCGTCCGCAGGCTCGCCGCGGGTGTCGAACTGCTGGCACTTCACCTGGCGTCCCCCGACACCTCCGTTGCTGTTGATCGAGGGGGCGGCCGCCAGGCACGCCGCGTAATAGGCAGGTCCGAGTCCGGCATCCGCCCCGGTGAAGGGCGCGATCACGCCGACAAGCAGGTCGCCTGATCCGAGCCCGCCGCCGCTGGTGGTGGTGCCGCCGCACGCGGCGACGAGAAAAAGGGCGCCGACCGCCGAGACCAATCGTGACGGCTGAAACCTGCTCACAATCGTTACCCGCCCCCTAAATTACTGCCATTCGTCTGCCCGGATTGTCGACATTATTGAGGATAATCTGAGCGATGGCAAGGAGCGAGTTGGGCGCCGAGGCGTACCGGCGCCTTAGGGAAGGCATCATCGCCGGCCGGTTCCAGCCCAACGAGCGCCTGGTCGAGGCCAACCTGTCGAAGATGCTCGGTGCGGGACGCACCGCTGTGCGAGCAGCGCTCGTGCGGCTCGACCAGGAAGGCCTGGTGACGCGCGAGCACAACCGCGGGGCGCGCGTCCGTCTCGTCTCGGACCAGGAGGCTCTGCAGATCGAAGAGGTCCGGGCCGCACTTGAGCGCCTCCTGGCTCGCCAGGCAGCAGCCAAAGCCACCGCGGGCGACATCCGCGAGCTACGCAAGGTGCTCGTGGACATGCGCAAGCGCTGCCGAAACGGAGACGCGATCGGCTACTCGGAGCTCAACCCGAAGTTCCATCAGCTCATCTGGGCTGCGGCGCGCAATCCGACCGCGGGCGGGCTGGTCGGCACGCTGAAGTCGCAGAGCCTGCGTTTCCAGTACCAGACGATGCTCCGACCGGGTCGCACGCTGCGATCGCTGCGCGAGCACGAGCTCATCTTCAGCGCCATCGTCGCGCACGATCCCGAGGCCGCGGATGGAGCCATGCGGGACCATCTGGAAGAGGTTCTCGAAACGCTGCGTTGGGCTATCGGCCACAAAGGCGGGACGCCGAGCTGGCTACCCGATTGACGTTTCCTGGAGCAGCTTGACCGAGGAGTAAAGCGTGCGAAGGTGAGGCACCGGGACGCCCAGCCGGTCGCCGAGCTCCACTACGGAACCGGTCACCGCGTCGATCTCCATCGGCCGTCCTGCTTCGAGGTCCTGCAGCATCGAGGTCTTGTGGTCGCCCACGCGCGCCGCGCCCCTGATGCGCTGGTCGATCGCAACCGGGACCTCTACGCCGACGCGGCGGGCCACCGCATCCGCCTCTTCCATCGCGGAGCGCACGACGTTCGCGACGAGCGGCGACCGGGCGATGTCGCCGAGGCTCGCGCGCGTCAAGGCGCTCAGGGGGTTGAAGACGGCGTTTCCCAGCAGCTTCAGCCAGAGCTCGGCGCGGATCCGCGGTTGGACTGGCGCCTTCAACCCGACACTGCCGAGGATGCGGGAGAGCTCCAGGCATCGCATGCTCTGGCTGCCGTCCAGCTCGCCGATTGAGAAACGCTCGCCTTCGACATGACGTATCACCCCGGGGCTGACCAGGCTGGTGGCCGGGTAGACGACGCAGCCGACGACGCGGCCCGGATCGATGGCGCGGGCGACGACGCCGCCCGGGTCGACGGTCTCGAGGTGGGTGCCCTCCAGCTCGCCACCGTGGCGCTGGAAATACCACCACGGGATTCCGTTCTGGGCGCTGACGACCACGGTCTCGGGGCCGAGGTTGGCTGCCATCCGATCGGCAACCGCGGGCAGGCTGTGCGCCTTGAGCGTCACGAATACGGTGTCGGCATCGCGCATTGCCGCGAAGTCGTCGGTCGCATCAACGGGCACCGTCCATTCGCCGCCGGCATCGACGACGCGGATTCCCGACTCCTTCATCGCTTTGAGATGGGGTCCGCGAGCGATGAGGGTGACGTCGACCCCGGCCCGCGCGAGACGCGCGCCGAGGAATCCGCCGATGGCGCCCGCGCCCAGCACAACGAGCTTCACGCTTACGCGAACTGCTCGGCGACGAACCGGCGCTGGATCTTTCCGGTGGGAGTGCGCGGGATGGATTCGACGATGTGCAAATGCCTCGGCACCTTGAAGTCGGCCAGCCGGTCGCGGCAAAACGCGAGCAGCTCCTTCTCGGTGGCCGGAGCGGTCAGCACCACGGCCGCCGCCACCTCCTCGCCCCAGGTGGCATGAGGCACGCCGAACGCGACGGCCTCCTTCACCGCCGGGTGCGCCTCGAGCACCTCGTCGATCTCGCGAGGCGCGATCTTCTCGCCGCCGCGGTTGATGAGCTCCTTGATGCGGCCGATCAGCCGGAGGTAGCCGGCATCGTCGAGCGTGCCGACATCACCGGTGCGAAACCATCCGTCGACGAAGGCGGCGGCATTAGCCTGCGGGTTGTTCTCGTACCCATGCATGACGTTCGGACCGCGGATGACGACCTCGCCCGAGGTGCCGGCTGGGAGGCGCGCACCCGCTTCGTCGAAGACGGCGATGTCGACCCCCGTTCCGCGGCCGACGCTGCCCGCGAACCGCGCGTCAGGCGGCAGCGGGTTCGACGCCATCTGGTGACTCGCCTCCGTCATGCCGTATGCCTCGAGGACCGGGACGCCGAAGCGACGCTCCATGAGCGACATCTGCGCCGGTGAGAGCGCTGAGCTGCACGAGCGCACGAACCGCAGCCGCTCGGTGCCGGAGGGTCGGTCCGACTGCAGCCGGGCCAGCACCAGCTGGTGAGGCGTTGGCGAAGCCGTGAACCATGTCGGTCGATGGGCCTGCATCAGCGACCAGAAACCAAGCGGGCTGAAGCGTTCGGGCGCGACCACGGTTCCACCCGAGGCGAAAGTTGCCAGCGCCGATGCGACCAGGCCGTGCACGTGAAAGAGCGGCATGATGCAAAGCGAGACGTCCTCTGGGCTCAGCTCGTACGTGGCGACGACGTTGGCGACCGAGGCCGCCAGGTTGTCGTTGCGCAGCGGGACCCGCTTGGGGCGGCTGGTCGTCCCGCTCGTGTGCAGCACCAGGCCGATATCGACGGCCGACGAAAGCACGACCGAGTCGCGCGGCTTACCGTGCCCATCCCCGTTCACGCGCAGCCGGCCGCTGTCGTCGATCGCCGCTTCGATCACCTTCAAGCCGGTTGGAATCGCGCGCCGCGCCGCCTCCGCCTCGCCCGGGGGCACGAGCAGGAATCGCGCGCCGACGTCTTCGAGGTAGAAGCGGAACTCGTCCTCTTTATATGCGGGGTTGAGCGGACACGCGGTCGCGACCATGGAGGCGGCGAGAAAGAGAAGGATCGCCTCGGGGCCGTTGGGATACACGATCGCGACGCGATCGCCCATGCCGACCCCACGCGATGCCAGGGCGTTCGCGGCTTCGTCGGTGAGCTCGCGCAAGCGCGCGTACGTGAGCGACAGGCGGTCGGGAACCACGAGCGCGGGTTGATCGGGCGCGCCGAGCTCGAGCAACGCTGCGACGTTCGAAGGCGCCACCGCTTTCAGTCTCGCACAGGAGAGTTGGCACACTTTGTGCGTGCCGTTGCCCGAGACCATCGCCCGCCTCAACATCACAGGCCCTGCGCTCCGTCCTGGAGAGCAGCGAAGCTGGTGGCTCCGGGAAGCGCTGGCAGCCGAGGCTGAACAGACATGCCCGGCGTTGGATGGAGACGTCGACGCGGATGTCGTCATCGTCGGCGGCGGGTTCACCGGCTTGTGGACCGCTTACTTCCTCACCGAGACCCACCCCAACCTCGGGATCGCCATCCTGGAGCAGGACATCTGCGGCGGCGGACCGAGCGGGCGCAACGGCGGGTTTGCGAGCGGATGGTGGGACGAGCTCGACAGCCTCGTCCACCTTTATGGCGCCGAGGCGGCCGTTCGCGCGTGCCGGGCGATCTCGCGGAGCATTGATTCAATTGGGGAGTTCTGCGCTGCCCACAACGTGGACGCCTGGTTCAAGAAGGCCGGCTACATGTACGTGGCCACAGCTCGACCGCACCTGGCCGCATGCGAGCACATGGTTCGCCTGGCTCGAGAGGTGGGCGCCGAAACCGAGCTGCGACCGCTTACCACCGGCGAGGTGCGAGCCAGGTGCGATTCGCCGGTTTTCTTGGGCGGCGCGTTCATGCGGGATGGCGCTTCGATCCAGCCGGCGCGCCTCGCGAGAGGGCTGCACCGCGTCCTCCTCGAGCGCGGCGTGACCATCTACGAAGGAACCATCGTGACGCGGCTGGTGCCTGGCCCGCCGGCATCGGCAATCACTCCGCGAGGCACGGTTCGCGCGCCGCACGCGGTGATCGCGGTCAACGCGTGGGCGATGGCGTGGCCGGAGCTCCGGCGCCGGCTCGTGGCCTGGAGCAGCTACATCGTCCTCACCGCGCCCGCCCCTGGCCGCCTCGAAGCGATCCACTGGACCGCCGGCGAGCTGGTGAGCGACCTACGAACCTCGGTGCGCTATTTCAGGACCACGCCTGACGGGCGCATCGCATTCGGCGGCGGTGGCGGGCGCGCGGGCAGTTCGATGGACGATGCGTTCAGCGGGGACATGCGCGCGGTGGTCGAGGCGGCCGAGGGCCTCAGGCGTACGTTTCCGAGCTTCGCCGAGGTGCCGATCGTGGATGCGTGGGGCGGGCCGATCGACGTGTCCCCGACGCATCTGCCGGCGTTCGGAAACCTGCAGCCGCACGTCCACTACGCGCTCGGGTACACGGGCAACGGGGTTGCGCCCTCACACCTCGCCGGTCGCGTGCTCGCCGACCTCGTCACCGGCGCGGACAGCGATGAGGTGCGGCTGCCCATCGTCAATGCGCGGCCAAAAGAGTTCCCGCCCCAGCCCTGGCGTGCGCTGGGAGCGGCCGTGATCCGCAAGGCGATCATCGCCAAGGACACGGCCGAGGAGCAAGGCCGCGAACCGAACCCGCTCGCCGCCGCGATCGCCCGCCTTCCCCGCCGCCTGGGTTACCTGCTCGGCCCGTGACGACTCGGAATGCTCGGTTTGCGATCGAGGTTCAACTTCGTCGTGACCTCGTTTGCCGATTTCAACCGCAACCTCATCGCCGACATGCGCGCGCACGCCGGCAAGCCGACGTCGGGTCCTTTCCTGGGTCGTGACGTGCTGATCCTGACCACCAGGGGAGCGAAGTCTGGCGACACCCGAGAAAGCCCGCTCGTGTACACGCGGGATGGGGATCACTACGTGATCGTCGCCTCGAAGGGCGGCGCGCCGACCCACCCTTCCTGGTACCACAACCTCGTCAAGCACCCCGAGGTGGGCGTCGAGGTGCTGGGCAAGAAGTTCGACGCCCTTGCCCATATCGCCGGCGGCGACGAGTACGAGCGCCTGTACCACCAGCACGCCGAAATCAACCCGAGCTTCCACGACTATCGGAAGCGGACGACGCGAACGATCCCGGTCATCGTCCTGCAGCGCAAGGGCTAGTCGAACAGACCGAGCTCCCGCGCCTTGGCGATGGCTTCCAGCTTGGAATGGACGTCGAGCTTATGACCCAGGCTGCGGATGTGAGAACGCACGGTGGTGTAGCTGATCCCGAGCTGAGTCGCGATTTCCCGGCTGGGGACTCCCGCGGCGACCAGGCGCAGAACCGCGCGTTCACGGGCGGTCAGGGTCGCCAGCTGGGCGGTCACCTTCCGGCGCCTGCCGAGAAGCGTCGAGATCGTTCGTGGCGTGATCAGGCTTCCGCCGCCGGCGACGACGCGGATGGCCGCGACCACGTCAGTCGCCGCGCGCGACTTGTGCAGGAAGGCGCTGGCGCCGGCTTCCACCGCCGCCATTCGCGCGGCGTCGCTGTCGTCGCGTGTCAGGAAGATGAGCTTCATGTCCGGCCGGTCTTCGCGGATGCGAGCCGCCGCCTCTGCCCCGGTGCCGTCTGGCAGGCGGAAGTCGAGGAGGAGCACGTCCGGCGCGAGCTCCTTGGCGCGCGGCACAGACTCGGCCACCGAGCCGGCGGTGCCGACCACCTCGATGTCGGGCTGGCCGTTGAGCAACGCCACCAGCCCTTCGGTGACGATCTGATGGTCCTCGACGATCATCACCCTGATGGTGCCGGCGCCAGTCACACGATCGATCCCCCGCTAGAGACAACGCCTCCCGCCGGGCACGCACCCGCAACGCGGCGCGCTACCTTACGACGTGAATGGCACCGACCGGAGCCAGATCTTTCACATCCCCGAAGGGGTCACGCTGCCCTGGTCTGAAGCCGTGTGCCGCTTCGTCGTCGAAGGCGCCCCCAACTACTCCAAGGACGTACCCAGGGCCTTTCCAAAGAGCAGCGTCGCCCGCCTGCTCGAGATTCGGACATTCGTGTCCTACCCGGTGTTCGCAGCCGACGGCAAGTTCTTCGGCACGCTGTGTGGCGCCAGCAAGGGTGAGGTCGACATCGAGAACGAGATCCTGGAGCTGATGCGCGAGTGTGCGCGGCTCCTGGGTCAGCGGGTGCGCCGAACCCCGCGCGGCCAGTGACAAACGACGCCGCCGACGTCGCCGTGGTCGGGCTCGGAGCGATGGGCGCCATGTCCGCATGGAGGCTGGCGGCTCGAGGCGCGAGGGTCATCGGCTTCGAGCGTTTCCGCCCCGGACACGACCGCGGCTCGTCGCACGGAGACACCCGCATCTTCCGAACCGCGTACTTCGAAAGCCCCGATTACGTACCCCTCCTCCAGCGCGCGAACAGCCTGTGGCGCCAGCTCGAAGACGAGAGCGGCGCCGAGCTGCTCACGATCACAGGAGGGTTGGCGATCGGCCCGCCCGACGGAGAGCTCGTGAGCGGGGTCCTCGCCAGCGCGCGCCAGAACGACCTCCCTCACCACCTTCTCGACATCGCTCAGATGAAGAGCCGCTACCCGCAGCACCGGCTCGAAAGAGGCGAAATCGCGGTGCGCGAAGACGAAGCAGGCTACTTGCGCCCCGAGCGCTCAGTGGCGGCAGCGGCCGCGAGGGCGGAGGCGCTGGGAGCCCGGCTGCTGATCGAAACCGAGGTCGAGGCGATCGACGTTTCGGGCTCAGGCGTGATGATCAGGACCTCGCGCGGCCGGTTTGCGGCCGAGCGAGCTCTCATCACCGCCGGGGCGTGGACGCCGAAGGTCCTGGCGCGGCTTCACCTGCCGCTGACGGTGGAACGCCAGGTGCTCGCGTGGCTGGCTGTAGACAACCCGGCTTCGTTTGCGCCGGAACTCTTTCCGGTCTTCATCCGTGAGACCCAAGACGGCCGTTTTCGCTACGGGTTTCCAACCACCGACGGACGCAGCATCAAGCTCGGCCGGCACCACGAAGGAGACGACGTCGATCCGGACTCCATCGACCGCGAAGTTCGTGAGTCCGACCTGGAGCCGATCCGTGACTTTGCGCGCGCCAACCTTTTTGGTGTCACGGATGACGTCGTCACCGCCTGCGTGTGCATGTACACCAACACGCCCGACGAACACCTGCTGGTCGGCCCGCTGCCGGCCCGGCCCCGCGTCACCATGGCAGGCGGCTGCAGCGGCCACAGCTTCAAATTCGCGCCGGTGCTGGGTGACGTTGCGGCCGATATTGCCACGCACGGCACGACGGAGCGCGACATCGCGGCGCTGACGGTGGATCGGCGATTCGGCAGCGAATGGCGTTATTGCAACGGCACGGTTCTCCGGCGCTGCAGCGCGACGGGCGCGGTCTGGCTGCACACCGGCGTCGACATCAAGACCGGGATTCAGCCGGTGATGGCGGCGGCGAACGGAGTGATCATCGGCTACATCGTCGACCCGACGTTTCGAGGCGGGGTCCTCATCCGCCATCAAACGCCAGACGGCGTCGTGATCACGCAGTACTGGCACGTCTGGCCGCGTCCCGGCTACGCGGTCGGCACGGTGGTCGCCAGGGGTGAGGTCTTCGCGGACATCGCAGACATGGGCTCTCGCACCCATTTCCACTTCGCGGTCTTCAGCGGTGACTACGACTCTCACACGTGGAACGGCGCCCTGCCGCCTGCGCGCTGCGACGGCTTCCCAGCTTTTCCCTACCACTTCGTGGACCCGACGGCCTTCGTCCAGGCTCACCTCGAGCCCGCACCGGAAAAGGTCGTGCGTCACGGCGGGCATGGCCTTCAGGAAGTAGCCCCATAGCTCGCTCGGGGCCGGGGCTCAGCCCATCGCTCGTGCTGGCCGGCATCGCCACCTCGATCGCGATCAGCTTCAACATCCTGCTGCCCGTGGTGCCTGTGCTCCTGGAGCGCAGCGGGCCGCACGGCGCAGCCGGCGCGGCGACAGCAGCGCTCTTCGTCGGTGCGGTCGCCGGGGAGCTCATCACGCCGTGGCTTTTGTCCCGCTGGTCATCGTCGCGGCTTCTGATCGGAGGCCAGTTGATGACGGCTGTGCCGAGCGTGGCCTATGTGGTGCCGCACGCGAGCGCCTTGCTGATGCTCTCCGCCGCGTCGGCGCGCGGATTCGGAATGGGCGTCGCGATCGTCGTCTCCGTCGCGCTCGTCGGCGAGCTGTCCGCTCCCGAGAGGCGCGGGCGGTCGATCGGCTACTACGGGCTGGCGCTGAGCGCGCCGGGCATCGTGATCCCGTCATTGGGCGTCGCACTGCTCGCGGCCGGGCACGTCGAAGCCGACGCGCTGATCGCATTCACAATCGGCCTGGCTGGAACCCTGCTCGTGCTCAAGCTTCCGCAGCCCGTGGCACCCAAACCAGGGGTATCGTCCAACATCCTGTCCGCGTTCCGGCGGCCCGGCCTCCTGGTGATCTTCATCGCCTTCGTCATGGTCAGCTCCAGCTTCGGGGCGGTGATCACCTTCGCGCCCATCGCTCTGCCCACGGCCGGCATCGGCTCGGCGGCGGTGTTCCTGTTCGTCGCCGGCGGCGCGCGCGCGGCGAGCAGGTGGCTGGCCGGCGTGCTGGGCGACCGGCGCCAGGGCCGGCTGCTCCTCGCGGCGAGCATCGCCGTCACATTCGTAGGGCTGGTCGCCCTCGCCAGCCACGCGAACCCGGCGATCGTCATCTTCGCGGGCCTTGCATTCGGAGCCGGCTACGGCGCGGTGCAGACGGCCGCCTACCTGGCCCTCACCGCGCGCGGCTCGAGCGCCCACCGCAACAACGTCAGCGCGCTTTGGAACATCGGCATCGACCTGGGGTCGTCGTTGGGCGGCAGCGTGCTCGGGCTGGCTGCGGCGCGGTATGGCTACGGGGCCGCGATCTGGGCCATCCCCGCAGTCGTGCTCGTCGCGCTGCCACTGTTCCTGGCGCCGGCCAAGCCGCAGCGTGAGGCCGAGTCGGCGGGCTCGTTGATCGAGCCGGCGGGCGCAATCGGGCCCTAGCGATCTGTCATGGAAGTGCCAAGGACCACACTTATCGAACCATTCAACGTTGACCCGTTGAAATAACAGCGGCCGGGCGGAAATCGCGAGTTCGTCGGGTATGCTCCCCCTTGGTTGGATGTACTTTAATCAACTACTTTTCGTCAATCTTTCTTAAGGGCCAGGTCGGCGTCCAGCGGTTTCAAACGTGAACGACACCTTCGACCTCGCAGCGAACCCCGGTTTCGATGAGCTTCCGGGGGCCCTGGTCGCCTACGACATGGGCGGCCGGGTCATTCGAGCCAATCGCGCCGCACTCGAAATCCTCGGGTTCGCGTCGGAACAAGACATCATCGGTACGGCCGCCGCTCAAGCGGGGTGGTTCCGAACCGACCCGGCGGGCTGGCCCGATCCCGAAACCATGCATCCCGCGCTGGTCGCGATCCGGAGCGGGAAGCCTGAGCGCGGAGTTGTCGCCCGCGCGGCCAAGCCTGACGGCGGCGACATCTGGATCCAGGTCGACGCTGTTCCAGGTGGCGGGCAGGTGCTGGTGACGGTCACCGACGTGACCAGGATCCTGAACGACACGCGTCTTCCTCGCGCCAGGTACGGCGACGAAGCCCTCGCCGAGGTGACCAGCCACCTGGCGGCTGCCAGGCTCGAGCCCCTCACCATCCTCACCACCGTTACGGGAACGCTGAGCCGCCTACGCCCGGGGACCTGGGTGGCGTCGCTGATCAACAAGGATCCGCGCACGTCGCGGGTCGTGGCCGCGAACGACGCCGACCCGATGATCGCGCGTTATGTCGAGGACATGCACCTCGCCCCGACCTCGCCGACGTTCACGCTCGCCACGCAGGTCATCGAGACTGGCGAGCCGGTGCTGATACCGAGCATCCCGTACGAGGAATTCCTGGGCATGCTCCGCGAAGACGTTCGCGATTACCTCACCAAGAACGAGCCTCCTCTCGCCACGCCCATCAGATACCTCGGCGTGCTCGTCGTGCCCATGCGCGCGCGCGGAGCGACCGTGGGCACGCTCGGGCTGTACGAACGCCGCACGTCCAAACCGCTCTCGGAACACGACGTCCGCTGGATGCAGGCGATCGCCGATCGCACCGGCGTCGCCGCCGAGAATGCGCAACTCTATGTCGATGCGGTGAGCCGGCTGGAACGGCTGACGGCGCTGCGCAACGTGGGCCTGGCCATCACCGGCAGCCCTGACCTCCGCCTGACGCTCCGCGTGATCCTCGACCAGGTCACGGCCGGGCTCGCGATCGACGCCGCCGACGTTCTCATGCTCGATGAGCGGGACGGAACCCTGGTGGCGGTCGCCAGCACCGGCTTCCAATCGACTTCGATTCCGGACTACCGCCTGCCCGTGGACGAGAACCTGCCGGGTCGCGCCATGCTCGGCCGCCGCATGGAGACCGTCACTGCGCTTGGAGCCTTCACCCAGTTTCGACGGCGCTCGCTCTTTGCGCGCGAGGGGTTCAAGTCCTACGGCGCCGTGCCTTTGATCGCCCGTGGAAAGCTGACGGGCGTGCTCGAGGTCTTCCATCGGGAACAGCTGCAGCCCGACCAGGAATGGCTGGAGTTCCTCGACGCGCTCGGCAGCGAGGCCGCCATCGCCATCGACAACGCGGACATGTACGACCAGCTGCAGAAGAATGCGCCGGCTGCATCTGGGCCAAAGTCCCCCGCCCCGAACATGACCCGGCTCGAGAAGGAGATCCTGGCCATGGTCGTACAGGGCGACTCGAATCGCGACATCGCCGACAAAGTTCACCTCAGCACGAACACCGTCAAGTTCCACGTCCGCCAGCTCCTGCAGAAGCTCGACGTCGACAATCGCACCGAGCTGGCGCACAAGGCGACCCGCGAAGGATGGCTCTGAGCTCACCCTATTAACTGATTGCTTCACCCAATCGGGTATGTAAATTCACCCGGTTGGGTCGTTAATTCATCCCACGTGATAGCACCTAGCGGGCAAATCCAAGCCTAGGCTCCAATCGTCGTTTGCCAGGGATGGGGCGACGAGAAATGGGCGGATACCTTCGAAACCAAACGTCCGAAGCTTCGGGGCGCCCCGGGGCGCTCTTGGGCGTGCTTGTCGCGGCCGCACTCCTGATGTCCCTTCCCGCGCTCGTGGCAAGCCTGTCGATCCTGGATTCGAACCTTTTGCGCGGCGTCCACGACTGGGCAAACGGCTTCTCGGCCTGGTTGTCGGACATCGCTCGCGCGCGCGTCGTCTTATATGTGCCGCTGCTCGCGATGGTCGCGCGGGCGAGGGAGAACGCATGAGCCTGCCCGACGGATTCATGCTGGGACCGTACCGGATCATCGGAAAGATCGGCCGCGGCGGGATGGCGACCGTGTACCGAGCCCACCACGATGCCCTCGATCGCGATGTCGCGATCAAGGTCCTGCCCGATTTCTTCGCCGAAGACGACGATTACCGCGAGCGCTTCCAGCAGGAGGCGCGGTCGGTGGCCCGGCTCAAGCACCCCAACATCCTCAATGTCTTCGATTTCGGACAGGAGCGCGGCATCACCTACCTGGTCCTCGAGCTGGTGCAGGGCGGCACGCTGGCGGAGCGCCTCGGCCGGCCGATGGACCTGGAGGAGGCGATCAAGCTGCTGCGGCCGATCGCGAGCGCGCTCGACCATGCGCATGCGCAGGGGATCCTGCATCGCGACATCAAACCGTCGAACATCCTGGTCCACCAAGACGGGACGCCCGTGCTTGCGGACTTCGGCCTCGCGAAGATGGCCGACTCCGGTCGCAAGCTCACCGCCAGCGGCACCGTGCTCGGGACGCCCGAGTACATGTCACCCGAGCAGGGCGCCGGCGAACCGATCGGTCCGCCCAGCGATCGCTACTCGTTCGCGGTCGTCGCCTACGAGATGCTCACGGGACGGGTGCCGTTCGAGGCAGAGACGCCGGCGGCCGTCTTGCTGTCGCACATCAACAAGGCGGTGCCGCCGACCCGCGAGCTCGTGGGCGAGCTGTCCCGCCACGTAGAAGACGCCCTTCGCAAAGGACTGGCCAAGTCGCCCATAGAACGCTTCGGCAGCGCCACGCAGTTCGTGGCCGCGCTGATGCCCGCGGCGTGGGTGCATCGCGATCGTCCGGACTCGGTCGTGCTGGCGCGACCGCATCAAAACGGGAAGTCGATCCGGTCCATGCCGTCGGTGCTGGTCGTCGACGACAGCGCCGCCAACCGCGAGCTCATCGAGGCGTGCCTCGCCGACGTCGACTGCCGGGTCAGGCTGGCCGGTGACGGCCCGAGCGCGCTGGCTGCAATCGACTCCGCCGCCCCTGACCTCGTCCTGCTGGACGTCCAGATGCCGGGCATGGACGGCTACACCGTGTGCAGGCGAATCAAGTCCAACCCGGCGCTTCGGCTCGTCCCGGTGGTGATGATCACGGCGCTAGACCGCTCGGAGGACCGTGTCCAGGCCCTGGAGGCGGGAGCCGACGACTTCATGTCGAAACCGGTCGAGCGACTGGAGCTGGTCGCCCGGGTCCGCTCGGCCCTGCGGCTGAAGTCGGTCTACGACCGGCTGGACAGCGCCGAGCAGGTCATCTTCAGCCTCGCCGCGGCAGTCGAGGCCAAGGACACGTATACGGAACGTCACACCAATCGCGTCGCGGAATCGGCGCGATACCTGGGTTCGCGCATGGGCCTGCCGGAACAGGACCTCGACGCCCTCTACCGCGGCGGGATCATCCACGACATCGGCAAGATCGGAGTGCCGGACGCCGTCCTGCTCAAACCTGGCTCACTCAACGCTGACGAGCTGGTGCTGATGCGGGCTCATCCTGAAATCGGAGAGAACATCGTCCGCCCGCTGCGCTCCGGCTCCGATCTGCTGCCGATCGTCCGCCACCACCACGAGGCTTTCGACGGACGGGGCTACCCGGACGGATTGCGAGGCACTGCCATCCCGCTCCTCGCGAGGATCGTCTCCGTCTGCGACGCCTTCGACGCCCTGACCAACGACCGCCCATATCGGTCGCGACTGTCGGAGCGTGAGGCGCTGGGGATCCTCACCGGCGGGGCGGGCAGGCAGTGGGACCCCGAGCTCGTGAGCCTCTTCACATGCGAGATCCCGGCCATTCACCGGCTCGGGGCGGCCTGAAGGCGACTCGGTGAAAGACGTCGTCTCTTTCATGCAGAACGTCGATGCCCTGGCCTTCATCGTTCTTGGTGTCGCGGTCGGAATCGGCTGGGCGAGGCGCCGGGACCGCCCTCTCGGCTTCCTCGCCCTGGCCATCGTCCTGCTCTCGTCGGTGTCGCTGCTCGGGCGTATCCCAGCACTCCTGCACTACACGCCGCCATTACTGTCGGAGATCAGCCTCATCGCGTTCCTAGGCTGCGGATACGCCCTGCTGCGCTATCGAGACTCGCTCATCCCCCTTCCCAACCCCTGGCATGCCGTCGCGGTCTCGGCCGTGGCGGCTGCCAGTGGGCTATTCCTGGCCGCCCGCTACTTCGCGGGACCCAGGTACGCGTTGGCGGCCGCCATCGTCCTCGTGCTCGTGTGGTCCGCCCTGGTCACCGAGCCAATCGTTCGCTTCTGGCTGGTGGCGCGGGCGCTTCCGGCGGTTCAGGCATGGCGGCTGCGGTCCTTGAGCCTTGGCTTCGCGGGCATCGTCGCCATCCTCCTGTTCGCGATCGCCGCCTCCGCGGCCGCCGCGTCCAACTCGGTGGTTCAGCTGACGATCCAGGTCGTCGTGCTGGCGATCGTGCCTCTGCTGTACTTCAGCTTTTCGCCCCCGGCCTGGCTTCGCCGTGAGTGGCGCGCTTCCGAAGAGGAGGGCCTGCGAGCGTTCATGCAGGACACGCTTCTCCTCAAGGAGAGCCGCGCGGTCCTCGCCAACCGCGCGCTCGACTGGGCCATGAGGCTGGCGGGCGGCGCATCGGCCGCGGCGTTTGAAGCCGACGGGGCACTGCTCGCGTCTCGAGGCCTCGATCCCGATGAGGTAACGCAGCTCAAGCTCGCGATCGGCCCGCTGCGCCCAGGCGTGAACCACATCGAGCTGAATGGCAAGGGCACGTCCCTTCTCCTCCTGCAGATAGGCGGTGTGAGCATCGGCGGGCGGCTCGCGGTGCTCGCGGGGCCGTTCACCCCGGGCTTCGGCACCGATGAAATCAGCCGCGTGCAGCAGTTCATGACGGCGGTCGCCGCCGCCCTCGACCGGGCGCGGTTGCTCGACCAGCTGAAGGAAACGAATGCCCAGCTGCAGGAGGCGAACAAGCACAAGAGCGTGTTCCTCGCCAGCATGAGCCACGAGCTGAGGACGCCGCTGAACGCGATCCTCGGCTTCTCGGAGCTGCTGATCGACGCGCCCGACGGGCAGCACCCACGGGAGACGCGGCTGAGGTTCTTGCAGCAGATCCACTCGAGTGGCAAGCACCTGCTGGGCCTGATCAACGACATCCTCGACCTCTCCAAGATCGAAGCGGGCCAGATGGAGCTGCGCCTGGTGCAGATGTCGATCTCGGACATGGCCGGCCAGGTACTCAGCATCATCGAGCCGCTGGCGGCACAGAAGGAGATCCGCCTCGAGGCGGCCGTCACCGGCCTCGGCGAGATCGAGGCCGACGCGAGCAAGTTCAAGCAGATGCTGCTCAACCTCGTCTCCAACGCGATCAAGTTCACGCCGACCGGTGGCACCGTGCGCGTCTCTGGTCGGCGCCTCGCGGATGCGGCCGAGATCTCCGTGGCCGACACCGGCATCGGCATCGCGGAGTCCGACCAGGCACGGATCTTTCACGAGTTCCAGCAGGTTGACGCCGGCGTCGACCGCCAACAGCAGGGCACCGGTCTCGGCCTCACGCTCACGCGACGCTTCGCGCGCCTCCACGGCGGCGAGGTCCGCGTCCAAAGCGAGCCTGGCAAGGGGAGTGTTTTCACGATTCACATGCCGCTACAGGTCGTGACTCAAGGTCGGGTCGTCGAGCCCTTGGAGTCCGCAACCGTGCATTCGAACGGCAACGCGGCCGGGCCTCTGGTCCTCATCGTGGAAGACGACCCTCCAGCCGGGGAGCTACTTTCCCGGCAGCTCGAGAAGGCGGGCTTTCGCGCCGAGATCCTGCGCAGCGGGGTCGATGTGGTGGCCAGGGCGCGGAAGTCGAAGCCCGCCGCCATCACCCTCGACATACTGCTGCCCGGACTCGACGGCTGGGAGGTGCTCAACCGCCTCAAACACGACGAGATCACGAGGTCGATCCCCGTGATCGTGATCAGCGTCGTCGACAATCCCGAGCTCGGGATCGCGCTGGGTGCGGTCGACTACTTCGTCAAGCCGGTGCCCGCGGAGGAGCTGGTGAGCCGCCTGCGACGGTTCAACTTCGTAGGCCTGAGTGGTCCGGCCAAGACGCGGGTGCTGGTGGTCGACGACGAGCGCGCCAACCGCGACTGGCTGACTGAGGTGTTGGAGCCGGCGGGCTTCAATGTCATCCCGGCAGCCGGGGGCCGCGACGCCATCGAGCTGGCACGCGCGAAGCACCCGGACCTCATCCTGCTCGACCTGATGATGCCCGAGGTGTCGGGCTTCGATGTCGTCGAGGCACTCCGCGCGGACACATCGACCTCGGCCGTGCCGATCATGGTCCTCACCGCCAAGGAGCTCACCGATGCCGACAAGCGGCAGCTCAACGGCCGAGTGTCCAGCATTCTGCAGCGCGGTTCGACCGGGGCGACCGACCTCATCAGCCATCTCCGCCAGGTGATCACGCCCGAGGCGCTCGAGGCGTGAGCCAAGCGCCGCTGATTCTCCTCGTCGAGGACAACGAGGTGAACCAGCTGCTTACTTCGTCGGTGCTGGAGCGCGAAGGATTCGCGGTCGACGTGGCCGGCAACTCACTGCAAGCGCTGGAGATGCTCCGAGCACGAAAGCCGGACCTGATCCTGATGGACATCCAGCTTCCGGGGATGGACGGCCTTTCGTTCACGCGCAACCTCAAAGGCGATCCCGCGACTGCGCTCATCCCCGTCGTCGCCCTGACGGCTCATGCGATGAACGGCGACCGCGAGCAGTCGCTGGCAGCCGGATGTGTCGGTTACATCTCCAAACCGATCGATACGCGGACCTTCGGCAGGCAGGTTCGCGAGCTCCTCCCCACCAAGATGCGTGCGTCCAGCGAGGCGAGGACTGATGCCAAACTAAGCGGCCAGTGACCTCGGAACCGCTGATTCTCCTCGTCGAGGACAATGCCTCGAACCAGCTCCTGGTTCGCGCGGTGCTGGAGCCGGCGGGCTTTCGTGTCGATGTGGCCAGCACCGCAAGCCAGGCCCTCGAACACCTCAAGAAACGGACTCCCGCCCTGATCCTGATGGACCTCGAGCTGCCCGGGAAGGACGGGCTCTCGCTGACCCGCCTGCTCAAGACCATGTCCCCCACCACCGCCATCCCGGTCGTGGCGATGACCGCGCACACGAGCCTGCAGACCCGAACCGATGCGCTCGCGGCCGGATGCGCCGGCTTCATCTCCAAACCAATCGACGTGCATACGTTCCCTGCACGCGTTTCCGAGTTTCTCAAAGGCGCCAAAGAGTAGTTCGTCGCTCCGCGCATCCCGATCGAATAGCCGCCCCTTAAGCCGGCCTGGGCGTGCCGACCCAGCCCGGCGGGCCATACCGAGACTTGAGTTGACAGAGCAGTCAAGTCAGGTGACACTCCGCGCATCAAAGTGTTGGAGGTGCGCTGATGCGCAAGCTGCTCTTTTCCGTGTTCTTGACTGTGATGGCGTTGGCAGTGTCGATCGGCCCCGTGCTTGCCGATAACATCGGCCCGACTCCGTAAAGTCAAATCGTTAATTCAGTAGCCGTGAGCCGGGCGTGGCGGTACACTCACCGCCATGCTCGGCACCAGGTACCGGGGCCGCCGCCAGGGCGTTGAGATCCGTGCGGGGTCGGTCGAGCAGGCTCGGAGGGAAGCCCGGCTCACCCTGGCCCAGGTAGCCGGCGGCAAGCTCACCCGGACTGCCATCCATCTGATCGAGAAGGGACGCACCAGGCCATCGATGGAGACACTGCAGCTGATCGCGCGCCAGACGCACAAGCCGATCGATTTCTTCCTGACCGCCGAGGCCTCCTCCGTGCTGACCGAGCGCCAAGCACAGCTGCGTGAGCTGGAGCGGCTGACCGCCGTCCGGCAATTGGAGGCGGTGACCCAGATGGGCACCTCGCTTCTCGAGCAGACGTGGAGCGCGGAAGACACCGCAGCCATTCACTTCTCGGTCGGCCAGGCCTACTGCAGGCTCGTGCGGCCGACCGATGCGCTCGACCACCTGGTCTTGGCGCGACAGCAGTTCGAGCGGTCGGGCGACGAATGGATGGCGGTCGAGGCGCTCGACTGGGAGTCGAGCGCGCGAGGCCTCCTCGACGATCCCGATGCCTTGCCGCTCGCGAACCAGGCCCTCGAGCGCTGCCGGCAGCTGGACCCGAAGGCCACACAGATCGAGGCCAGGATCCTGGGCCACATCGCGGGCATGTATGTGGTGGCACATTCGTATTTGCCTGCGACTCGCTATTACGAGGCCGCCGCCGCCGCTGCGAGCGGCGTCAAGGACCTCTTGCAGCTCGCCAAAATGCACCACGGTCTGGGCGTCGCATATCAGCGCCTGCAGCGGCCGGTCATCGCACGGCAGCACTACGACAAGGCGCTCACCCTCTACTCGATCGAGTCAGACCTGAGCGCGGTGTATCGAGTCGAGGGCGACCTCGGGGACATGCTGCTCCAGCAAGGTCAAATAGACGCGGCCGAGCAGCACTTGCTCAAGGCTCTGAGGGGGTCGAACGAGCTGAGGATGGACCGGCGTGGCCATGGCTACATCCTGACCAACCTGGGCGACGTGCACTTGCGACGCGGGGAGCTCACCGAGGCAAATGAATACCTGATGCAGGCTTTGGAGATGGCGGAGGCGATCCCGGAACGGATCGTGGTCGCCAATGCACGGGTTCTTCTCGGCAAGCTCAACGAGCGTCTAGGGAATGCTGCCCTTGCCGACGACCACGTCGAGGCCGCGATTCAGATCCTCGAGCAGCTGGCCATGCCGGACCGGCTGCGGGATGCGCACATAGAAGCTAAGCGGCCGGGTTGCGCGCCTTGAAGACGCGGAACAGAACTCCAAGCGACGGGATGACGAGCAACATCCCGACAGCGATCACCGCCAGCCATGCGCCGACCGTCGCCGCCGGCGCCGCAGCGTCAGAGATCGTGAGGTCGGGCGGCACCAGGTAAGGCCACTGCCCCACCGCCCAGGCCCACAGCACCAGCGTCACCTGGGCCGCGACCGCGATGCGCGTGACTCGGGGATGCAGCCGCCACACACCCCACAGCGCGATCGGACCATTGATCAGCGCCAGGAGCAAGAGCACCAACCCGTTCCCGGTGAGGTCCGACCAGACACGCGGCGTCTGCGTGTACGCCAGCCAAAGACCGAGGAGGGCCAGCACCCCCGAGACCGCCGACGCAATCACGGCGCGCCGGCGGAAATCCGATTGCAGCGCAGGGTCGTCCTCCGTCTCGACCATCAGGTAAGCCGCGGCGAGGGTCGCGCAAAGTGCCACCGCGAGCAGTCCGACCACGACCGCGAACGGAGTGCTCCAGCCCGCGCCGAATCCGCTGACGACGCTGCCGCCGGTGATCCGGATGGCGCCCGAGGCGACGGCGGCCGCCGCAGTCCCGAGGAAGAACGGTGCCACGACGCTCGAGCCGCCGAACACGATCCCCCATGGCGACAGAGGGCCCACCGCATCCCGGCCGTGGGCTCGAAATGCGAACGCCGCGCCGCGCAGGACGATGCCGATCAGCGCGATCGTCATCGGCACGTAGAGGGCGAGTCCGAGCGAGCCGAAAGCAATCGGGAAGACGGTGAACAGCCCGGTGATCATGAATATCAGCCACACATGGTTGGCCTCCCACACCGGCCCCATAGCGCGGGCCACGGCCTGCCGCTGCGCTCGCCGGCGCGGCCCCGAGGCGAAGATGTCCCACACGCCGCCGCCAAAATCCGCCCCGGCCAGCACCGCGTAAGCAGTGAGGCTCAGCCACAGCAACGCGGCGGCCGCATCCGCCTCGCTCATGCCTTCGGCTCTGGACGCTCGCGGTTGTGGCGCGCGAGGAGGAGCAGCAATCTCACCAGCGTGAACGCCAAAGCGATGTAGATCGCGGTGAAGGCGCCGAACACGAAGCCGAGCCCCGGAGCCGACGTGGCGGCCGCGGTGGTGCGGATGATTCCGTACACGATCCATGGCTGGCGGCCGAATTCGGTCACGAACCAGCCCGCCTCCATCGTGATCACCGCGGCCGGCCCGGCCGCAACAAGGCACCAGAGCACGAGGCGGTTGCTCGGCACGCGGCGCGAGCGCCAAACCAGAAACCAGAACAAAGCGGCGAGCAAGCCGAGACCAATGCCAAGACCGACCATCGTGTCGAACGACAGGTGCACAACAACCGTGTTCGGGCGCTGGTCGGCTGGAAACGAATCGAGGCCGCGTACCTCGGCGTTGGGATCGAATGCGGCCAGGATGCTCAGCCCATACGGGATCTCGATCGCGTAAAGGAGGCGCCCCTGAGAGTCGCTCGGGATGCCTCCGATGTGCAGTGGGGCTCCTCGCGTTGTGGCATAGAGGGCCTCCATGGCGGCGAACTTCGCCGGCTGCGCGCCGTAAGTGAAGCGCGCGCTGTTGTCGCCGGTGATCCCCGCCAGCACGATGGCGACGGCCGCCATCGCCATCCCCAATAGAAGGCCGCGGTGATGGAACGCGTCGCCACGGCCACGCAGCATGCCGGCCGCGTAGACGGCCGCGACGACAAATCCCGAGACGACGTACGCGGATACGAGCATGTGGATCGTCTCGGTCGGGGTCGATGGATTGAACGCCGCCGACAGCGGATCGACCGACGCGAGCCGGCCGTCGACCAGCTTGAAGCCGGTTGGCGTGTTCATCCACGAATTGGCCATGACCACGAAGATCGATGAGGCAGCGCCGCTCGCCGCCACGGGGAGGCCGGTAAGCCAGTGCTGGAAGGGCCGCAGGCGGTCCCACCCGTACAGGTAAAGACCGAGAAAGATCGCTTCGAGGAAGAAGGCGAAGCCTTCAGCCGAGAACGGCAGCCCGATGACGCTGCCGCTGAACGCCATGAATCCCGGCCACAGCAGTCCCAGCTCGAACGAGAGCACCGTCCCCGATACGGCTCCGACGGCGAACAGGATGCCAAAAGCGGAAGACCATCGCCGGGCGAGCATCATCCACGTCGGGTCGCGCCGCCACAGGCCGATGCCCTCCGCCGTCGCCATGAGCAGCGGCACACCGACGCCGAGGACGGCGAACACGATGTGGAACCCGAGCGAGGTGCCCATGGACGCGCGGGCGAGGGTCGCGTTGTCCAACTCGCGGGCGAGTAGCTTAGGGCCTTACGCTGCGGGGGCCCGCCTGACGTTCACTCGACGATTCTATGCAGCCGGCTGGTAAGGAGGGCGCGCAAGCCTCGTGCCGAATGTCGCGACCGGGATCAGCGTCTCCCCCCGCTCCCCACCCCATGGTTCGGCTCCACGGCTCCTCCTACCAGCCACGATCGAAACGTAGACGGCGAAGCGCAACTTTGATCGTCAAAATTCGGTAGCTATCCCATCAGGGCGGTGTACAGTGGGGCCCAGGAGACACGATGGTCATGGAACCTGCGGTGCAGGAGTTCCGTCCGCTGCCAGGCGAGGATCACGCCACGCCTGCGCTGCCCGAGGTGGCGAGCTGGATTGCCATTTACGAGGAGTTGTCCTCGGTGTTGCGTTTGGTGCTCTCGCGACTCAATGGAGACCCCCGCGCGAGCGACTTCCAGCGCAACCTGACCTGGGTCGACGAGCGCCTCGCGCTCTGGCGCGACCGTCATCAGGCGCTGGCGGGAGTGACCATCGATCGGAAGGATCACTCGCTGGTGTTTGGGGGCCGATACCTGAAGCTCACGCGCCGCGAGGCCGACCTGCTCGACTTCCTGATCCGGCACCCGGGCCGGCACTTCACGACGAGGCAGCTGACTATTCTCGCCTGGCAGAACTCCCGCCTTTCGGATGCGCAGGTGCGGACCTACATGATGCGGCTGCGCCGTCGGCTGGGCGAGGTCGGGCTCGCGAGCATGCTCAGCATCGTCCGCAATCGCGGTTATGGCGCGGAGCTGCCGGCTTGATGCCGACCATAGCCGACTCGATCGTTTCCGCGCGGCTGCTGGTCGTGCAGTCCAAGCGTCTGATGCTGTCATCGCTCCAGAGACGTTTCCGCCTGCGCGGCGAGGCCTCATTGCGCGAGCGCACAAACCGCTTCCGAGTCGAGGCCGACCGGGCCGATCACAATTACCGATCCGCCGTATTGAATTTCGGTAAAGCCACGTCTCCCGAGTTCCGTCTGGTCGCCTATGGCTCGCTGGTGGATCTGGCGGAAACACTCCTTTTCGAGCTGCGCGACACCATCGGTGGCCTGCAGCCTCGCGATCAATTCGAGCTTGCAACCGAGGTCGAGGTGCTCGAACACTTCATCGCGCAGTGGCGCCGCAACTCTCGGCCGCTGGTGACGCGCGCGGTGGCCTGACCCGAGCCACCGCCCCGCCTCAGCCGGTCTTCAGCTCCTCCATCACCAGCACGACGCCACCGGCACGCCCGCGGGCGGCCAGCGCTGTGGCGGCGACGCGGCATTTGATGCGCTTGCCCCGCCTGGTGAGCGCGGTCACCACCTTTTCGTCAGTGGATGGTTTCCCGCGCAGAACTCCGCGGATCATCGCCCGCAGCTCCTTGACCGGCAGGCCGATGTCGAGGTCGAAGAACGATTCACCGAGGACCTCGTCGGACCGCACCCCCCAAAGGTCCGCGGCGCGTTCGTTCCACACCCGGACGTCCAGGTCGGCGTCTAAGACGGCGGCGCCGAGCCGGATGTTGCCCAGGATCGCATGCAAGAAAGTGTTGAGCCGATTCGCCTCGTCCGTGCGCCGCTGCAGCTCGGTGTTGGTGCCCTGCATTTCCGCGTTGGTCGACTCGAGCTCCTCGTTCATGGTCTCGAGCTCTTCGTTGGTCGACTGCAGTTCCTCATTGGTCGTCTCAAGCTCCTCGACGGTCGACTGCAGCTCTTCGTTCGTGGTCTCGAGCTCTTCGTTGCTCGACTGCAGCTCCTCGTAGGCGGTCTCGACCTCCTGCTTCGATCGATCCAACTCCGCGCGAAGCGCGGCCTCATTGGTGACGTCGCTGAAGGTCACGCTCGTGCCCACGATCGAACCGCCGTCATCGAACAGCGGCGCGACCTGGACGTCGAAGCGGCGCAGGGAGCCGTCGGCTGACGGGTGCTCGACGCCTGAGATGGCCACGGAGTGGCGATCCCGAAAGCTCTGGTCGATCGGTCCGCGCAGGTCGACCGGCCGGGACGAGAGCTCGAGGTCTTTGAGTGCCCGGCCGATGTCGCCGGCTCGAATGTCGAGGAGCCTGCGTGCGTGCTGGTTGGCGAGAGCCAGGTTTCCAAGTGCGTCGACCACCATGTGAGCCAGCGGCGACGCCTCGGACGCCAGCTCGTCCAGCCGGATCTGCCGTGGGATCTGATCGCGGTCCTCGGAGCTCCCAGCTTGAGCCAGGACCATCAGACGCTCTCGGAAAGGCGCCCGCGGTACCTTCCTGAAGATCCGCTGCTTGAGGTCGACCGGCTCGAAGATCGAGCCATGCATGAGCAGCATCTCGGCTCGGCCGAGAAACAGGTAACCGTCGTCCTCGAGCGCGTAATGGAAGCGCCCCAGGACGCGGCCCTGCGCCTCCGCGGTGAAGTACATGAGGGTGTTGCGGCAGATCAAGAGATCGAGACGTGAGATGGGCGCGTCCTGCATGAGGTCGTGCCGGCCGAAGATCAATGAGCGCCGCAGCCCAGCCTTGAAGGCATAGCGGCCGCCCACAGTCTCGAAGTACCGAGCCCGCCGGATCTCGTCGACGGACTCGAGGTCCTTCTCGGAATAGCCTGCCCGTGCCTTTTCGAGTGCGTCCTCATCGATGTCGGTGGCATAGATCTTGACCCGGCGTAGAAAGGCATCCTGTCCGAGCGCCTCGCAGAAGAGCATGGCCGCGGAGTAGGCCTCTTCACCCGATGCGGTGCCGGTGCTCCAGATGCGGATGAGGCCGCTCTTCTCGATGAGCCGCGGCACGATCTTCTTGGCCAGGTAGTCCCATGCCGGAGGATCCCGAAAGAAATCAGTGACGTTGATGAGGATCTTGTCGAACAGGATCGCGAACTCGTCGCCGTGGACTTGCAGGTAGTCCTGGTAGGCGGCGAAGCTCGTCAAACCGAGCTCGGTGCAGCGCTTGCCGATGCGGCGGACGATGGTGTTGCGCTTGTAGCCGGTGTAGTCGAAGCCCCGGTTGTCCCGCAGGTAACGGAGCAGCGCCTCGAACTGTTTGCCGGCCTCCAGGCTCAATCGAGAGTCTCGCCGCCCAGCAGGGTCATCAGAGCACCCGGAATCTCGTCCAGCGCAAGGATGAAATCGACGGCGCCGGTGCGAATTGCAGCCGACGGCATCGAGAAGAACTCGGACGACGCCTCATCCTGCGCGATGACGGTGCCTCCGCGCTGCTTGATGGCGGTCACGCCCATGGCGCCGTCGCGGCCGCTCCCCGTCAAGACCACCGCGATCGCGTGCGCGCCGAAGGATGCGGCCACCGATTCGAACAGGAGGTCAGCCGAGGGGCGCACGAAGTTCACTAGCTCGGTCTGCGTCAGGCTGATGCTGCCGTCGCGGTTGATGAGCAGGTGATTGTCGGGCGGCGCCAGGTACACGTGACCCGTCTGGACGTGCGACCCCGCCACCGCCTGGTGGACCGGGAGCGGGGATCGCCGGCCGATGATCTCGGCCATCAGGCTGCGGTGGCGGGGATCAAGGTGCTGGACCGCGACGATGCCTGCCCCAAACGATCGCGGCAGGCCGCCGAGGACGCTGCTGAGCGCGGTCAGTCCTCCGGCCGACGCGGCGATGGCCACGATCTCGAATGGCCGCCGCGGGGCGCGCCGCCGTGGCGCCCGCTCACCCGCCGGCAAGGATCCCCCCACCCGATGCCGCCACCCGCCAATGGTACGGTGAGGACCCCGCGGTGAAAGAAGTTGCCAACCGTCTGAGGCGCCTGGCCGAGCTCGCGGTTTCGGTCGGCGTCGATGTGCGGCCAGGGCAGCTCGTTGTCGTCTTCGCCCAGGTCGAGAATGCACCGCTCGCCCGCGAGATAGCGCGCGCCGCATATCGAGCCGGTGCGTCTCTCGTCGAGTCCAGGTACTTCGATCGGCACTTCACCCGCGCCTTGATCGAGCTCGGGCCAGAGGCTTCTTTGGGCACGTCGGCGCCTTGGGATATCACGATGCTCAACACGCTGGCTGCCGAGAGGGGCGCATATATACAGGTCAGCGGCGATCCCGAGCCTGAGCTGCTGTCCGATCTCGATGGCGCCCGCGTCGGCAGGGCGCGTCCGCGCGACGTCGCGGCCGAGTGGGGCCGCATGGTGAGCGAGCGGCTCGTGAGCTGGACGATCGTGGCGGCGCCGAACGCCGGTTGGGCGCGGCAGGTGTTCGGCAAGCCCGACGTGGACACGCTCTGGGACGCGGTGGAGAAGGCCGTTCGTCTGGATCGAGCAGATCCCGTCGCGGAGTGGCGTGCGCACATCGCCCGCCTCGACCGCCTCGCGACCGCTCTCAGCAATCGGCGTTTCGACTCCTTGCGCTATCGCGGACCCGGAACCGATTTCACCGTCGGCCTCCTGCCGAGTGGTAGGTGGCGATCAGGCAACTTCGAAACCGTGTTCGGGCACAAGCACGTACCGAACCTCCCCACCGAGGAGGTCTTCACGTGCCCAGACCGGCGGCGCGCGGAAGGCAGGCTTAGAGCCACCCGCCCCCTCGAGGTGAGCGGCACGCTGGTACGCGATCTCGAGTTCGAGTTTCGCGAGGGAAGGATCGTCGAGGTCCGCGCGCTGAGCGGCGCGGATGTCGTCCGCGCCCAGCTTGCCACCGACGCCGATGCTGTTCGTCTCGGCGAGGTCTCGCTGGTGGACGGCTCGTCGGAGGTCGGCAAGCTCGGGTTGACGTTCTACAACACGCTGTTCGATGAGAACGCGACCTGCCACCTCGCATACGGAGACGGCTTCGCGTTTTGCGTCGATGACGAGGCCGACCGGAAGGCGGGATTGAACGACTCGAGCGTGCACACCGACTTCATGGTCGGCGGACCGGAGGTCGAGGTCGACGGCCGGGAGCCGGGAGGAGCGTGGATCCCGATCCTCCGACAGGACGAGTTCCAGATCAACTGATCGTTTGGGAGGGCACTGAATGGACCTTGGGTTGAAGGGCCGCGTTGTGATCGTCACCGGGGGCGCGTCCAACCTGGGGCGCGCGATCAGTCTTGGTTTCGCAGAAGAGGGAGCGCGTGTCCTGATCGCCGACATCGACCTCGAGCAGGCCACGAGGGTTGAGGCTGAGGCTCCTGCCGGAACGGTCGTCGCCCGCCACGCGGACGTGACCGACATGGATTCCATCTCGTCCGCCGTCGAGTTCGCCGTCAAATCGCTCGGAGGAGCCGACGTGCTCGTGAACTGCGCCGGCTGGACGATCGATCGGCTCTTCATGGAAAAACCACGCAGCGAGTGGGAGCGCGAGATCGCGATCGACACTTGGGGATTCATCAACTCCGTGCGCGCCGTGCTCGAACCGATGATCGAGCGCGGATACGGTCGCATCGTCTCCATCGGATCGGATGCCGGGCGGGTCGGCGAGTGGCGAGAGGCCGTGTACAGCGGGACAAAGGCCAGTGTGATCGCCATGTCGAAAGCGATCGCTCGCGAGGTCGGCAAGCACGGCATCACCTTGAACGTCGTATGCCCGGGCCTCGTGCCAGGCACGCCCGCGACCTCGGGCCGCGAGTCGATGTGGGCGTCGGACCAGGCGCAATTGTTCAGCCCCGAGGCCCTCGAAAAGGCGGCCCGCGGCTATCCCCTGCGCCGCCTCGGAACTCCGGAGGACGTTGTGCCGGCGGTTCTGCTGCTGGCATCGGACCGAGCGTCCTACATCACCGGCCAGACGCTGTCGGTCAGCGGCGGCTACAGCATGATCTGATCGAGGACCTGACTTCGACTCTTTCGCCAGCGATCGACTCGATCGCGGCCGGCAAGAGGAAGGATGAACGCGTCGATCCCCGTGGCCCGAAGGGCTCGCAGCCGCTCAGCGCACTCGGCCGGCGTACCAACGATCGCGAGAGCACGCGTGAGATCGTCTGAGATCGCGGCGCTGTGTCGCGCCCTTGTGGACAGATGCTCCGCATAGTCGTACGAGTCCGCGCTTCGCCGGATCTCGTCGTTGAACGGACGCAGGCTGTCTGGAAGCTCTTTGAAATGGGCCAACAACCGCGACTGCGTGGCCGCCCACGACCGTACCTCGTCGAGCCCGGCCGCGAGCGTGCCTGCGACTGACATGGTCGCCACGAAGGCGACCTCGAAATCCGCTCGGGAGCGATTCGCGGTCTTCAGGCCGTTCTCGATCCAGCCGACCTGGCGCCGAACCATGTCCGGCTGTGCCGGCCCCATCACGATGGCGCCGTCAGCGAGCCTGCCCGCCAGGTCGCACATCCTCTCCTGGCTGACCGCGAGATAAATCGGTACGGTCGCGGCCACGTGCGGTAGGCGATATTGCCGGCCGCCGAGCTCCCCTTGCCGGCCGCCCAGCACCGCTCTAAAAAAGTTGATCGCCTCCTCCACCTCCGCCACCTTTTGCGGTTTCAGGCCCACCCCGTAGAGAGCCGAGTCGCCTGCACCGAGCCCCAGAAAAGCGCGGCCATGAGAGATCTCGCCGATAGCCGCAATCGCGTTGGCCGTCACCGTCGGATGGCGCGTGACCGCGTTCGTGACGCCTGTTCCCAATCCCATCCGCTTTGTGCTCATTGCGGCGACAGCGAGGCCGACGTATGCGTCTTTCATCGCCAGCTGGGAGTCGATGACCCAGATCCGACGCACGCCTTCAGCCTCGAGCGCCGCCACGAACTCAGACCAGCTCTCGAGCGACTGGCGCGGACTGATCCCCACGCTCACGTCGAACGCGGTCATGTGGCGAGGAACGCGTTCATCGAGCCGGCCAGCTCGCGCGGCTTCTCGACTGCTATCGGGTGTCCGGCCCCAGGTATGACCTCCAGCCGACTGCCTTTGATGCCGGCGGCGATGATCTCGGCCGCCTTCGGCGGGCAATGTCGGTCCAGCTCTGACGCCACGATCAGGGTGGGAGCTGAAATGCGCCCCAGCTCGGGGTCGAGCGGCGCCGCGTTCAGCGCCGCCATCGCGGCACAGGCATTGCCGAAACCCAGCGGATCCGCTGTCGCCTGCCGCCTGATGAATAAGCCGGCGTCCAGCTCGGAAGGCGCGTCGGCGTAGACATCGGCGGTGTCGCGATCCAGCGAGGCCCGCAGCTCCGGATCCTCTTGCTCGACCATCTCGACGCGCCGGCGGTACCAATCGGCGGCCGTCCTGCCGACCCGGCTCGAGGTCGCCACCAGCACCAGGCGCTTGACCAATTCCGGGTGGTCGATCGCCATACGCATCGCTATCGTGCCGCCAAGCGAGAAGCCTGCGACATCGGCAATGCCGACACCCATGGATTTCATGAGCAAGGCAAGGTCGGTAGCAAGCTGAGTCAGCGTGCGGTCGGGCCGGCCGAGGCTGGTTTCGCCGTGACCCCTCAGGTCGTACATGAGCACACGATGCCGGAGCACGAGATCGGGAAGTGTCCGGCGCCAGGCCCTGTGATCGTCGGCCAATCCGTGAATCAGGACTAGAGGCTCGCCGCGCCCAACCTCGAACCAGGCCACGTCGATGTCGTTACAACGCGCGCGCATGTTCGCTCAGCACCTTGCGATTCACCTTGCCCGGGCCCGACAGCGGAAGCTCGTCAAGATGATGGATTCTCTCCGGCCACTTGTATCGAGCCAGCCCACGCTCGGTGAGAAATCGGTCGAGCTCCTCTTCTGCCAGGTCACCGACGATGAACGCGACAGGTACTTCGCCAAGGTCAGGGTCTGGGCGCCCGACGACGCAGACATCCACCACGGCTGGATGTGTGCGCAGCATCGACTCGATCTCGTACGGGTTGATGTTCGCTCCGCCCCTGATGATGATGTCCTTGACCCGGCCGACGACATGCAGATATCCCGCGTCGTCGACGAAGCCGAGGTCGCCCATGTGCGCCCACCCGTCGGCCGCATACGGACCGAAGTCTTCGCCCCAGTACCGATCCTGCACGAGGTCGCCCCGCATGCAGATCTCCCCAATGCCGCGGCCGACTGTGTCGGCCGCTGGGCCATCAAGGATCTGCCACTCGGCGCGCTCCGCGACCTCGGGGGGCAGCGGGGCGCCGGCGACCGCCACGGCGCGCAATGACGATGGTGCGTGAACCGGCTGGTTCAACATCCTGATCACATTGGTCGGCACTCCGACCAACACCGTAGCCCCTGATTGGGCCGCGACGTCGAGGCAATGCTCGGGCGTCCAGTGCTGGTCACGGAGCATCACCAGCGCCGCCCCCGCGCGAAGACAGTAGAGGCACATGCCGCCGATGCCCTGGGTGAGGGGCGTCATTGGAAGCACGCGATCGTCCTCGGTGATCTCGAGCCTCGACGTGAAGCCCTCGAAAGTGACCTGTTTGAGGCGGGCCGACAGCGACGCGAGCTTCGGCATGCCGGTCGTGCCCGATGTCATCGCGATCTCGACGATCCGATCCGGTTTGGGATCCAGGGTGGGCGGCTGGGACGAGCCGGCGGCCGCGAGGCCATCCAGGTCGGCGCTTGTGACAGTGAGAACGGGCTCTGTCTTCTCGTATAGCCAGCGCAGCTCGTGCTCGCCAAGGCCCATCGGCATCGGGAGTATCACCGCGCCGATGCCGGGGATCGCGAGCTCGAGCGCGACGTACTGCCACACATTGGGCAGCCGGACTCCGACGACATCGCCGCTCCTCACGCCTCGGCCGGCGAGGGAGCGCTGGAAATGCCGTACGTGTACGAGCAGCTCCTCGAACTCGATCTCGCGGCCGTCCCACACGGCGGTGGCGTGCGGACGGCGCCGTGCGTTCCACTCGAGGTAGCTGACCGGGTCGTATAGCTCCTTCACCGGATCAAGGAGATGAGCCGGTCGGGCGTCAGCGGCAGCTTGACGTCCGTCAGGGCTAGCGCATCGGCGATCGCGTTCGCGAGCGCCGCGGTCGCGCCGATGGTTCCGCCTTCGCCCACGCCTTTGGTCCCGAGCTCATGGACGGTCGAAGGAGTGACAAGGTGCGTGACCTCCACCCCAGGGACCTCGCTTGCGCTCGGGATGAGGTAATCGAGGAACGTGCCACTTCGAAGCTCTCCCTCCGATCCGTACGTGATCTCTTCCATGAGGACGGCGCCGGCGCCCTGGGCGACCCCACCCGCCACCTGGCCTTCGACGATCATCGGGTTGATCAGGACGCCGCAGTCCTCCGCGACGAGGTAGCGAAGGATCTGGACGGCACCCGTCCCGGCGTCGACTGCCCGTCGACCAGGATTGCGGAGGCCCCGATCGACAATCGCTCGATCGGCTGGTCGAGGCGCCATGAAGCGGCGGCGAGGATCGCCTCGCGCAGCAGCGCCGACGCTCGATATGTGCTCGTCGCCGCGGTCACCGAGCCGCGGCTCATGAAGGCCCCGGTTCCGTGGCCGACCTTTCCGGTGTCGGTCCGCTCGACGACGATGCCCTGCGGATCGACCTCGAGGCCCGCGGCGGCCACCTGTGCAAACGTCGTTTCCGCGCCCTGTCCGATCGCGGGACAGCTCGTCTGCAGGTGCACGAGGCCGTCATCGCCGAGCCAGACGCGGGCCGTGTCGGTGCCCGGGATGTCCGCCATGCCGCGCCCCACGTACGTCGACGATCCCGCGCCGGTGATCTCCACATATGAGCCGATGCCGATGCCCATGAGGCGGCCGGCCGACCTTGCCCTGGCCTGTTCTTCGCGCGCGCGCGCATAGTCGAATGCGAGAAGAGCTGCATCCATTGCGGCGGGATAGTCTCCGGACTCGTAGGGATGACCGGTGGCGGCGACATATGGCATTTGCGCCGGGGTGACGAAATTGATTCGGCGCACGTCGGCCGGATCGAGAGACAAGCGTGCGGCGATCACGTCCATCAGCCGCTCATGGGCAAGCGCCGCGGTCACCATACCCACGCCGCGATATGCACCCTCGGGGCATGTATTTGTCGCGACCGCGTACGACTCGTACTCGTAGTCGCGGATGTCGTACGGACCCGGGATGAGACCCACACAGGTAATGGGGTCGAGAAGAGGACCAAACGGTCGGATCCCATAAGCCCCGATGTTGGAGTGCACCGTCGCGCGCAGTCCCAGCACTCTGCCGTCATTGCGCACGGCGGCGCTGAACCGGATGTGCTGGTCGCGGGCGTGGTTGGCCGCCTGAAAGTGTTCAGACCTGGTCTCGATCCATTTCACAGGGCTGGCGGTCATCCGCGCGATCCAGGCCACCAGGATCTCCTCCGGGTAGACCTGCGCCTTGATGCCAAAGCCTCCGCCGACGTCGGCGGCTACGACCCGGACCTGCCCCGTTTCGAGGGTCAGGGCCTCCCCGATCGCATCAGCGACGAGATGCGGGACCTGGGTCGAGCTCCAAACGATGACGCCGCCCGCCCCGTCCGGCGTCGCCACCACGCCGCGCCCCTCGATCGGAGCCGCGGAGACGCGAGGATGCGTGACCTCGCCCTCGATCACGATGTCCGCGCTGGCAAAGGCCTTGTCGACGTCACCGAAGCTTCGACGGCCGGCGAAGTAGAGATTCCCCGGCACCGCGTCGTGCACCAGAGGCGCTCCGGCGGCCATCGCGCCCTCGAATGTTGTGACTGCCGGAAGTGGATCGATGTCCAGGCGAATCAGGTCGAGCGCATCGCCGGCTGCGTATCGACTGTCCGCGACCACGGCCGCCACCATCTCGCCCACGAAGCGCACGCGATCCGAAGCGAGGATCGGACGGTCGGGAGAGACAGCGCCCGGTGTGGTCATGTGCACTCTCAGCGGCCGGCAGGTTCGTTCGAGGTCGGCGGCGGTGAAGACCGCGAGCACGCCAGGTGCTGCTCGGGCGGCTGAGGGGTCCAGGACAGCGACGTGCCCGCTGGCGATCGCGCTCCTCAGCAAGGCGACTTGTACCAGACCTTCTGCCGCCATGTCGTCGACGGATTCGGCCTGGTTTCTATGCCGCGCGCGAGCCTGCAGACCGGGCCGCGGTCTGGCTTCGCGTCACCATTTGAAACACGTAATAGAGAACCCCGGTGAGCACGAAGCCGACGATGAAGGTGATGTCGCCGATCTGCGGGTTGTTGGTCGGCACCGGTCCGATGTAGACGGAGTACACGTTCGAGAAGAAGAACACAGACACGGCAAGGCCGATCGCCATCGCGGCGACCCCCTGCCAGCGCTGGTATTTGGAGTTGTAGAAGATCGACTCGTCGCCATAATCGCCGTGGCGGAGCCAGTAGTCGACGAGAACCACCGCCAGCCAGGGCGCGATCCAGTAGCTGATCAAGAGCAGGAAGTATTCGTACTTGCTGCCCGGACCGACGTCGGCCCGGCCGATGACGCCGATCAGGTATCCCAGAACACCGGCCGCGATCGCCAGCGCGGCGCGGCGCTGGCGGAGAGTCAGACCCAGCTCGCGGACCCCCAGCGCGACCAAGGACATCGTGCCGCTGTAGATGTTGATCGCGTTGGCGGCGACGGCGCCGACGGCGATGCACAGCAGCGCGAGGTAGTACACGAAGTCCGGCATCGCCTTCTGCAGCTGCACCGTGGGAATGTCGGTCGGGCCCCACTTGGTCCCGGCGACGGTCGCGAGCGCCGCACCGGCCAGCTCGAGGACGACGCAGGAGACGAAGACGCCAAGGCCTGCCCACAAGCCGACCATCCTGCGGTCCGTGGTTGGCGGCAGGTATCGCGTGTAATCGGCCGCGTACGGGTTCCATCCGGCGGCGTAGCCGAACGTCGCCGTGAACAAGAGGGTGAAGGCGCCGAAGTGGCCAACCGGCCCCGGGTTCGCCGCGACACCGTAGTTGGCCTTGCTGAAGATGAATACGACGGCGACTGCGAAGACGATTCCGAGAAGGGGCAGCGCCCACCTCTCGAAAAAGTGGATGAAGTTGTGACCGAGGGTCGCGATCGCCACCTGGGCGACCACGATCACAAGGAACGTCAGCCAGAACGGGAGGTCTAGCTTGATCAGAAGCGCCAGCGCCTGCAGCGCAAACGCCCCGCTGACGCTGTTCACGATGAACCAGCCGATGGAGCCGGTGAACGCGTTGAGGCCGGCCGGCAAGATGTTGCCGAGAAAGCCGAAGGCGCCCCGGCTCTCGACCATCATCGGAACCCCGAACTTCGGGCCGAACGACGAGAGGGCGGCGTGCGTCAGCGACCCCAGGGCGGTGCCGACGATGATCGCGATCGCCGTCTCCCCGAAGCTCAGCCCGAAGACGGCAATCCCAAGGACGCCGACGAAGATGGTCGCGAACTCGAGGTTCGGCGAAAGCCAGGTCCAGAACAGGTCGATCGGTTTGCCGTGCCTTTCTCTCAAGGCGATGTATTCGACGCCGCCCGGTTCGACGGTGGCGACCGCTTCCCCGTACTCGCCTTCCCTGACGGGTACGTGTTTCTCGACTTCCTCGGCTGTTTGCATTGCCCTACCCCCAATGAAACCCAACCGGCTGTTAAACCCCACGAAATCTACGATTTCGCGGGGGCCCCTATATGTTCGGGAAGTTTAGGTCTCTGCTAGCCTCGCGTCGATGCTCGACTTGCTCCTGAAGGGCGCCCGCATCGCCGGGGAGACCGACACAAGGGTGATCGGTGTGCGGGACGGGCTCATTGCGGAGCCCGAGGACGAGGCCCGCCAGGTCATCGACCTCGGCGGAGCGCTGGTCACCCCCGCGCTGGTCGAGCCCCACATTCACCTCGATGCAGTGCTCACGGTCGGCGAGCCGAGGCACAACCAGAGCGGTTCTCTCTTCGAGGGCATCGCCATCTGGGCCGAGCGCGTCAAAGACCTGACCGTCGACGACGTCAAGCGACGCGTCCGCACCGTGCTGCGCTGGCAGCTCGCCAACGGCGTCCAGCATGTGCGCAGCCACGTGGACGTGTGCGACCCGGAGCTGCGGGCGGTGCGCGCCCTGCTCGAGCTTCGCGAGGAGATCGGCGACCAGATGACGCTGCAGCTGGTCGCGTTTCCGCAGCAGGGGATCATGTCCTTCGACGGCGGCGAAGACCTCATGCGGAAGGCCGTCGACATGGGCGTCGACGTCGTGGGCGCGATACCGCATTTCGAGCTCACGCGCGAATACGGCGAGCGCTCGGTGAAGTTCGCGATGTCCCTGGCCGCCGACAAAGGCCTTAGGGTCGACATCCACTGCGACGAGACGGACGACGACCACTCGCGCTTCGTCGAGGTGATGGCCGCCGAGACCATCCGTCTCGGGATGGGCGGGCGCGTCACGGCCAGCCACACCACCGCAATGCACTCCTACAACGCGGCCTACGCGTACCGGCTGATCAACAACTTGAAGCGGGCACGCATGCACATGGTCACGAACCCCCTCGACAACTCGGTGCTGCAGGGCCGGTTCGACGGTTACCCGATCCGGCGCGGCCATACCCGCGTCAAGGAGCTGCTGGCAGCAGGCGTCAACGTGTGCGTGGGCCATGACTCGGTCATGGATCCGTGGTACCCGCTCGGCTACGGCGATCCGCTCCAGGCGGCGTTCGTGCTCGCCCACTACGGCCAGATGTCCGGCCACAACGAGCTGCGCACGCTCATCGACATGATCACCTTCAACCCGGCGAGCGCCCTCGGCCTGGAGGGTTATGGGCTCCTGCCGGGGTGCCGGGCCGACCTGTGCGCCTTTGCGGCGCCCACGGCGATGGACGCGATCCGCCTCGTCGCCCCGCGCCGGCTCGTTCTGCGCGGCGGCAAGATCGTGGCCCGCACGGAACCCGCTCACACGACCGTGGTCTGGGACGGCCGCGAGGAGATCGTCGACTTCCTCAAGCCATCGAGGACGACGTGATCGACATTGTCGCCGGCGGCCTTCGATTTGCGGCTCGCCTGGAGACGGACAGCGCGCCGAAGAGCTGCGCCGCCTTCCGCAAGCTGCTGCCCCTCAAAGCCAAGCTCATCCAGGCCCGCTGGAGCGGGGAGTCGTGCTGGGTTCCGCTCGGCGAGCTCGACCTCGACCTCGGCTACGAGAACCACACCAGCCACCCGGCGCCCGGCCACCTGCTGCTCTACCCGGGCGGCGTCAGCGAGACCGAGATCCTGTTCCCGTATGGCTCGACGATGTTCGCGAGCAAGGCCGGCCAGCTGGCTGGAAACCATTTCGCCACCATCTACGAGGGCACCGAGCGGCTGAAGGAGCTCGGAGAGCTCGTGCTGTGGAAAGGCGCGCAGGAGATCACCTTCACCGAATCGTCGTGACGCTGCCCCGAATCGTCATCGAGCGATGCCACTACCTTGCCGAGTGCACCGAGGAGCCCGGCGTGATCACCCGGCCATTCGCCTCCGACGCGATGGGCTGTGCCCACGTACTGGTAGGCGATTGGATGCGCGAGGCGGGCATGACCGTTCGCCGCGACAACATCGGAAACCTGCATGGCCGGTTCGAAGGCACGGGAGAGGCGACGTTGCTGCTCGGTTCGCATCTCGATTCCGTCCGGAACGCCGGAAAGTACGACGGACCGCTCGGAGTGATCGTGGCGATCGCGGCCGTCCAGCGCCTGCACGACTCAGGCAAGCGCCTGCCATTCGCCGTCGAGGTCCTCGCCTTCGCCGATGAGGAGGGGTTGAGATTCGGGTCGACCTATCTCGGCAGCCGCGCCGTGGCGGGAACCTTCGATTCCCCGGACCTCGACCGCGTCGACACTGGCGGAACCACGATGCGCGAGGCAATGCGCGGTTTCGGAGGCGACCCGGCCCGCATCGACGATGACCGATGGCAAGGAGGACCCCTGCTGGGGTACCTCGAGGTCCACATCGAGCAGGGCCCGGTGCTGGAGGCGCGCGAGCTTCCCGTCGGGGTCGTATCAGCGATCTCAGGACAGAATCGCTATACGCTCGACTTCGAAGGCGAGGCAGGCCATGCGGGGACGGTGCCGATGGGCAGCCGCCGAGACGCCCTCGTCGCTGCCGCCGTGTTCATTCAAGCGGTGGAAAGCTACGCCCAAAGCCACGATGGACTCGTGGCGACGGTTGGCCGGCTCTCCGTGCGGCCGGGCGCCGTGAACGTGGTGCCGGGCGGGGTGACGCTCAGCCTGGACGTTCGGCACGCGGAGGACGCCGAGCGCCTCCTTGCTTCGCGGCACCTCACTGATATCGCGTCGCAGATCGCCAAGCACCGAAACATCGCGGTCGCGATCCGCCAGGACAGCGACAGCCCGACCGTCCCGTGCGCGCCGGGCCTGGTCTCCACTCTGTCGCAGGCCGTGGGCGACCTCGGTCACCCGGTCCTTCAGCTGGCCAGCGGCGCCGGCCACGACGCGGTCGCCATGTCGGCGCTGACCGATGTCGGGATGCTGTTCGTGCGCTGCAAGGGCGGCGTCAGCCACAACCCTGCCGAATCTGTGACCACCGACGACGTCGCCGTCGCGATCGACGTGCTCGCGCGCTGCCTGGAGCTGCTCGCCGAAACGTGATCATCCGCGGCGGCATGGTCGTGACTACGCGCGGAGCCGAGAAAACCGACATAGCCATCGCGGGCGACCAGATAACGGCGGTCGGACTGAACCTTGCCGATGACGGCGTCGAGATCGACGCATCAGGCCTCCATGTGTTCCCCGGCGGCATCGATTCGCACGTCCACTTCAACGAGCCCGGCCGCACCGAGTGGGAGGACATCGCGCACGGGTCGGCAGCGCTCGCCGCCGGCGGCTACACGAGCTTCATCGACATGCCGCTCAACGGCCTCCCGGTGACAACGGACGTCGGCGCGTTCGACTTGAAGCTGGAGGCGATGAAGCGTTCGTCGAAGGTCGACTTCGGACTGTGGGGCGGGCTCGTGCCAGGCAATCTCGACCAGCTCGAGGCACTGGTCAGGCGCGGCGTCATGGGCTTCAAAGCGTTCATGTGCCCAAGCGGGATCGAAGAGTTTCCGGCTTGCGACAAACAAACGTTACGCGAAGGCATGATGCGAATCGCCGAGCTCGGGTCGATTCTGCTCGTGCACGCGGAGGATCCAACAGAGCTGCGCGAGCCGAGAGGCCACACCGCCCGCGATTTCCTGGCCTCTCGACCGGCGCGGGCCGAGCTCGCGGCGATCACAGTGGCCATCGAGACTGCCGGAGCGACCGGTTGTCCCCTCCACGTCGTGCACGTCAGCACCGCCCTTGGTGCGGACTTGATAGAAGCGACTGCACGCCTTGGCGCCGATGTAAGTGGCGAGACCTGCATGCATTACCTGCTCTACGACGATGCCGACATGGAGCGAATGGGCGGAATTGCGAAATGCGCGCCGCCGTTCCGGAAGCCCGCCGATCGCGAGCGCCTCTGGCGCATGCCGATGGTCGTCTCGGATCACTCACCGAGCACGCTCGACCTGAAGCAGGGCGACGATTTCAGGAAGATCTGGGGTGGCATCTCGGGCTGCCAGTCGACGCGCCAGCTGCTGCTCGCCAAAGAACGGCTCGACCTGCCGACTTTCGCCGCGGTGACGTCCACCAACATCGCCAAACGGTTTGGCTTGACGAACAAGGGCGATATCGCGCCGGGGTTTGACGCCGACCTCTGGATCGTCGATCTCGACTGGGAGGACGTGGTCCGCCGCGACGACCTGCTCTACCGCAACCCGTTCAGTGTCCACGAGGGGCAGAAGATCCGCGGCAGGACGGTCAAGACCCTGGTGCGCGGCCTGGAGCCGCGGCGGGGAGAGTTCATCCGGCCAGCCGCGCGCTCGTAGCCGCAATCTCTCGCGCGATCTCGTCCTCATCCGCCGTGAGGAGCCGCCCGTCGCGCACAACCACCCGCCCGTTCACGACCACCGTCTGAGCTCGGGACGGCGGAGCCAGCGCGAGCCCGGCGACAGGATCCTTGATCCCCGCGTGCGCCAGGTCATCGACTCGAAAGCACGCGATGTCGGCGCACATGCCTGGTTCAAGCGTTCCGCAGTCGCCCCGGCCGAGGCAGCCAGCTCCCCCTTGCGTCGCGAGTCGCCAGGCTGAGCGTGCGTCCAGCGCTTGCGGTGAAGCATTCCGCACGCGAGCAAGCAGGAGCGCCTGGTGCGCCTCCATCGCGATGTTGGCGTCCTCGTTGCTGGCCGAGCCGTCGACCCCGAGACCCACGCGAGCGCCGGCGCGGACGAGGTCTTCCACCCTGCAAGCCCCGGCGCCCAGCCGCATGTTGCTGGACGGGCAGTGCGCGATGCAGGTCTTGACCTCGGCGATGCGATCGACCTCGGCATCGTTGAGATGAATCCCGTGCGCGTACCAAACGTCGTCGCCGGTCCAGCCGAGATCCTCCATGAGCTCGACCGGTCGCCGGCCGAACCTCTCGATGCAGAAACGTTCCTCATCGAGCGTCTCGGCAAGGTGCGTGTGCAGCCGCACGTCGTGCTTCCGCGCCAGCGCCGCCGAATCTCGCATCAGTTCCCGCGTGACGGAGAACGGCGAGCAAGGCGCGACCACGACCCGGCACATTGACCCCGGCTTGGGATCGTGATAGCGGCCGATCATCTCCTCGGTGTGCGCGAGGATCGCATCCTCGTCCTCGACCACGCTGTCCGGAGGCAGACCGCCCTTCGATTCGCCCAGCGACATGGAACCGCGGCACGGGTGGAAGCGCAGTCCGAGCTCGCTCGCAGTCTCGACCAGCGCTTCGAAGATGCCAGGGCGCCCGTGCGGAAAGACGTAGTGATGGTCGGTCGACAGCGTGCATCCGCACAGGAGCAGCCGCGCCATGGCTGCACGCGCGGCCGTGCGCACGGTTTCGGCGTCGATGCGGGCCCACACCGGGTACAGCGCGCGAAGCCACTGGAAGAGCGTTCCGTCGGCCACGTAGCCGCGGGTCGCCCACTGGTACATGTGGTCGTGCGCATTCACCAGGCCTGGCATCGCGACGCAATTGGGCTCGTCAACGACCTCGTCGGCCGGCGGAGGCGGGCCAGAGCCGACCTCCGCGATCAAGCCGTCGCGCGACAGCAGCCATCCGTTTTCGATCTCCTGGCTGCCGGTGAAGACCAACCCCGCGCGGAGCAGAAGCGTCAAAGGGTGAGGTCGTGCGGGCGGACGGGCACGCGCGAGAGCGCGCGGCCGCTGGCGGACCGGATCGCGGCGACGATGGCCGGCCCGGACGAGATGGCGGGCGGCTCGCCCACTCCTTTCAACCCGTAGGGCGAGTTCGGGTCGCCCAGCTCGAGGATGTCCATCCGCACCGGCGGCATGTCCAGGGTCGTCGGCAGCAGGTAGTCGGTGAACGATGGGTTTCGAATTACGCCGCCTACAACCTGGACCTCCTCCATGACCGCGAGCCCCAGGCCTTGCGCGGCGCCGCCCTCCAGCTGGCCCTCGACCGCCTGCGGGTTGATCGCCTTGCCGACGTCCTGGGCGGTCGCCAGCTCGACGACCTTGACCAGCCCCAGCTCGGTGTCCACGTCGACGACCGCGCGGTGGGCGGCGAAGGCGTACTGCATGTGCGCGTTGGCCTGGCCGGTCTCGGGGTCGAGACGAGATGTTATCCGAGGCCGGAACTCACGGGTCTCTTCGATCGCCTCTTCGCCAAGGAGGGTCGCCAATGTGATCACGACGGCGCCGCTCTCGGAGACGATCGCGTCGTTCTCGAGCCGCCACGCAATCGATCCGCCGCCGTCACCGCGACCGAGCTCCGCCAGCTCGGATTCGGCAAGGGCGAGCACTCGCTCCCGGACCGCTTCGCATGCGGCCTTCACGGCTCCGCCGGTGATGTAAGTCTGCCGCGAGGCGGAAGACGATCCCGATGACCCGACTTGCGTGTCGGCGTTGAGGACCACCACATCGTGGACGCCTAGCTCGGTGCCCGCGATCTGTGCCTGCACGGTGACCAGACCCTGACCAACCTCAGCAGCCGCGGTATGCACCTCGACTCGTGGCCTGCCGCCGGCCACGGAAAGCATCACGCGCGCGGTCGAGTAATCGTTGAAGCCCTCTGAGTACCCGACGTTCTTGAAGCCGACCGCGTAACCGACACCGCGGCGCACGCCCTCGCCATGGGTGGTGTTGGACACACCGCCGGGCATCAATGTCAGGTCGAGCTCGTCGGTCCGGACAGCGGGCGGCAGCGGCATCGCCGCGACCCGTCGCAGGAGCTCGGCTACCGGGACCGGGCCGTCCACAGCCTGTCCTGTGATAAGACGGCTGCCGGTCTTCATCGCATTGCGGATGCGCAACTCGACCGGATCCATCCCGAGGGCGGCGGCCAGCTTGTCCATCTGCGCCTCGTGCGCGTAGCAGTTCTGCACGGAGCCGAAACCGCGCATGGCGCCGCAAGGCGGGTTGTTCGTGTAGACGACCCAGCCGTCGATGGTGGCGCTGGGGCATTCATACGGGCCGACCGCGAAGCAGCATGCGTTGGATATGACCGCGGTCGAGCTGGAGGCGTAAGCCCCGCCGTCCAGCAGGATGCGCGCCTTGACGTATACGAGCGTCCCGTCCCGCGTGGCGCCGTGCTCGTATCGCATCCGCGCCGGATGCCGGTGCACATGGCCGACAAACGATTCCGCGCGCGAGTAGGCCATCTTGACGGGCCGCCGCGTTCGCATCGCCAGCATGCAAGCGTGCGCCTGCATCGAGAGGTCTTCGCGCGCACCAAACGCGCCGCCTATGCCCGCCATCGTGAGCCGGATCTTCTCCACGGGCAGCCCAAGACAGCCCGCCAGCTGGTCGCGATCGACGTGCAGCCACTGGGTGGCGATGTAGAGATCGACGCCACCTTCGCCGTCGGGGATGGCGAGGCCAGACTCGGGGCCGAGGGGCGCCTGGTCCTGCATGCCGACCTCGTACTCGCCAGAGACGACGACGTCGGCCCGCGGGTTCTGGTCGCCTCGCCGGATCTTGACCTGGCGCGTTATGTTCCCGTCCGGGTGCAGTCGCGGAGCGCTCTGGGTGAGCGCAACCTCCGGGTCGGTCAGCGGCTCGAGCACCTCGTACTCGACATTGACTGCATGCGCCGCACGACGCGCCTGCTCGGGGTGGTCCGCCGCGACCAGCGCTACCGCCTCGCCCCAGTAGCGCGCCACATCGTCGGCGATGACGGGCTGATCGGCGATCTCGAGGCCGCAGGCGTTGCGTCCGGGCACGTCCTTATGAGTGAGAACGGCTAGCACACCGGGCATCGAGCGCGCCTCGGCCGTGTCGATGGAGAGGATGCGGGCGTAAGGATGCGGGCTGCGCGCGGTCGTGCCCCAAAGCATGCCTTCGACCTGAAGGTCTGACGAGTACGGGAAGTCCCCGCGGGTCTTGAGGGCGGCGTCCGGACGCGTCACCGCCTCGCCGACGCGCCCGCTCATCACGGCAGCCGGCACCAGCCTGGGCTTGGCGATCATCTCGGCGCCGCCATCCGGCCCGCCGCGAGGTGGACCGCGTCGATGATCTTGGCGTAGCCCGTGCACCGGCAGATGTTCCCGGCCAGCGCCTCTCGGATCTGCACCGTGGTCGGCTGCGGGACTCTGCGCAGGAGGTCGTGAGTGGCCACGATGAGGCCCGGAGTGCAGAAGCCGCACTGCACGGCGCCCGCCTCCACGAACGCCTCCTGGACCGGATGCGGTGAAGAGGCCGAGCCGATCCCTTCGACGGTCATGACCTCCCGGCCTTGCGCTTGCCCCGCAAGCACGAGACACGCGCACACAAGCGACCCATCGAGATAAACCGAGCACGACCCGCATTCGCCCTGCTCGCAGGCGTTCTTCGAGCCGGGCAGGCCCATTCGCTCCCGCAGCACGTGCAGCAGGCTCTCTCCCGGCCACACGTCATCGGCGACGACGGCGCTTCCGTTGACTATGCAGCTGATCCTCATGCCGCCGCCTTCCTTCGGTACTCAGCACGCCCTCCATGAAGGACTCGGCTTCGCCGGCCGTGATGGGGGTCGGAGCGGCCGACCCTATCCCCGTGCCGACCTGGCGGCGCTCCTCGTCGAGAGCGATCGCGAACGAGCACACTGCGATCACCATCGCGTTGCGCGTGCCCACCTTGGAAAACTGCTGTGGCCCCTTGGCCGGTTCGACGAGGAAGGCGGCGATCAGCTCGTCTTTGCGCATGGCGTTGCGCTTGGGCCCGATGTAGAACTCGCGCGCCGGGAGCCGCCGGCTGCCGGTCGTCGACGCCAGCTCCACAAGCGCCTCCGAAGCAAGGAGCGGCGGGTGCGCATCCCCGGCCGGTGACGCCGAGCCCAGGTTGCCTCCCACGGTGCCTCGGTTCCGGATCTGGGGGGAGCCAACCGTGCGCGAGGCCATGGCCAGGCCGGGCAACCGGTCGCTGAGCTCGTCGACGATGCGCGTGTAGGTCACCCCAGCGCCGATTCGAAGGTGCGCGTTGTCCATCCCCCACTCGTTGAGATCGGCGATCCTCGTGAGATCGATGATGGTCGCCGGCCGCTGGCGGTCGAAGTTGATCTCCACCATCACGTCGGTGCCGCCGGCGATGGGGAGCGCCTCCGGATGAGCGGCCTTCATCGCCAGGGCTTCGGACCAGCTCGCCGGCTGCAGGAACTCCATCCCGGCTACCAGGCGCGGCCCGGCTCCGGAGCGTCGTCTCGCATCACCGTCCCTTCGATCAGGCCGTAAGGGCGATCGGACGCATAGAAGACCTCGCTGTCGTTCTCCAGCCCAAAGGGCGAGAGATCGACGACGAAGTGATGCTTGTTGGTAAGCGACAGGCGGATCTCCGCAACCTCGGGTCGCGCCTTCAGCGCCGCCTCGCCCATGGCATACAGCGTCTGCTGCAAAGCCAGGCTGTGCTTCAGCGCAAAGGCCTCGATCAGCGCCGAGCGCGTTTGCGCGAAGGCCGCGCCCCAGTCGACCTTCGGCGGCGCATAGCGCCAGCGTGCGACGACCGCCGTCGCGAGCACGCGGTCTCGCGTCTCCTCGAGCGTGGTGTAACGGTCCCGCGGGTAGCCCCAGAACTCGGAGCCGGTCGACTTGAGCAGCACGAGATCGCTGAGCCCGGACACGACCCATGCATCGTCGCCGGTGCATGTGACGGTGACCAGCCGTCTTTCGGCGCCGGCGCGCATGAATGCATGCGGGTGGGGGTCGCCGCCTGCGTTGATTCGCGCCCACGGGTATTCCTCGATGACCACTCGAGCGCGGCGCACGGCGACGAAATCGTCCACGAAATGCCGAGCCAGGCGAAGGGCAAAGTCCTCGATCTCGCCGATGGGCGCTTCTTTCGCAAACGCGAACACCGTGTTCTTCTGCGTGTCGGTCGGCACGACGTTGCTGTTGTCGCCCGCCACATGGCTGGCATCGAAGTCGCCGGCGAGCGCGATGCTGACGTTGATGTCTTTGATGTCGTGCGTCTCGCCAACCCTGGTCACGCGGACGACATGCGTCTCCGCTTTGCCGTACTGGTTGTCGCCGAGCACGATGGTCACTGCTACTGACCCTTATACGTCGAGTAGCCGAACGGGCTCAAAAGCAGAGGCACATGGAGGTGGGTGTCGCCCTTCGCCGTTGCGAACACGACCGAGACCTCCGGGTAGAAGCCTTCTGTGCCGGAGGTCTTGAAATACGCGCCAGTCGCAAACTCCAACCGGTACTCGCCAACCTCCAGCGCCGTGCTCGACAGCTCCTTCACGCGGCCCTCCCTGTCGGTGACTGCACGCCCGACGACCGACCACTCTCCGCCCGGTTTGCGGCGGCTGAGCGTCACCGCCAGGCCGGCGGCCGGACGCCCCCGCGCCGTGTCCAGGACGTGCGTGGAAATGCTCACTCGTTCAGCATCCGCTCGAGGCGGATCCGGGTGATCTTGCGGTGCTCGGCGGCCGCCACCTCGATCTCGGTCGCGGGGTCGTTGCTCATACGGCGCCGCAGCTCCGCGAGGATCTCGGCCGCGCTGCGTTCGGACGCCGAGATGAGGAACACATGGCCGAAGCGTGCCTCATAGTGCCGGTTCTCCTCCGTGAGTGCGCCCATGGTCGCCGGCGGCGCGCCGTGAACACCGCTCTGCTCCCGCTCGGACGAGCCCGGTGCGTGGCCGCCCTTCTCACCGATTCTCGGGTGGGCTTTGAACGCATCCAGCCAATCACTGGGCGCGAGGCGGGACCACTCCACCTCACATGCGTCCCAGAGGCGTGCGAAATTCGCATAAGGGCGTCCCGCCGCGACGCGCTCAGCCCACGACTCCGAAGCAAAGCACGAGTAGAGCCTGCGAACCGCTTCGCCAGAATCCATCTCATTGAGGCGAGCGATCACTCAAGACCCAGCGGCACCAGCTGGAATCGGGTCACGTCGACCAGGCCGCGGTCGGTGATCTTGAGCTCGGGTATGACCGAGAGGGCGAGAAAGCTCAGGGTCATGAAAGGAGCGCTCATGGAGACGCCCATTCCCGACAGCCGGCGCTCCATCGAACGCAACCGCTCGTGTACCTCGGCGAGCGGCTGATCGCTCATCAGGCCGGCGACCGGAAGCGGCAGCTCCTCGACGACTCGACCACCATCCGCGATCACGATTCCGCCTCCTATCTCCGCCAGCCGGCACGCGCACGCGGTCATGTCTGCGTCGTCCACACCGAGCATCACAACGTTATGAGCGTCGTGTGCGACTGTCGAGGCGAACGCGCCGCGCTTGAGCCCGACGTTGGTGGCGAAGCCCAGGCCGATGCGACCGCTGGCATGATGTCGCTCGAGCACCGCGATCTTGACCAGGTCGCGGGCGGGGTCGGCGACTATCTCATCACCGCGCACCGCCGGCTCCACCATCTCGGTTCCGGTCAACAGCTGGCCGGGAATCACACGGATCACCCGGATGCGCTTGGGCCCGCTCGCGATACGAAAAGACGACGCGGAAACCGGGGCCAGGTGAACTGTCTGCCGCACCCATTCCGGCACCTGGAGCTTGGTGAACCGCGGGGGCTCGCCGCGCTTCAGGACGTGCCGAGGGTTGAACGAGACCAGGTCGTCGAGGACGAGGATGTCGGCCTGGTAGCCCGGAGCGATGGCGCCGAGGTGCCAGAGCCGGTGGTAGCTCGCGGGATTGATCGTGGCCATCACGATCGCGTCTTCCGGACTGACGCCGTCCGCCACCGCGACACGCACCATCTGGTTGATGTGACCCTCCTCGACGATGAAGCTCGGTTCGCGATCGTCCGTGCAGAACATGCATCGCTCGGTGCCGTACTTCTTGACGAGCGGAAGCAGGTCGCGCAGGTTACGCGCGATCGAAGCCTCGCGCAGCATCACCCACATCCCCAGGCGCCGTTTCTCCAAAGCCTCGTCATAGGTCGTCGACTCGTGATCCGAGCGGATGCCCGCGGCCAGGTAGGCGTTGAGAGCCGGCCCGCGGACCCCGGGAGCGTGGCCGTCGACGTGGTCGGTGAGGCCGGTCGTGAGCTTGGCCACCTCTGCCTCGTCGCCCGCGATCACGCCGGGGAAGTTCATCATCTCGGCCACGCCGATCGTGCGATGGCGACGCAGAAGGCTCTCGATGTCTCCGGTCGTGAACGGCCGCCGAGGCGACTCGAAACGCGAGGCGGGCACGCAAGAGGACGCCATGACGTAAACGTCGAGAGGCAGGTCGGTGCAGCAGTCGAGGAGCCAGTGGATGCCGTCGGTGCCGAGCACGTTGGCGATCTCGTGAGGGTCGGCCACGACCGCCGTGGTCCCGTGGGCGAGGACGGCCCGAGCAAACTCGTCGACGGTCAGCTTCGACGACTCGATGTGCATGTGGGCGTCGATGAATCCAGGCACGAGATAGCACCCGGCGACGTCCATACGCTCGCGACCCTGGTAGCTCCCAAGCCCTACGACGTGGCCGTCCTTGATGGCGACGTCGACCTCGAGCCACTCTTTGGTGAAGACTGACAGCACCTTTCCGCCGGCCAGCACGAGGTCGGCCGGCTCATCCCCCCGCGCGACTGCCATCCAATGCGCGTCGATGAGGGTCAAGGATAGCGCGAGCGCGGCGGGTGGCCAGCGTCGAGCCCACCAGGACGAGCACGAAGCCGAAGCCCATGCCGGCCGTGAAGCGCTCGTGCAGCACCGCGATTCCGGCCACCGCCGCCACCGCCGGGTTGACGTACGTGATCACCGTCGCCCGTACTGGCCCGATCTCAGCGATGAGGGCGAAGAAGAGCAGGAACGCCAGCGCCGTGCAGATGAGCGCGAGCACGCCGACCGACGCGAGCACGCCGGCGGTCGGCACGGTTCTCGGCCATTGCAAGGCCGCAACCGGCGCATACCCGACCGCGCAGATCGCGAGCGAGGCGGCGATCACGCTCACCGACGGATGGCCGGACAGGTGGCGGGCCAGGATCGCCGGCCCGACCGCGTAGCAGATCGCGACCACCGCCATCTCCATCAGCGGCAGCCAGCCCGTGGCGCGAAGGTCGAAACCGACGATCGCAGCCACACCACCGACGCCGAGCAGCAGTCCGGCCAGGTTCACGGGCCCGATCCGCTCGCGGTTGCCGAACATCGGCGCGATGAGGACGCCGACGAGTGGCACGGCCGAGATCAACAGGCCGGCGAGGGAGCTGGATATGTGCTGTTCGGCGGTCGACAGTGAAAGCCAGGGGATGCCGATCTCGATCGCCGCGAAGATGATCAGAGGACGCCACCTGCTTGTGAGAGCGCCCATGCCGCCCCATCCCACCGCGATCGGCAGCAGCACCACGGCCGCGATTCCGGTGCGCAGGAACACGAGCGTGGCCGGTGTCAGCTCGCTCACGGCGATGCGGATGAACAGGTAAGGAATGCCCCAGACGAGGCACATCGCCGCGAAAAGGAGCAGGCCGCGGCGAGTCATCCCGCTCGAAACCTTAAGCGATGTAACGTGGGCGGAAGGAGGTGCGCATGACCACACCAAACCCTGAAGTGAAGACGGCATGGGCTCAGTTCGAAGCCGACATGAAGACTCTCCGCGATGAGCTGCGGCGGCACTACGAGCCGGCTCCGGCGGGCAACCCCGACCTTCAATCCGCGCTCAACAAGCTGGGGCAAGCCGCCGACGAAGTCTTCGAGTCGCTGGGGCGCGCAACGCGAGACCCCGAGGTTCGTGACGGGACGCGCAAGGCTGCCCGCTCGTTCGGCTCGGCGCTTGCCGAAACGTTCCGCGACATGGCCGACGAAGTGGCGGCTGCGATCCGGCGGGGTGATACCTCACACTCGTGACCCTGGGGTGATCCTTCGGTGCTCGTTTCCCGACCGATTCAGGAGGCTGGAGCCGTGGTGAAGAAGATCTTGCTGGGCGAATCGGACATTCCGGAGCGCTGGTACAACATCCTGCCCGACCTCCCGGCGCCGCCCTTTCCGTATTTGCATCCGGGCACGCTGCAGCCGATGGGCCCGGCCGACCTGGCCCCGATATTCCCCCAGGCCATCATCGCCCAGGAGGTTTCCGCGGAGCCGTGGATCGAGATCCCGGAGGAGGTGCGCGAGCTCTACAAGATCTGGCGGCCCAGCCCGCTCTATCGGGCCGAGCGCCTGGAGAAGGCCCTCGACACCCCGGCCCACATCTACTTCAAGTACGAGGGAGTCTCGCCGGCGGGATCACACAAGCCGAACACGGCGGTGCCGCAGGCGTACTACAACGCGAAGGAGGGCGTGAAGCGCCTGACCACCGAAACCGGCGCCGGCCAGTGGGGCTCGGCGCTGGCCTTCGCGGGCGCCTTGTTCGGCCTCGAGGTCACGGTGTACATGGTCAAGGTTTCCTACGAGCAGAAGCCCTATCGCCGGGCCATGATGGAGACCTGGGGCGCGACCGTTTTCGCGTCCCCGACCAACCTCACCAATGCCGGACGCGGAATCCTCGCCGGCGATCCGGATTCACCGGGCAGCCTCGGCATTGCGATCTCAGAAGCCGTCGAAGACGCGGCCACCCACGACGATGCCAAATACTCGCTCGGGTCGGTGGTCAACCACGTCCTCCTGCATCAAACCGTGATCGGACTCGAGGCCAAGAAGCAGATGGAGATGGCAGGCGAGTATCCCGACGTCGTGATCGCCTGCGTGGGCGGGGGCTCCAACTTCGCCGGCCTCAGCTACCCATTCATCGGTGACAAGCTCAAAGGGCGTCACCCGGCGACGCGCTTCATCGCCGCCGAGCCAGCTGCGTGCCCGACGCTGACTCGTGGGGTTTACGCATACGACTTCGGCGACGCGGTGGGCATGGGCCCCGTCGTGAAGATGTTCACGCTGGGCCACAGCTTCGTGCCTGATCGGATCCACTCCGGCGGCCTCCGCTATCACGGCGACGCCCCCTCTCTGTGCCTGCTCGTCGACCACAAGGTGGTCGAAGCTCGGGCTTACAAGCAGAACGAGTGCTTCGCCGAGGCCGTCCGGTTCGCGCGATCGGAGGGCTTTCTGCCCGCGCCGGAATCCGCCCACGCGATCCGGGCTGTGGCCGAAGAGGCGGCAGCGGCTCGCGAGGCGGGCACCCCGCGCACGATTCTCTTCGGCTTGTCAGGGCACGGTCATTTCGACATGTCCGCGTACGACGCCTACTTCGCCGGCAAGCTGGAGGACATCGAGCTGTCGCAGGCGAGGATCGACGCCGCGATCGAGGAGCTGCCCAGGGTTCCGGCCATGCCGTAGTCGAAGAGAAGCGTGCGCGCACGCCCGGCCTGTGCGAACATTTGTTCAGCATGCCTCAGGATGCGCTCGGCCTGAACGCTAACGACCCGGCGACCCTCGTGGTCGACCTCAACTGCGCCTTCGCCTCGATCGAGCAGCAGCACGACCCCATGCTGCGCGGCCGGCCGCTGGCGATCGCGGCCTACGCGACCGACGCCGCCACCATCGTGTCCGCATCGAGGGAGGCGCGCGACCTCGGCATCAAAACCGGGATGCGTGTCTTCGAGGCGAAGGCGATCTTCCCCGCGATCGCGATCAAGGAGCCCAACCCTCCGCGCTACCGCACGGTGTCCGACAAGCTCATAGAGGTCATGAGGCGGCACAGCCCGGACGTGCTCCGGATGTCTATCGATGAAGCGTCCTTGAACCTGGTGGGGACGCCTGACCTGGTCCGTCTCGGCCCGGAGGGCGTGGCCCGCGCGATCAAGGTTGCGCTGCGTCGCGAGGCCGGCGATTGCATCACGTCCTCGGTCGGCATCTCGACCTCGATCTGGATGGCGAAACAAGCGTCGAATCTCAACAAGCGCGACGGCCTGGAGCGGATCGACCACACCAACCTCGTTTCGGTCTTCGAGCGCCTCCGGCTCACCGACCTCTCGGGCATCGCCGAGGCCTCCGCTCGCCGGCTCCTGCGGGCGGGAATCCATACGCCGCTTGAATTTCTGACCACAACCGCCGACCGGCTACGACTCGCAGGCATGCAGCGGGAGTTCGCGGACATGTGGCTGCGGCGGCTGAGAGGCTTCGAGGTCGGCGCGTTCGAGGGTCCCGCGCGCAAGAGCTACAGCCACTCGCATGTGCTCGCGCGATCGACCAGCTCGCAGCGCGATCTCGAGGAGCTGTTGATGCGCCTGTCGGAGATGGTCGGCCGCCGCCTTCGTGCCGCCGGCCGGCGCGGGAGGGTCGTTTCGGTGAGCGTCGTATACCGCCCCGACACGGATCGCCTTTCGAGACAATCAACGCTCGGCACCCCGATCGCCACCGGCGAGGAGATCTATCGCACCGCCCTCACGCTCCTGGCCGCCCGCGACACCAGGCGCGCGGTCGGAACACTGGGGGTGGGGCTGGCGGGATTGACGGACCCGAAAGACGACCAGCTCGACCTGTTCGCGGCGACATCGAGACCGCGACCCGAGCGCCTGGAGGCGGCGATGGACGCGATCCGGGATCGGTTCGGCGAGGACGCCGTGCAGCGCGCGCGCCTCCTCGGTCGGGCGCCGGTGGTGCGAGACCGGATCGCATTCGGCAACACCGGCCACCCCGACGAATCGAAGCCGGAGGACTAGAGAAAGGCCTTACTTCGGCTGGTCGGCCGGCGCCTGCACCTGATCGTCGGGTTGCGTGACCAGGACTCGAATGCGCTGGACCGCGTTGTTCTGAACCCCTTCGCGGTTCCAGCTCTGTGAAGTCGGCTGGGCGTTGCCGGCGGCGTCGGTCGCGCGCACGCTGAGCTCGTAGTCACCCGGCCTGGTAGCGTCCCATTCGTAAGTCCATGGACGCCACGCGTAAGGCGACACGGGTTCGCCGAGGTCGCCGGCGCGCCATGACCGGCCGCCATCGGCGCTGACCTCGACCTTTGTGATCGGGGCGCAGCCAGACCAGGCCCTGCCCGCCAGGACCTGGCGCGACGGGGCCAGGAATCGAACCCGCGACATGAAGTCTGGAATGCCGGGCGGCACCATCAGCGCTCGAGGAAGGATGCGCGTGACCGGGACTCCGGAGTCGCCATCTTCAAGGCGGTGGTGGTAGGCGGTCGCCTGCTGGTAGCCCCCGAATGCCCTGGCGAGGACCGTGATCCCACGAAGCCATTTGACGTGTGCCATCCCATACCAGCCCGGGACGATGAGCCGGAGTGGGAAGCCATGCTGGGGAGGCAGTGGCTGCCCGTTGATCGCGTACGCCAGGAGGACTTCGTCGCGACGGCACTCGGCCAGCGGGAGGCTGCGCTCGTACTGCTGCTCGATGTCGCCTTGAATGCCGCGATCCATTCCCGTGAACACCACATCAGCGTCGTGATCCAGCGGCTCGGCCTCGTCGAGCAGCGGCCCGAGCGGGGTTCCGGTCCACTCGGCCGTGCCCACCGCCTCCGTCAGCCATGGCTGGCTCATCGGTCGGGGCGAAAGCAACGCCCGTCCGTTGCCCGCGCACTCGAGCGTCACCGCGAGTGTTTTCGTGGGCCTGGACTTGAGCGCCTCCAGGTTGAGCCGCAGCGGATGCTTCACCCGCCCGCCGACAGCGAGCGACCAGTCGGCAGGCTCTACCAACGGGATGTCGAAATGGGTCAGCAAATAGTGGAGGCCGATCGGGGTGATCGCGTATCGGAGGGCCTCGAGGGGCATCGAGTGGTTGCGAACGGCCAGCTGGAGCTCGCTCGGGGTGATGTCGGGGCCGTCGATCAACGTCGCCGCGGCCGGGGAATCCGGCACCTTCCTCTTCATGGGCACCAAGAGTAAATCGACCGGCCTTTAGGATTCCACGGTCATGACCAGCATCACCGCGCGCCGCCTCCGAGCGCAACGCCTCATCGGCAAGCCGTTCGCATCGCCCGTCGACGTGGTGCGCTGGTTGGGAGCGGTGCAGTCGCAGGACTATGCGGGCGCCAAGTGGGCTCTTGCGCAACGCAGCCAGGCGACCACTGACGCCGCGATCGACCGCCTCTTCGACCAGGGAGCCATTCTGCGCACGCATGTCATGCGACCGACCTGGCACTTCGTAGTCCCCGAAGACATCCGCTGGTTGATCGACCTGACCGCGCCAAGGGTTCGTCTCGGCCTTGCCTCCCGCTACCGCGAACTGCAGATCGATGACAGAGTGGCCGCCCGCGCCGGCTCTGCGTTCGCGAAGGCGCTCACGGGTGGCCGCCACCTGACCCGGCCTGAGCTCGGCCGCGTGCTCAGTGCCGCCGGCATCTCCCCCGAGGGCCAGCGCCTCCCCCACCTTCTTCTGCGAGCCGAGCTGGACCAGCTCATCGTCAGCGGACCCCGGCGCGGAAAAGAGTTCACGTATGCGCTGCTCGAGGAGCGGGCGCCCACGGCAAGCGCCATGGATCGCCCCGAGGCGCTCGCCGAGCTCACACGACGGTACTTTCGCAGCCACGGCCCGGCCCAGATCCCGGACTTCACGTGGTGGTCCGGATTGACGGCCGCGGACGCTCGCAGCGGGATCACGCTCGCCGGCGTCGCCCTCGAGCATCGAGTCATCGATGGCAAGGCCTACTGGTTTGACGCGGCGACACGAAATGCGAGCACAGCCGGAGTCGTCGCGCACCTCCTGCCCAACTTCGACGAGTACACCGTCGGCTACCGCGACCGATCCGCGCTGGTGCCCGCGGACGGTCGATTCGATCCTTCGCTCTTCTCGTTCGGCAGCATCCTTTCCAACGTCATCGCCATCGGCGGTGTCGTTCACGGCGCCTGGCGTCGATCGTCTTCGCGCGGCGGCGTGCTCATCGAGATGCGTACATCTGAAAGACTCTCAGCCCGCGACTCGGCGGCGGTCACGCTAGCGGGTCGCCGGATGAGCCGTTTTCTCGGGCGCCCTCTTGAGCTCGCGCTAGCCCACGGCTGATTTCAACCACTCGGTTATGTCCGGCACCAGGTCTGGTGCCAGTCCCGTAGAGCGGTCATCGTCGACGCTGAGACCGGTCGAGTTGACCAGCATTCCGTGTCCAGTTGGAAGCATCCGCACCGTGAAGTTGGGCCTGTTCATGGCGGCCAGGATCTCAACGCAAACATGGGTGGGCACAGTGCGATCGTTGCTGCCGAGCAGCCAGAGCGCCGGGACGCGCATCGCAGCCAGCGCCGGCGCTGGGTCGTAACCGGAGTGGTCGGCGCGGACGGCGGCTTCCATCTCGGCCTGCGACGCGGTGGGAAGGTGACTGCCGCCTCCGCTGTAGTCGCTCCACAGGTTGGTCTGTCCGACCGTGGTCGCCGGGGCCGAAACCAGGATCGCGAAGGACGCACCTGCGTGTCTTTTGATCGCAAGCGGCACGGTCCAGCCGCCCTGGCTGCCGCCGTGGAACCCGACCCGATTCGTATCGACGCCAGGCCACGTGCGCAAGAAGTCGAGAGCTGTGGCGGCATCGTCGGCGTAGACCTGCAGCGACTCATCCGTCGGGAACTCGCCCGGGTACCGCCCGGTGGAAGCGCCGATCCCCCGCTTGTCGTACGTGAGGACGTCCAGGCCCAGGCCGGCGTAAATCCCGACCCAGACGTCATAGAAGTACCGTTCGCCCGGCTCCGAGCCGTGGACGACGACGATCCCCGGATGCGGTCCGGCGCCCAGTGGCTCGGTTATCGTTCCGGCCAGCGTGGCGCCACTCGCTGGGATCGTGACGTCCGTCTGTCGGTACTGGACGCGATGGGCTGCGACGGTGGCGCGTGCGGTGGCAAACGTCAGGACGTTTCCTTCAAAGCTGAGATTCGCGAATGTTGGGGCCGGAACCGCGAACGCAGGCCCGATGCTGAAACGGTTCGGCGCTGCGCCGTCATAGATCGTGCGGTAGGTCGCGTCCCGAAGGTCGAAGAACCAGCCGTGACGCGCGATCACGAAGATGCGGCCGTCGCCAGTTGCATAGGTGCCGAAGAATGGCGCCAGGGCAGTGGGGCCTGCGGCCGCCGGCGTCGGACTGGCGGCCTGGTTGCTCGTCGACTGCGTGCACGCGGCCGCCACGAGCAGCGAGATCGTGACTGCGGCTACTGCCCGCATGGCGCATTGCAGATTACCACGGGTCCGTGGTATTTAGCACGGATTCGTGCTACCCGCTAAAGTGCCTCTGCGAATGGCGCACCGCCCCGACGTCTCACTTCTGTTCGACCTCTTCGTCGTCAGCCAGCGAATGCGGAGGGTGCTGGCCGATGGCATGGCCGGCTCGGGCATGCGCCCTGACGAATACGCCGTCTACGGCCTCCTATTCATGTATGGGCCTATGACAGCTACCGAGATGGCAGAGCAGCTCGGCCTCCCTCTCTCCACCGTCCTCGATTACGTGAATGCCATCGATGAGGCGGGCCACCTGAACCGTGTTCGCCATCCGGATGATGGGCGCGCGGTGCAGCTCGCGCTCAATTCCAGAGGAGTCTCCGCCCACAACCGCGCCAATAAGCATTGGGAGATGGTCCGCAAAGAGATCGAAGGATCGCTTCAGATGCCGAAGAGCCAGGTGCGGGCCGCCCTCGCAGCGCTGGACGACGCCGCGATCGCCGCCGCGCTCAGTGCAGGAAGAGCCCGGGCACGTAAGTGATGCCGCCGACGTTCACGCCGTCTGCAGCTCGTACAGCGTCGAGATCGCGGAGATGTCCAGGTTTCCCGCCGACTTGGCGGCTCGCTCGTAGAGCTCGTCGATCGCCCGGGTGAGCGGAGTATCCGCGCCACTCCCTCGATACAGCTCAACCGCCATGCGAACATCCTTCAACGCGTCGCGTAAAGCGAACATGACCGGCTCGTAGCGGTGCTCGATGAATCCCGCCTTGCGCGCGTTCAGCCCCGGCGAAAACCGGCTGAGCGCCCAGAAAACGTCCTCCGGTTTCAGTCCCGCCGCGGTGCCCGCCGCCTGCAGCTCGGCCGCGAGCGCCGTGACCCCCGCCAGCATGCTGTTCGCGACGAGCTTGAGCGCCGCGGCGCTCCCGAGGGGGCCGACCACATGCACTTCGCCAAGCGCCTCGAGCACCGGACGGGCGCGATCGATGGCTACGTCGCTGCCGCCCGCGAGCACGATCACCGAGCCGGACTCGACGGCGGGCACGCTGCCCATCACCGGGGCCTCGATGAACTGCGCCCCGGCGCGTTCGATCTCGCGCGCGATCCCTTTGGCCGCCTCGGGACCCGCGGTGCTCATGTCCACGAACACCTGGTGCTGGGCCGCGGATGCTGCCCCGTCTTTGCCGAGGTAAGTCGCACGCACCGCCTTGGCGTCGGTGAGCATCGAGATCACGATCTCCGCGTCGCGCGAAGCTTCCGCCGGGGTTGCGGCAACTTTGCCCACGCCGAGGTCCTCGGCCCGCTCGCGCGTCCGGTTCCACAGCGCAAGCTCGTGCCCCGCTCCGTTGAGCCGCCGCGCCATGGCCCCGCCCATTTTTCCGGTCCCAAGAATCGCCACTCGCATCTCGAACCTCCTTGCTTCTAGCAATTTCAACGGCGTCAGCCGGCGCCGTGTTCCTTCTTAGTCGCCCCGCCCCAGACATTCGCGGGCTCGACGCTATGGTCGCCCTGGCGCACTCCTGATTAGGCTGGGCTGGCCACCGGGCTGGCCCTGAGCAGCACGCTGCCGGCGGGCAGCTCCTCAGCCAATGGGGCCGCGATCTCGTCGACCGTCGCGACGAAGTTGGCGAGAGAGGGCGACGGGTTGTCGCGAAGGTACGCGAATCCATATTCGATGACAGGTGTGGGCGTCAGCGGCCGGTACTCCAGGCCTTCCGTCTGCGCGATGACTGCACGACGCACTGTCATCAGGGAGATTGCGTTTCCAGACTGCGCGAGCGCAGCGGCCATCTGGTCCGGCGGCTCCTCGCGTATGACGTTCGGCGGCTCGCCGGTGTACTTGGCCAGCCACGCGAGGCTGGCCGCTGCCAAATTGGGGTTCACCACAGGCGTAACCGCGATGATTGGTTCGCCTCGTAACCATTCGATGGGCACGCGATCGATTTGCATGAAGCGATGGGTTGGCGGTATCACCACCACGAGATCATGCCGGTCGAGCGTGCGCATGGCGATGCCTTTACGCTCGCCGATCGCGGTACCGATGAACGCGACATCAACATCGTTGGCGGCAAGGCAATCCATGTTTTGCTGTGAGTAGCCAGTCGTCATCTCCAGCTTGATCGACGGGTAGCGGCGGCGATACTCGGCCACGATGTCGGCCGGCAGGCCTACGTCCCACAGCGTCAAATAAGAAATTCGCAGGCGCCCGGCGATGCCGGCCAGGTGGTCCCGCAGGGCGGCAAGGGCGCGATCCTCGATCTGCACCAGGCTTCTGGCGTGGTCCAGGAGAAGCTCGCAACAAAGGCGCGTAGATGGCGCAACTCCACTGCGGCATCATCGTAGTGCGTTGTGGTCGACATTCGATCGAACCGGTCATGCACGGTCATGAATCACGAATTCGAATCACCGAATCACTTTCTCGGAGATTCATGCACCCAGGGTTGACGTATGGATATCCTCCGCATGGCCGGTGGCACAGTTACGCGCGCGTGTCTTGATGGTCGATGACGAGCCGGCGAATCTCCTCCTGCTCGAAGAGTTCCTTTCCGATACCGCGACTGAGGTTTGCAGCCTGACCGACCCTCGCGAGGTCGAGCAGGCATTCAAAGATTTCCAGCCGGATATCGTCCTGCTCGACCTGCATATGCCGGAGATCGACGGGCGGGAGATTCTCCGGCGGCTGCGAGGCGCCCGCGACAGCCTTGGCTTCCTTCCGGTGGTGGTTCTAACCGGCGATACCAGTCGCGCCGCTCGCAACAGCGCTTTTCTCCTCGGCGCCAACGATTTCCTGACCAAGCCGCTCGACCGGACCGAAGTCGTCCTGCGCATCCGCAACCTGCTGCGGACGCGCGAGCTATATGTCGAGCTGGCCGCGGCGAACGCGGCCCTGGAGCAAGACGGACAGGAGCCCCGCCAGGGCTTCGCCTCTTCGACCTGAGTCGACCGCGCTCCACTAAAGTGGATCACGCGCGCGCGAGGCATCATTACGGGATGACGACCCCGCAGGGCGGAATCTTCGCCCTCGGAACCGCGTCGCACGCCTACCTCGAGCTCGACGCGGTTGCGGCCGATGCGGCGCCGAAATTGGTGACCGGTGTCGCTGCGCTGCGCGAGCCGCGCACCACGATGGGCGGCGTGAACCTCGTCGCCGGCTTCCGCCCCGAGCTCTGGCGTCAGGTCGTGCCCGACGACGCTCCCGCTAACGTTGTGGGCTTCAACGTCGACCTGCTCGGCGCGGGGGGCTATGTGATGCCGGCGTCGCAGCACGACGCGGTGATGTGGATCTCAGGCAGCGCATATGACGTCGTCTTCGACATGGCTCGCGAGGTGATTGCGACTCTCGGCGGGCTCGCGACGGTCGCGGAAGAGACATCGAGCTGGCCGTATCGTCATGACCGAGACCTGACCGGTTTCATCGATGGTACGGAGAACCCAACGCTGATCGATGCGCCGGGGATCGCGCTCATTCCTGACGGTAACCCTGGAGCCGGCGGCTCGATCCTGCTCCTTCAGAAATGGATGCACGACGTGACGTCGTGGGAGTCGCTGCCGCTGGAGCGACAGCAGGACGTGATCGGGCGGACGAAGGACGACAGCGCCGAGCTCGAGAACAAGCCGCCGGACTCACATGTCGCGCGCACCGACCAGGACACGTTCGGCAAGGTGTTCCGGCGCAACATGCCGTACGGGACTGTGATGGACCACGGCACCATGTTCGTCGGCTTCAGCGCCGACCAGCAGCACCTGGCGAAGATGCTCGCAAGCATGGCCGGGTCGACCGATGGGGTTCGAGACGCACTCACGCTTTACACGCGACCCCTTACCGGCGCGTACTACTTCATCCCTTCGACCGACGTGCTGCGAAGGCTCAGCGGGTCGTAACTCGGCCGATCAGGTGCTGCTCGCCGCCCCCGCCTTCAGCCCGGTCGCGGCGAGAATCTGCTCCTCCCCTAGAGAGTCCTCTTTCAGGAGGGCCTGCGCGAGCGCTTCCAGCTGCGGGCGGTGCTCAGTAAGAAGCTGTATCGCCTCCGCAAAGCATTCGTCGGCGATGCGCTTGACCTCGGTGTCGACGTCACGCGCTGTCGCCTCGCTGTAAGGCCGCGCGAGCCCGATGCCATCGCCACCGCCGTCCTCTCGAAACGCCAGCGGACCGATCTTCGGGCTCATCCCCCAATGCACCACCATCTCATGGGCGATCATCGTCACCTGCTGCAGGTCGTTGGCCGCGCCGGTCGACACAGAGCCGTAGACCACCTGCTCGGCGGCCCTGCCACCCAGAGCGCCCACGATTCGGCCTCGTACGTAGTCCTCGCCGTAGTTGAAGCGGTCGTCGACGGGCCGCGAGATGGTGACGCCGAGTGCTCCCCCGTGCGGAATGATCGTCACTTTGCGGACCGGGTCGGAGCCAGGGACAAGCAGACCGATCAGCGCATGTCCCGACTCGTGGTAGGCGATCCGTTCGCGATCAGCGGGCGTCAGCATCAGGTGCCGCTCGGTGCCGAGCAGGATCCGGTCGATGGCCTCGTAGAAATCCTCAGACGTCACCGTCGTCTCGCCCTTGCGAGCCGCACCCAGCGCAGCTTCGTTGGCCAGGTTGGCGAGGTCGGCGCCAACCAGTCCCGGGGTGGCGCCCGCGATAGCGTCGAGGTCGACCTCCGGGGCCAGTGGCACTTTCTTGGTGTGGATCTTCAGGATCTCGGCTCGGCCTCGGCGGTCGGGCGGCTGCAGGGTCACACGGCGGTCAAACCGACCCGGCCGCAGCAGGGCCGCATCGAGAACGTCAGCTCGGTTCGTGGCGGCGAGCACGATCACACCGTTCCCGGGCTCGAAGCCGTCCATCTCCGTGAGGATCTGGTTGAGCGTCTGCTCCTGCTCATCGTTGCCCCCGATGCGAAAACCAGAGCTGCGGCTGCGTCCGATGGCGTCGAGCTCGTCGATGAAGATGATCGCGGGCGCCGCCTGGCGCGCCTTGGTGAACAGGTCGCGTACGCGTGACGCGCCAACGCCGACGATCGCCTCCACGAACTCCGATGCGGACTGGCTGAAGAAGGGGACCTTCGCCTCCCCGGCCACGGCACGCGCGAGCAAGGTCTTGCCGGTGCCCGGAGGCCCGATGAGGAGGACCCCTTTGGGTACGGTGCCCCCAAGGCGCGTGTACTTCTGCGGCTCACGCAGGAAGTCGACGAGCTCCTCGAGCTCTTGCTTGACCTCATCGATCCCGGCGACGTCGGCGAACGTCGTCCCCGGCCGCTCCGGGTCGTAGAGCCGCGCCCGGCTCTGGCCGAATGCGCCGAGCAACCCGCCGGCGCCGCCGGCGTTGGCGGCGCGGCGAATCACGTACAGCACGGCCAGCACGATCAGCAGCGTCGGCCCGAAGCTCAGCAGCAGCGTCTCCCACAGAGGCGGCGGTGGGTTCTCCGGCTTGGCGTTGATCGTCACTCCGTGCTGCTCGAGGAGGGGCTCCAGGCTGTCGTCCGCGAACGAAGGCCGTTGGGTCGTGAAATGAGTGGCGCTGACCGAGCTGGAGGGCGATTCCTTGACCGGACTCTTGGTGACGCCGGTGATCGAATCGCCGGTGGTCGTGACGCTGACCACGTTCCCCGAGGCGACCTGCTGTTTGAAGACGTCGTACGGCAGCGTCACGGTGACCGGCTGGGCGGGCGCCAGCAGCACGTTGGTGATGAAGATGTTGGCGACCAGCAGGATGCCCAGCGTGATCCAGAAGCGCGTCGACCGGAACGGGTTCTGGGCGGCGGGCCTCACCGGATTCGGGGCAGCGGGACTTGTGGGTGGCGGGCTGGACACCGGTGCTGATGGTATACGTCCCTGGGATACGCGCAAGGACGCCGGTATCGGACCGTTGGAAGGTTTGGCGAGCGGTATCGCAGGCATTCAGCCGCGACCGGCGCCGAAGAGTGGGGACATGCTGGTGACACCGCCACGCGTGCATCTCGGCCGGTTTTGGCAAAAGCCGGCTGCCGGGGGCCTTGTCGTCGCGAGTGCTCTCCTGCTGTTCGTTCTCAGCCCCGCGACCGCAATGGCCATGTCTCCGCAGGCTTCGAAGAGCGCGCCACAGGCCGCGGGTCAAGAGATCCCGGCGGCGGGTCATATCAAGGCCACGCTCCTGGCGCCCCAGTCGAAGCACGAGGCTCCACCCAAGCACGCGAAACCTCTGCGCAGCATGAACCCGTCTGCGCTGAAGGAGGCCAAGCGCAAGGCCGACGCCGAAGCCGCACAGTCGGCGCCCGGCTCGCCGCCCACCGCCCCTGCCGCGGCTCCGGCCGCGGCGCTCTTCAACGGGCTCAACCAGCCGGGACTCTCGGCGGCGGACGAGGGTTCCGGCGCGACCCCGCCCGACTCCACCGGCGCGATCGGCCCCACGCGATACGTGGAGATGGTCAACCAGCTGGTGGGCGTTTACGACCGCAGCAACCTGGCCCTCCTGAGCAGCGAAGACCTGGCTACTTTTGTCGGCGCGCCGGTCGGCATCGCCACCACCGACCCCCAGATCCAGTGGGATCCCCAGGCCAACCGCTGGCTGTACGCAGAGATCGGCTTTGCCACCGGCAACAACATGCTCGTGTTCGGGTGGTCGAAGACGGCCGATCCGAGCGACCTGACCAATGGCTGGTGCCACTACGGCGTGGGCACTGGAAGCAGCCTCCAGGACTATCCGAAGCTCGGCCACGACGCGAACTTCCTGGTCGTGGGCACGAACGTCTACGACGACCGCACCGGGTCATTCCCGTTCGTCACCGCCAACATCTGGGCGATACCCAAACCGGCGGCCAACGACTTCACGTGCAGCTCGCCGGTCACCGCCACCTACTTCGCGGATGCCACGCACGTCCTGAAGAACTCGGACGGCACTCTGGCCTTCACCCCGGTCCCCGCGAACTCCGCCGACAGCGTGGTCAACGACCCCATCTTCGGCGCCCACGACGCAACCCTCGCGCCCCAGAAGAAGGTGATGGAGTGGCACATGGAGTCCCATCCCAACCCGGTGCTGGTGGCGGACGGAGACATCAGCGTGGGAACGTTTGCGATTCCGCCCAGCATTCCCCAGCCGGGGACCGGCTACCTGATCGACAGCCTCGACGGCCGCCTCACGCAGGCGGTCGCCCACTTCGATCCCAGCGCGGGCGCGGAAGCGGTCTGGACGCAGCAGACGATCGCGGGGTCGGGGCGCTCCGTCGTGCGTTGGTATGAGTTCCTACCAGCCTCGAGGTCCATATACCAGCAGGGTGTGCTTCAGAATTCGAGCGACTTCTACTTCAACGCCGCCATCTCGCCCACCTCAGCGGGCAACGAGGCGGCCATCTTCTACAACCGCGCGAGCTCGACGCTCCTCTCGAAGCTAGGCAGCCAGACTCGGACGGGCGCGACACCCCTGGGCCAGATGGATTCGGGCGAGCTGTCGCTTGGTTCGAGCATGGCCGCAAACCAGGAGAACGCGTTCTCGACCAACTGCACGCAGAATCCGTGCCGCTGGGGGGACTATTCGGGCGCGAGCCCCGACCCGGCGGCTACGCACGTGGTCTGGGGCAGCAACCAGCTGGACGGCCCGGTGTTCTACGGATACGCACAGTGGTTCACGCAGAACTTCGCCGTCAGCACCGTGCCGCCCGTTCCGGACTTCAGCCTTACGGTCTCGCCTGTCAGCCAGACCGTCCTGGTGGGTGCCGGCACGAGTTTCACGGTGAACATCGCTGCGGTCAACGGGTTCACCAGCGCCGTCAGCTTGAGCGTCAGCGGTCTGCCCACCGGTGCCGCCGGCGCCTTCAGTCCCAACCCGGCGCCAGGCGCGACATCGACGCTCAGCGTCACGACCGGATCCAGCACGCCGACCGGCACCTATCCGCTGACCATAACCGGCTCGGGCGGCGGCCTATCGCGAACCGCGGCCGCAACGCTCGTCGTCAAAGTCCCGCCGCCTGATTTCTCCATGAGCGTCTCGCCGAGCAGCCAGACCATCAACCAGGGTGGCGGCACCAGCTACTCGATCACCATCACGCCGCTGGCCGGTTTCAACGGCGCGGTCAGCCTGAGCGCCGGCGGCCTTCCCTCGGGTTCGACGGCGGTCTTCAGCCCCAACCCCGCGTCCGCGTCATCGACCTTGGCCGTCACCACCGCCTCGGGCGCGCAGCCCGGCTACTACACGTTGACGGTGACCGGGACCAGCGGCAGTCTCACCAGGACAGCTAGCGCCACGCTGGCGGTGAACGGGCCGGCGCCATGCGCGTCGGCGAGCATCTCGCCGGCGAGCACCACGCAGGGGCTTGGGTCGACGGTGAGTTTCGTCGCCAGCTCGGCGATCTGTTCCAAACCGCAGTACCAGTACTGGGTTCAGTACCTGGACGGGAGCTGGAACATGCTGCGGGCCTTCAGCATCGACCCGACATGGGCGTGGAACACGTCCGGTCTGGCGCCTGGCACCTACACGGTCCACGTGTGGGCGAACCAGGTCGGTGACTCGACTGCGCTCGGCGAGGCGATCGGCTCGAGCTCGGTGACGTTGAACGGCGGCTGCACCTCGGCTGCGATCAGCCCCGCTTCGACCACGGCATCGACCGGGGGCATCGTCAACTTCACCGCCACCTCCGGCGGCTGCTCCAACCCTCAGTACCAGTACTGGGTGCAGTACCTGGACGGCAGCTGGAACATGCTGCGAGCCTTCAGCACCGACCCGACCTGGGCGTGGAACACGTCCGGTCGGGCGCCCGGCACGTACACCGTCCATGTCTGGGCCAACCAGGTCGGAGCCTCGACAGCGCTCGGTGAGGCGATCGGCTCGAGCACGGTGACGTTGAACGGCGGCTGCACCTCGGCTGCGATCAGCCCGGCTTCGACCACGGCATCGACCGGGGGCATCGTCAACTTCACCGCCAGCTCGGGCGGGTGCTCCAATCCGCAGTATCAGTACTGGGTCCAGTACCTGGACGGCAGCTGGAACATGCTGCGCGCTTTCAGCACCGATCCGACCTGGGCTTGGAACACCTCCGGTCGGGCGCCCGGCACCTACACGGTCCACGTGTGGGCGAACCAGGTCGGTGACTCGACCGCGCTCGGCGAAGCGATCGGCTCCAGCACGGTCACGCTCACAGGCGGCTGCACGTCGGCCTCGATCGCGGCGAGCCCGATGACGCCGCAGCCGGTCGGTTCGGTGTTCAAGTTCACCGCCAGCTCGAGTGGCTGCTCCAACCCGCAGTACCAGTACTGGGTGCAGTACCTCGATGGCAGCTGGAACATGCTGCGCGCCTTCAGCACCGACCCGACGTGGAGCTGGAACACAGCAGGGCTCGCGCCGGGCACCTACAACGTCCACGTATGGGCGAACCAGGTCGGAGACTCGACTGCCCTGGGCGAGGCGATCGGCGCGACCACTGCCACCTTGACCGGCGCATGCGTTTCAGCTTCCATCGCCACGAGCCCGAGCACGACCATGCTCGTCACCTCGACGTTTACGTTCACAGCCACCTCGAGCGGATGCTCCAACCCGCAGTACCAGTACTGGGTGCAGTACCTGGATGGGAGCTGGAACATGCTGCGGGCGTTCAGCACGAGTCCGACCTGGAGCTGGAGCACGGCCGGGATGAAGCCGGGCGCCTACGCGGTCCATGTGTGGGCCAACCAGGTGGGCGACTCGACAGCTCTCGGTGAGGCCATCGGCGCCACCTCCGTCACGCTTACGGGCTGCTCATCCGCTTCCCTCACGCCGTCCACGGGCTCCGTTGCCGCGGGCACGACGGTCACCTTCACGGCCTCGTCCACCGGCTGTCCGAACCCGATCTACGAGTTCTGGCTGCAGGACACGAGCGGCAGCTGGAACATCATGCAGGGCTTCAGTACGTCGAACACGTGGCAGTGGAACACGACAGCTCTGCCCAAAGGCACTTACAACATCCACGTTTGGGCCAACCAGCAGGGCGCGGACACCTCCGCCTTCGATGGCAACGGCGCCTCGACGTTCACCCTGACCTGACGGCAGCGGTCTCCTTCGACCCGATCCCGACCAGCAGCAGCCACGCGCCGGTCACCATGAAGATGAACGACGACATCATGCCCAGGCCGACCGCGTAAAGGCCCCATGCGCTGCCGAAGAAAAGGACGACGGCGCCGGCCTGCTCCAGCACCAGGCAGGCAAAGCTGCCAAGAGCCCGCAGCAGCACCATGCGGTCGGCGCTGTTCGCGGCCGACCGGATGCTGGAGTACAGGATGAACTCGACGACCAGGAGCACGCCGATCAGCTCGACGGCAACCGCCTGGTTGTTCTGACCGCCCATCAGCACGAGCGCGCAGCGGATGAAGACCGCCGTCAATCCGGCGAGGATCGATCGCGCCCGATGCCGGTGAACGGGATCCTGCGTGATCTCCTCGAGGTGCAGCGTCATCGCCACGAACACGAGCCCGGTGAGAGCTGCCGCGCCCGCGCCGACCGTCATGAAGTAGTCGTGCCATGAGCTGAGGGCCGCCATCTACGTCTTCACCGGCAGCGCTCGGTCTGAAACCGTGGCGTCGGCGCCCACGGCGGGAACCGTACTACCTCATCAACAAGCGTGCTGCGTCACGATCGCAGAACCCAAACTTATGGAGTGCCGGCCTTCACCTGCGTCGCGTGCGGGACACAGTTCGAAGCGAGCGATCAGCCGCCTGCCGGATGCCCGATCTGCGAGGACTACCGGCAGCCGGTTCGCCGCGAGGGCCAGGCCTGGACGTCGGTGGAAGAGCTTCGATCCGAGCACACGAACGAGGTCAGGGAGGTCGAGCCCGGACTCATCGGCATCGGCACAAGCCCACGCTTCGCCATCGGGCAGCGCGCCCTGCTGATCCAGAATGACCGCGGTAACGTGCTCTGGGACTGCGTCAGCCTGCTCGACGCCCCCACCGCCGCGCGCATCAAAGACCTGGGTGGAGTTCGGCACATCGCCATCTCCCACCCGCATTACTACTCATCGATGGTGGATTGGGCGCGCGAGTTCGGCGCGACCATCCACCTGGCCGCCGCCGACCGCGAGTGGGTGATGCGACCCGATCCGTCGATCAGCTTCTGGAGTGGATCGCTCGAGCCTGTGCCCGGCGTGAAGATCATTCAGACGGGTGGGCACTTCGAGGGCGCGGCGGTGCTGAACTGGAACGGCGCTCTGCTCACCGGCGACATCATCTACGTGCTTCCCGGCCGAGATCCGAGAGTCAGCTTCATGCGCAGCTATCCCATGCTCCTGCCGCTTCCCGAGCGTCTCCTCGACGGGTTGGTGAGAGCGATCGAAGGCCTCGAGTACGACCGGATCTATGGCGCTTGGTGGGACAGCGTCGTCGCCCGGAACGCGAAGGATGTCGTGCGCAAGTCGGCCGAGCTGTATCGGAGATGGCTTGTCGGAACCGGGGCGGCGGACGATTGACGCCCGCCGCCCTTGGATTTCTCTAAGAGATCAGTCTCCCTCCGACCTCACGGCACCGCGGATCTCCCCGCCCGGAAAGTTGCTCGTGTGGATGTTCACGTAGGCGTCGCCGGCGGCGATGATGGCCAGCGCTCCCGCGAAGTCGCCGGCAGCCAGGTTCTGGGTTGGCACGGGCGCCACAATATCCGAGGCGGTAACGCTTCTCGAGACCGTGCCACCGTCGGGGGGACAGGTGGGCGTCCCGGCGGGGCCGGGCGCGCTAGTAGACCCACACAACCAGAGGAAGATGCCGCCGTTGACCGCCGGCTGGCCGAAGTGGATGTGGGCCATGAAGGCCGGGCTGGACAGCTTCGTGTAGGTGAGCGTGTAGGAGAGCGTCAACCCGGTCACCGTGGCCTCGAAGTGGCCGGTGCTCGGGCTGAGCTTCGGCGTGACCTCCTGGAAGCCGCTCAGCTTCGCGTGCATCGACAGGGTCGCTTCATCGGCGCTCGTAGCCGCGACCGTCAATCCGAGGACGGCGACCACGGCGGCAGCTCGCAAGATCCATCTCAGTGTCATCTGAGTACCCCCACGTTTTGGTTCGGCTGGCGCTTGCTCTACAGTCTCGCCGAGCCGGCCCGATGTCAAGAAACGAATTGCGCGGCGTGTTATAGGTGACGCATGAATCGATTCTTCGACGACCTGGGCGAGCGATGGGTGGCGGCGGCGGGGCGGCGGTCGGCCCGAATCGAGGCACCTTCGCTCGACGCGAAGGTGGCGCTGGAGCTCCTGGACCTGGCCCGGGTGGCGGCCCGGACGCAAGAGCGGCGCTTCGCGCCTCTGTCCTGCTACATGGCGGGTGTCGCGACGGAGCGACTTCGCGCGGCGGGCGCTGAGGTCGACGACGCGACCGTGGCGGCGTTCATCCTCGAGGTCAGGCAGGAGCTCGAGAAGGAGTACCCCGCCCCGGTCTAGCTAACCCTGATGACGGGCAGCTGCCGGAAGCTCTGCACCGACACTCGGGCGGCCACCGCCGACGCGACGTCGCGGAACGCTTTCGCGCCCGCGGTGTCGGGTCGGGACATGACCACCGGCGTACCGGCGTCGGCCTCCTCGCGAATCACCTTCTCCAGCGGGATGCCGCCGAGGTAAGGGACGCCCAGGCGCCGGGCCGCTCGCTCAGCTCCGCCGTGGTCGAATATGAAGTGTTCCTCGCTGCAGCGGCCGCACACGAACCAGCTCATGTTCTCGACCAGGCCCAATGGAGTCACGTTCAGGCCCCGGAACATCTGCAGAGCCTTGACCGCGATGCCGAGCGCGGCCGCCTGCGGCGTGCACACGATCGCGACACCGGCCAGCGGCACCGCCTGGGCGAGAGTCAAGGAGGCGTCGCCGGTGCCCGGTGGAAGGTCGATGATCAGGTAGTCGAGCTCGCCCCAATGGACGTCGCCGAGCATTTGCTCGATCGCGCGAGAGACCATCGGTCCGCGCCAGACCATCGCCTTGTCGGCGCCTGCCAGGAATCCGATCGACATCAGCTTCACGCCGAAGGCCTCGAGCGGCATCAGCTTCTGGTCGATCACCTTCGGCTGGTCCTGGACGCCCATCATCCCGGGGATGGATGGACCGTAGATGTCCGCGTCGAGCAGCCCGACCCGCGCGCCGCTGATGCCGAGGGCGCAGGCCAGATTGATCGCCACGGTGGACTTCCCGACCCCTCCCTTTCCGGAGGCGATGGCGATCGCCTGCTTGACTCCGGGAAGGACCTGGTTCGGCTGCCGCCCGTTGAAGGCCGAGCGCACGTTGGCCGTCATCTTCAGGTCGACCGCGGTCACGCCGGGAAGATCGGCGACGAGCTTTCGCGCCATCGTCTGGAATCGATCCCGCACGGGGCAGGCCGGCGTCGTGAGCTCGAATGTGAAGCTCACGCGGCCGTCGGCGGCGATGACCAGATCTTTGATCATCCCAAGGCTGACAACGTCGCGACCCAGGTCCGGATCCTGGATCGCGGAGAGAACGCCCAGGACCTGCTCTGGGCTTGGAGGTCCGTTACTGGGCACTGAAGATCACCGCAGCGCGCAGCGCCAATACCCCGAGCAGGCCGAGGATGGAGACGATCAGAGTGTCCGTGCCGGCGCGGGCGACGACCGCCGAGCCGCCGGCCGGAAGTCCACGGATGCGCATGTGCCCCCTCGCCGCCACGAGTGACGCGCCGACACCCACCAGCGCAAGCAACCACAGAGGAAGGAAGGGCAGCGTAGGTCCAGCCGTCCCGGCCGCGATGATCGTGATGAAGAACGCGACCAGCAGGACCAGCTCGAGGATCGAGAAATACCCGTCCGCCTCATGGAGGCGGCCGAGGCTGAACGCCGCGTCGGGACGGTACCTGGTCAGCAGCGCGATCAAGGCGGCCGAGCCACTCAGACCTGAGGCAAGGAACAGGCCGCCGAGCATCCAGGTGTCGCTCCAGATCGGCTGGTTGCTGACGCTGAGCAGCACTCCCGTGTAGGACGCGACGAAGAGAGCGAACACGCCGCCGATGACGTTGAAGGCCTGGCCCGCGATCCCGCCGATCGGCCGGGCGGGGGGATCGACGGTGCGGAACCTGGAGCCGCTCGGGTCGGTAGGCGCTTTGGGCGCGGAGCTGCGCGAGCGCCTGTCGAGCACGAACGCCTCCAGCGCGGACACGGCCACGAAAAAGCCGAATATCAGCAGCGCCCAGACGCCGACCGACATCGGCGACCAGTACTTGAAGTTGAGGCCCTGGTCTCCGGGCGTGACGTCGACGAGCATGTGCCAGAACTTCCACCAGCTCGCACCCAGGTCGGTGGTCAGGAGCACGGGACAGACCAGCAATGTCGCGAAGCTGGCATAGAAGCCGACGCGCGCGGCCGGCTCGTCGCGCGGATCTCCAACCAAACGGAGGAGCGTCGCCACCGCATAAGAGCCGCCCGTGAGGCCGGCGAAGAAGAAGTAACCGAGGATGTACCACGTCCATTGAGGCGCTCGCACGAAATGCTCGGCGGCTAGGTAGATCACGATGCCCCTCTCCGCCTGAACGCGACGATGCCCGCGATCACGCCGAGCACTCCCGTCACGAGCGCGCCGATATATCCGCCCAGGTCGTTGCGGGTAGGCAGCTTCGCGTTGTCTGCGTTCGGCAGCCCATAGACCTCGGGCTTGTCCATGAGCAGGAAGAAGGCGTTCAGTCCCCCGTACACCGTGTCGTCGCGGCCGTACAGCTGCGCCTGCGTCACGCCCTGGGAGTGCAGCGCCGCAAGCCGGACGTCGGCCGCCTGCTGCAGCTCGGCCAGCGGCCCGAACTGGATCGATTGCGTGGGGCAGGCTTTGGCGCAGGCGGGCTGCAGGCCGCCCTGGAGCCGGTCGTAGCAGAGCGTGCACTTGTGCGCGGTACCGGTAGCCGGGTTGAGGGCGATCACGCTGTATGGGCAGGCGGCGATGCAGTTCCGGCAACCGTTGCACACGTCCTGCTGAATGAAGACGGTGTCGAACTCGGTGCGGATGATCGCCCCCGTCGGACACACGTCCATGCAGCTCGCGTGCTTGCAGTGCTTGCAGACGTCGGACATCATCAGGAATGCCTTGCCGTTGCCCGCATCCACCGATTGCGACGGTACGTCGTCGATGAACTTCACATGGCGCCAGTTCTGGTCGTCGAGCTGGCCCGTGTTGTCGTAGCTGTCGCCAAGAAATTTCGGCGTATCTCCCTGGAGCTGGTTCCATTCCTTGCAAGCGACCTCGCACGCCTTGCACCCGATGCAGATGCTCGTGTCGGTGAAGAAGCCGTAAGACTCGCCGGGCTTGATGGTTACCGCCATCCTTTAGAAGCCCATCAGATTGGGAGTGATTTTCGTGAACCCTCGCTCCCTGGCATACAGGTCCAGGGGCAGGGCGTCGAGCTCGTCGACGACAGGGACCGCTGCCGGGTCGGTGGCAAGGTCGACGTTGAGCAGATAGCGGCGGCATGTTTCGCAGGCTTCGATCCGGACGTGGGGGAATATCGCTTTGGGGGTGGAGCCGTTCGAGCCGTTGGGCCCGACCGGGAGGCCGCGCACGACGCTGCCGTGCTCGCCTGATGTGGTGCCCTCCTCCGAGAAGATCGGAAGGCGCGACGTGGAGCTCTCGCCGCATCCCGCGCACGTCATTCGCGGGTAACCCCAACTTGCGTGACAGCGCGCGCAGTTGAGGAAGCGGCCGCCAGAGGCCAGATCCTCGCCGGCCATTGCGAAGTAGCTGACCTGCGGAGCACCTCCGCAAAACGGACAGTGCAGCCGGTCGCGGACGCCGATGCAGGATGCCGCCACCTCCGATCCGAGCGCCTCCAGCACCGGGCCGACTGATGCGCGCGCGATGTAGCGATCGACCATGGGCTGATCCTCGCCACCAATCCACGAGGCGACGATCTCGCGAGCGTCTGTGGACTCGAGGCGCGTCGCCACGCCGCCGCGCAGCCTCTCGGGACCGGCCGCGGCGCTCACCTCCACCACGCTCGGCACCACCATCTCCGCCACGTAGCTCACCAGGTCGGGCGCGGATGGCCTGGCCGTGATGGCGTCTTCATACGCCCGTTCCTGCACGCCCACAAGCGCGCCGTAGAAATCGAGCAACTCGGCCGCGAAAGCGTGGCGGCCTCTCAGGTCGAGGGTCCGCCGGCGGCGCTCCGCCCACGGGGCGGTGATCGCGAGCTGCGCCATCACATCTTCTCCAGGTTGACCAGGAACGCCTTGAACTCGGGCGTGCGCGAGTTGGCGTCGCCGACAAACGGCGTGAGCGCGTTGGCCAGCCAGTAGCGGCCGTGGTTCGGATCGCCGTCGGCGGGAATGCCTACGTAGCCCCAGTGGATGGGGATGCCGATCTGGAACACCGTCTGGCCGGCGACGGTCATCGGGCCGAGCCGCTTCGTCACCATCGCCAGCACCTCGACCTTGCCGCGCTTCGAGGAGACACGGACCTTGTCGCCCGTCTTGATGCCTTTCGTCTGCGCCAGCTCCCACGGGATCTCGACGAACGGCTCCGGCTGCAGCTGGACCAGGTGCGGGACGTGCTGGGTGACGTAGTGCTCGTGCTCGGTCAGCCGGTAGCTGGTGGCGATATACGGAAAATCGGCCGCGGTGCCGAACCGGTTGAGCCTCCCGGCAGCCTGGTCGTACAGGAAGGCGACGGGCGAAGCGGACACGGTCGCGTGCAGCGGGTTGGCGACCGGCGACTCAACCGGTTCGTAGTGCTCGGGGAACGGACCGTCGACCATGCCGTTGCTGAACAGCCGGCCCACGCCTTCGCCGTTCATGATGAACGGCAGGTACGCATTTGGATCGTGCGGGTTCATCGTCGCCGGGTAGTCGGGCACGTCGCCCACCCACTTGGTCCCGTTCCACGTGATGCCGGGCCGTGTCGGATCCCACGCTTTGCCGTCGAGGTCGGCCGAAGCGCGGTTGTAGAGCACGCGGCGGTTCAGCGGCCAGCTCCAGGCCCAGCCGGGATAAAAACCCATCCCGGTCGGGTCGTTGGTCTTGGGATCCTGGATGCCGTCCCGGCGCTTCATCAGGTTGCCGGTGTCGAGGTAGCTGCCGGTGTAGATCCAGTCGCCGGCCGTGGTCGTCCCGTCGTCCTTCAAATTGGCGAAAGACGTCATCTGCTTGCCCGTCGACAGGTCCTTGCCGTTGATCTCCTTGGCGATCTCGTCCAGCTCCGGCTTCAGCGGGTCTTTGTAATCGAGAGTGAGGGCCATGATGGGGTCCGGAAACTTGCCGCCCTGCTGCTGGTACATCCCTTTCACGCGATTGAAGATGTCGCTCAAGACCCAGTGGTCGTGCCGCGCCTGGCCTTGCGGCGGAATGACCTGGTCCTTCCATTGAGCCCAGCGGCCGCTGTTGGTGAACGAGCCATCCTTCTCGATCCAGTGCGTGGTCGGCAGCAGGAAGACCTCGGTCTTGACCTGCGTGGGATCGATCCCAGGAGCGTGCCAGAACTCTGAGCTGGTCGTCGGCAGAGGGTCCATCACCACCAACCACTTGAGGTTCGTGAGCGCCTGCTGGACCTGGTTGGCGTCCGGCCCGATGCTCGCGGCCGTCATCCCCGACAGGATTACGCCCTCCATCTTGCCCTTGAGCGCCTGGTCGTAGATAGACATCCAGGATGCGTTCTGGCCGGGCTTGGGCACGTAGTCGAAGGCGAACTCGTTGGCCTTGGTCGCCGCGGATCCATACCAACCCTTGAGCAGGCTGACCATGAACTTCCGGTAGTTGGTGCCGAAGAAGTTCCATGAGTTTGGATCCGACTTCTTGGAGGCGCTCTGAGCCACGTAATCATCGACCGTCTTCTGGCCCGGCGCGGGGATCCTCATGTACCCGGGCAGCAGCTCCCACGAGATCGCATGGTCGGTGTTGCCCTGGATGTTGGCGTGGCCGCGCTCCGCGTTCATGCCCCCACCGGGTCGCCCGATGCTGCCGAGCAGCAGCTGCAGCACCGCGCCTGATCGGATGAGCTGTCCTCCGGTCGTGTGATGGGTCAGGCCCACCGCGTAGACGATGGTCATCACCTTGTCGGGCTTGCCCATCTGGCCGACCAGGTCCGCCACCTTGTTGAACTGGTCGACCGGGATCCCGGTGATGCTGGAGACGACGTCTGGCGTGTAGCGCGAGTAGTGGGCCTTCATGAGCTGGAACACCGACCGCTCGTGCTGCAGTGTCATGTCGCGATTCGCGAACCCACCGGCGCCGGTCTCGTAGCTCCAGCTGCTGATGTCGTACGTCCGCTTCGGTGCGCTGTACCCGGAGAAGAGCCCGTCCGTGAAACCGAATCCCTGCTTGACGATGAACGATGCGTTCGTGTAATTCCGCACGTAGTCGGCCTGGTACAGGTTGTTCTGCAGGATGTGGTTGATCAGGCCGCCGAAGTACGCCACGTCGCTGCCGGTACGGATGCGCAGGTACATGTCGGCGACGGCTGAGGTTCGCGTGAAGCGCGGATCCGCGTGGATGATCTTTGCCCCGCGATCGAGCTTCGCCCGCATGAACCACTGGAAGCCCACGGGATGTGCTTCGGCCGGGTTGGCGCCGTTGATCAGGATCAGGTCAGCGTTCTTGATGTCGCGCCAGTGGTTTGTCATCGCTCCCCTCCCGAATGTGGCGGCCAAACTGACCACCGTGGGGCCGTGTCAAACCCTGGCTTGCTGCTCTAGATGCACCAGTCCCAGGCCGCGCATCAGCTTGGTGGCGAAGTAGCCCTCCTCCGAGCTGAATGCGGCGCCTCCCGCGAAAGCGATGCCTTCGGTGCGATTGACGGTGTTGCCGCTTGCATCCGTGCCCACGAACGTGGCGTCCCGCGACGCCTTCACGTTCTGGGCGATCTTGTTGAGCACGAAATCCCATGACACGCTCTTCCAGCCCCTCGCGCCCGCGGCGCGGTACTGGGGCGACTCCACGCGCCGAGGCGAGGTTGCCAGCTGCATCGCGGTCGCGCCCTTCGGGCAGAGGCGGCCTTCGTTGACCGGGCTGTCGGGATCGCCCTCGATCTGCAGGAGCTGCACGCTGCCGTCGCTGTTCTGGCGCGTGTAGGCGACCAGCGAGCAGCCGACCGCGCAGTAAGGGCAGACGGAATGCGATTCCTTCGCCCCCGCGATGCGCAGGTTTTGCTTGACCTTGGTGGATTCGGCGACAGCGACGTCGAAGCCGAGATTGCGGAGAAGATCGATGAGGCGATCGTTCCACGGCACGATCACGCCCGCCGCGCCGGCCGAATCGTAGGCGCCAATTGTTGCGTTCCAGGCTTCGCGATCAGGCGGCGCAGCGATGGCGGCCCATCTCCCTTCGCCATCGTCGAACGCACCACCAGCGTCGCTCCTGAAGATTCTCACGCCGGTCGCGCGCAGCGCCGCAAGCTGGTCCTCGAGCACGCTATCTGGAGGCAGCCCGACCGCGAACCGGCCGCGGCTGAGTGCCTGGAGCGTGGCCGCGGCACCGCCAAGCTGCGCGGCCGGCCATCTGTCCGGCGAGGTGAGCTTGCAGACCAGGCCGACCCGATGCGTCAACGCCGCCAGCGCGCCCAGCATCACCCAGGGTTCGACAGCCGTGTCATCCACCCAGATTGCTTCTGCACCCGCCGCTTCGAGCGCGGCCACGTCCGCCAGGTACTCCCCCACCTCGCCGGTCATCGCCGGAAGCGCAACCGCGACCTTGAGCACGAGCCCAAATGTAGGCGTTGTCACAGGCCGAGGTACGCACGGCGAACGCCCGGATCCTCCTTGACCTCGGCGGCGGCGCCGCTCAACACGACCCGTCCGTTCTCGAGCACGTATGCGCGACTCGCGGCATCCAGTGCAACGAGCACGTCTTGTTCGACGAGGATCAGCGCGGTGCCTTCACGATTGATCTGCTGCACGACCTCGATCAAATGGTCGACGACCTTCGGGGCGAGGCCGAGCGACAGCTCGTCGACCATCAGCAGCTTCGGACGGGCCATGAGGCCGCGCCCGAGCGCGACCATCTGCTGCTCCCCGCCAGACAGCGTGCCCGCATCGCGGGAGAGCTTGTCCGCCAGCGCCGGGAAGTGACCGAGCACGCGCTTGAGGTCGTCGCGGACCTCGCGATCGTGCCGCAGGTAGGCGCCGAGGAGCAGGTTCTTCTCGACCGACATCGTTCCAAACAAACGCCGGCCCTGCGGCACGTGGGCGATGCCTTTGCGGACCAGGGCTTCCGGGCGAGCGTGCGTGACGTCCTCCCCGCCGAGCGTGATGGTCCCCGCGGTGGCTCGGATCAGGCCGCTCATGGCGCCGAGCAATGTCGACTTGCCCGCGCCGTTGGCGCCGACGAGGGCGACCAGCTCCGCATGGCCGACGTCGAGGTCGATGCCAAAGAGGACCGGTCCGGCGCCGAAACCCGCCGTCAGGCCGCGGACCTGGAGCAGCGGCTCAGGCTTTGAGGCGTTTCGCATAGCGCTCGCCGAGATAGGCCTGGATCACGCGCTCATCTCGCAGCACGACCTCCGGTTCGCCCTGGGCAAGGACCCGGCCGCCTTCCAGGACAACCGCCCGGCGGCAGACCCCGATGATCACGCGCATGACGTGCTCGATCAAGAGCACGGTCACGCCCGTCGCATGGACCGCGCGCACCATCTCAAGCGCTTCATCGATCTCCACGTTGTTGAGGCCGGCCATCACCTCGTCGAGCAGCAGGAGGTGCGGCCTGGTCGCCACCGCCCGCGCCACCTCGAGCCGCTTGCGGTCCGGGATCGTGAGTGCCGAAACGGGAAGGGCCGCCTTCGCGGCGAGCCCGACCAGCTCCAAAACTCCGTCCGCCGCCTCGAAGGCCTCTTTCGGGCCGCGGCGCGCGTCGTCTCTGCCGAACAGCGCGCCGATGGCTGCGTTCTCCCGCACGGTCATCGAGCCGAACGGGCGCACGATCTGGAAGGTGCGTCCGATGCCGAGCCGGGCGATCCGGAACGGCGGCATGCCGGCGATCGAATGGCCCTCCCAGCGAATTCCGAAGCGCTTGGTGACACTCCGCAGCTCGAGCTGCGCGGCTGCGGCGCTCAAAGCGAGGTTTCGCGCAGCGACCGCCGGAGGTAGCCCAGGCTCAGCCGTGTGCGGCCGCCGAAGAAGTCGATGATGCCGCGCGGCACGAAGATCACAACGCCGACCAGGAGGAGACCAAGGATGATCTGCGCGACGATCGGGCGCGCCGTCTCGGACACGAACGGAAGCTCGAATGAGATTGGCAGGGTGCCGCCGAGAAACTGGATCAGCAGCTGCAAAAGGACCGCGCCGGCGGCCGGCCCGAACACCGTGCCGGTCCCGCCCAGCAGCGCCATCAAGATCATCTGGACGTTGTATTCGATCGGGAATGTGTTGTCCTGGTTGATGAACACGTTCCACTGGGAGAAGATCCCGCCCGCGAGGCCGGTCAGTGCAGCTGCGAGCGAAAAGGCGGCCACCTTGTAGGCGGTGGTGTTGACGCCGAGGACCGCGGCCGCCTCCTCGTTCTCGCGGATGGCGATCAGGCCGTAGCCGAACTTGCTGCGCAGCACCCACCAGGTCACGGCGATCCCGGCGGCGGCAGCCGCCAGCATCAGATAAAAGAAAAAGAGGCCGCGGTTGTCGATCGAGTAGATGGGCAGAAAAAGTCCGCTCGCTCCTCCGAACACCGCCTGCCCGTGGTAGTCGATGTTCTGCACCAGCTCGCCCACCGCCACCCCCACCCCCAGGCTCGCCACGGCGAAGTAGTGCCCGCGCAGCCTGAGCAGGGGAAGGCCGACGAGGACCGCGAACCCGGCGGCGACGAGCGGCGCCAACGGAAGCGCGGCCAGGAAGGGCCACTTCGCTTTCGCGATGAGCATTCCGGTCGTGTAGGCGCCGATGCCGAAGAACGCCACGTTGCCGAAGGCGGCGTAGCCCGTGATGCCGCCGATGATGTTCCAGGCGGTCGCCATGACGATGAACATGGCGATGATCGTCGCCAGGCGGAACCAGAGCCGGTCCGCGAGAAGCGGGATGTTGGCCGATTGGGCGGCGTCGAGCGAAGTCAGAGGAGCAAGCAGCGCGTACGCCCCGATAACCGCGGCGAGGATCAGAAAGATCCGCCGCCAGCGCCGGTTCGAGTCGCCTTTCACCATCACCGCAGCCGGCCCATCAAGCCTTGCGGCCGTGTCACGAGCACCAGGACCAGGAGCCCGAACGCGATCGCGTTGGCGAAGACCGATCCCGAGCCGGGTATCGACTGCCCGAAAGCCTCGACCAGCCCGAAGGCCAGCCCGCCGATCACGGTCGCGCTGACCCTCCCCAGCCCGCCCAGGATCACGACCACGAACGCTTGCAATGTGTACGGCTCGCCCGCGGTCGGCGTAATCGCCTGGATCAGAGCGATCAGGCCGCCGGCGACGCCGGCGCAGGCAGCGCCGAGCCCATACGTGACGGCGTATGCGTGGCGCAGGTCGATGCCCACCAGCTGGGCGGCGTCACGGTCAGCAGCGATGGCGTTGATCGCCAGCCCGATGCGGGTCCGGTTCAGGATGAACGCGAGGGCCGCGGAGAGCAGGATCGCGACTCCGAGCGAGATCAGCGGGACGTAGGGGATGACCACCTTGCCGAGCTCCAGACCCTGGCCTGAATAAGACGGCGTTACCGAACGGAAGTCAGACCCGAAGATGAGCAGCAGGACGTTGACGATGATGAGGTTCAAACCGAACGTGAGCAGAAACGTGAAGAGCAGCGGAGCCCGGATGATCCGGTTGATCACTCCACGCTGCATCGTGTAACCGAGCACGAACAGCGCCACTGCGTCCACCGGCAAGGTCAGGAACGGGTCCAGGTGCAGGGCGGTGAACAGTTGCCAGGTGATGTAGCCGCCGACGATCACGAGCGCACCGTGGGCGAGGTTGACGATGTTGAGGACGCCCCACACCAGGCCGAAGCCGACGCCCACCGCGACGTAAACGCCTCCGGCCAGCAGGCCGAGGACGACCAGCTGGACGAAGTCGGCCGTGGCTAGGCGGCCTCGATCAGCGCTGGTCCCAGGAGGGCGTCGGGTACTGCGGCTGGGCGTCGGCTACGTCGGCCGGGAAGACGGTGTGGTGGACGCCGTTCTGGATCTGCTCGACGACCATCGGCTTGTAGATGTTGATCCCGCGAGGGTCGAACTTGATCTCGCCGAAGAACACTGTTACGTCTAGCGCCGCGAGCGCGTCGCGAACCTTCTTGGGATCCAGCGAGCCGGCATTCTCGATGGCGCGTTGTAGGGCAAGACACGCGGCCGTCGACTCGGCGACGTGGTAATCGGGATCGCCCAGGCCCGGGAACTTCGCCTTGTAGGCGGCGACGTAGTCGGATTCGCTCAGGTAGAAGGCCGGCGCGTATTTGACCTGCGGCGTCCACTGTGAGCCGTCGAAGACGAAGTTGGCGTCCTTGCCGAGAGCGGCGATAAAGTCCGGCGTCGACGGACCGACGGAGTAGGCGAAGATCTTTGCGTTCAGCTTCTGCTCTTTGGCCGCCTTGTTGATGGCGATGGCCTCGGTCAGGTGGCCTGAGTTGAGGACAATGTCAGCGTTCGCGGCCTTCGCCGCCTGCACCTCGGCGGTGAGGTTGGTGGCGCCATTCTTGTACTTCTTGAAGAGGACCACGCTCATGCCTTTGGTGGGCGCATAGTCGTTGATCGCGTTCGCCACCTCGAGGCTGAAGTTGTCGTCGGCGCTGAGCATCGCGACGGTCGCCGGCTTCGGATTCAGCGTCGCCGCCATGTCGATCACGCCCTCGAGGTACTTGTTGGCGGGGCTGAGGACGCCGAACGTGTACTTGTAGCCCTGGTTGAAGATCGACTGAGCAGCCCCGTTGGCCTCGACCATCGGGATCTGGTTCTGCTCGGCGACGGCGGCGTCGGTCGCGGTGGCGGCGCTCCCATACGGGCCGAGTAGAAAGTTCGCCTTGTCTTCAGTGATGAGCTTTTGCATCAGGACAGCTGACTGGTTCGCGCTGCTGGTGTCGTCGTAGTACTTGATCACGACCGGGTGCTTGACGCCGTTGACGAGTATCCCCCCGCGAGTGTTGATCCAGTCGAGCCACAGGCTGTAACCCTGCTGCGTGAGGTTGGACTCCTTGACCAGGGACCCGGTGAGCCCGAGCGGCGCTCCAAGGATGATCGTCGAGCCAGTCGATGGCCCGGTCGGGGTCCCGCCGCCTCCACAGGCAACAAGGGCCACGGCCACAGCGAGCAAAACCAACTTGCGCACTGTCCTCACCTCGCGATGTTGATCAGCCGGCGTCAAGTCGAATCTTAATCCGCCGCTTACGAACCGGCCAGTTCCTCGATCGGGTCGGCCCCCGTGGAGCCGGGATAGCGGGATCGGGCGACCGCCGCCGTGATCACGACCGGAACGCTGAGCGCAGCCCCGGCTAGGAAGAGGACTCCGTACTGATGCGCCTGGGCGACGGCGGCCGCGAGCCCCGTTCCGATCGCTCCCCCGGTGAACGCGCTCGTCACAAAAAGGGCCGCCGCCGTGCCACGCACCTCGGGCGCGATCTCAGTCGCCCAGGCCTGCATCGTCGAGTGGAAGATCGCGTAGCAGCCGCCGATCAGGACGCTCGCGAGAAGGATGGCGACGACGTGCTGGTCGATGGCGGCGGCCAGGTAGCCCGCGACCGCCATCGCGCCGCCGATTCCGATCGGCACCCAGGCGGGAGCTCGCGGGGCGATGCGCTTGACCACCCGCGTGCCCGCGAGGACCGCGCCGCCATAGGTGGCGACAACCAGGCCCGCCACGGCGGGGTTCGCGCCCGTCGCCTCGAGCGCGGGTGCGAAGTAGACGAGAAAGCCCAGCACCATCGCGCCCTCGGGGATCGCGAACAGGATCAGAAACCGCGCCCACGGACGCACAAGCGCCTGGCGAAGCTGTGCGATCGGTCCGCCCCTCGATGGCTGGGCGTTCGACTCCGGAAGGCTGCGCATCGCCACGACGAGCCCGGCGGCGATCACAGCTGTGATGCCGAACGTCACCCTCCAGCTGATGTAGTGGGCGAACAGCCCCGCGCTCAGGCTGCCGGCCGCGGTGCCGACCGCGACGGCGGCCAGCAAGTCGGCGATGACCGCATGGCGGGACTTGAAAGGAATCATGTCGCCCACATAGACGAGCGCGGTCGGGAGGATGGCGCAGACCGACGCGCCGGCGATGATCCGCGCGGCGATAAGAAGATCCAGGTTGGGAGCAAGTGCTGAGAGAGCACACGCCGCCGAGGTGGCGCCGAGGCTGATCCGGATGATGCGGATGCGGCCGGCACGGTCGGACGCGAAGCCCCAGAAGGGCTGCGCCAACCCGTACGCGAGGTAATACGCGGTGGCCGCAATGGCCACGGTTCCCAGCGGGGCGCGGAACTCGAGCGCGATCGGGATCAGGACGGGCGCAACGGCAAAGCGGTCGATCATGGTCACGAACGGACCCGCCGAAAGCAGCCGGACGTTGAACCCCAGATCCCGCATGCCGCTTACAGGAGCGAGTCGTACAGCTCGATGGTGCGGGCGGCGATCGCCGGCCAGCCGAAATGTCGCAGCACCCTTGCGCGGCCGGCCTTCCCCATCCTGGTGGCGAGGTCGTGGTGTGACAGCACTTCCTCGACCCGGGCTGCCAGCGAGTCGGTGAAGGCTTCGAGATGCTCTGGCTCGTAGTCGATCAGGTAGCCCGTCTCGCCCTCGACCACGATCTCCGGGATCCCGCCGACGCGCGAAGCGACGACCGCCGTTTCACAGGCCATCGCCTCCAGGTTGACGAGGCCGAACGGCTCATACACGGACGGACAGACGAACACCGCCGCGCCGGTGTAGAGGTGGATCAGGTCTTCGAGCGGTATGAAGCGGCCGATCCAGACCAGGTTCCCCCGCTCGGCTCGCACTCGTTCGGCTAGCGCGGCCACCTCAGCGCCGATCTCGGGCGTGTCTGGAGAGCTGGCGACGATCACGAGCTGGTAGCGGGGGTCGATCCGGTGGGCTGCCGCCAGGAGCAGATGCAGACCTTTCTGGCGCGTGACTCTTCCAGCGAAAAGCGCGAACGGCACCTCGGGATCGACGCCCAGCTTCTTCAACGTAGGGTCAGAGGGGGTCGGCTTGTAGACCTCAGCGTCTATCCCGTTGTGGATCACGTGGACGCGATCGCGGCTGACTTTCGGGTAGCAGGTGAGCACGTCCTCGCGCATGCCCTGTGACACGGCGATCACCGCGTCCGCCGATTCGATCGCCGTCTGCTCGCAGAACCTGGAAATCGCATAGCCGCCTCCGAGCTGTTCGGCCTTCCAGGGCCGGAGCGGCTCGAGGCTGTGCGTGGAGCGCGGTCGACTCGGGCTTAGGCTCCGACAGCTCGCTCCATGGCTGATGGGCGGTTACGCCAGGCTCGTCTCGAGGCGCTCCCCAGCAGTGGACGGAGACGTCGGCGAGGTGGCGGAGCTCGCGCGCGAGATACTCGACGTGAATTCCCGCGCCCCCGTACACGTCGGGTGGGTACTCGCGAGTCAGCAGCGCGACTTTGTGCACGCTCAGCAGCCCAATTTTTCCGCGAGGTCGACGAAGTCGTGTGCCTGGACGTCGGCGGGTGGATCAGGAAGCAAGTCCGCGCCTCCGCCCGGCCCCTTCTCCAGCGGCCGCTCCACGAATGCCGCACGCAAACCCGCCGCCTGGGCGGCGCGCAGGTCGCCCTTGTGCGCGGCCACCATCATCACCTGGCCCGCTTCGAGCCCGAGGGCGGACGCCGCCCCGAGGTAAACGTCAGGGTCCGGCTTGTAGTGGCGAAAGTCCTCCGCTGAAAGCAAGCGCTGGAAGGGTAATCCGGCGAATCGGACCAGCGCCGCCTGCTGGGATCGATTGCCGTTCGACAGGGTCGAAACGGTGAAGCGCTTCGCCAGCCGCGACAAACCTGGCGCGGCGTCGGGCCAGGCGGGCAGCCGCTCCCAGGCCAGCGTGAGCTCCTCTCGAGCGGCATCGTCGAAGCCTTCGACATCGAGGTTTTGTAGAACTTGATCGAGCGACATCCGGTGCAGCCGATCGAAGTTCGTCCACGGCAGCTCGCCGCGTCGCACCCGATCCATCGATGGCCCATACAGCCCGCGCCATTCATCCGCCAGGCGCTCCCAGTCGCCAGTGACGCCTCGCGAATCGCCGACGCGGCGCGCCTCGGCGGCCACCCCGGTTCGCCAGTCGACCGCCGTGCCGAAGACGTCGAACGTGAGGGCCCTGATGCCGCTCAAGTCGGAACTTGCATTCATTTCGGCAAGAGTTAGCATGCGGGAGAAGCGCGTCCGCCGGCTGAGTACTGGGGGTTGAGATGAGACGGTCCCATAAAGCGTTTCTCGTGATGCTGGCCACGGCCGTGGCAGTGGTGGCCAGCTCCGTAACAGCTGGTGCGGCGAATCCTCCACCTGAAACGGGAACCATCGATGGCGCGAACTTCCTGATCCAGATGCCGGCGACATGGAACGGAACCCTCGTCCTCTACAGCCATGGTTATGTGACGCCGGGCCATCCTCTTACGGCCGTTGACGTCGGCGATCCGGCGACCGGCGCCTGGTTGCTCGGCAACGGCTACGCGATCGCTGGGTCGTCTTACAGCGTCAACGGCTGGGCGGTGCAGGCGGCCCTCCACGACCAGATCGCACTGCTCGATCACTTCACGGCCGAGCACGGCAAGCCGGTTCGCACCATCGCGTGGGGACACTCGCTCGGCGGCATGATCACCGCCGGCCTCATCCAGCGCAATCCAGAAAGGTTCGCCGGAGCCATCCCGATGTGCGGCGTGGTGGCCGGCGGAGTCGGCGTGTGGAACCAGGGGTTGGACGCCGAGTTCGCGTTCAAGACGCTGGCGCCCGAGCCGGCAGCAGCGAGCCTACAGCTGGTGAACATCACCAACACAGGCTTCGGGGCGGGCAGCAACTTTCAACTCGCTGAATTCGTTGCGGCTCAGGAGCAAGCCACTCCGCAGGGCCGCGCCCGGCTCGCGCTCGTGGCGGCCATAGGCGATACACCGGGTTGGTTCACCACCGGGTCTGCCGAACCAGCGCCAACCGACTTCGCTGCCAGGGAACTGAACCAGTTCAAGTGGGACGCGAACGTCGACTTCCCGTTCCTCTTCGCGCTGCGGGCCGACCTCGAGATGCACGCCGGCGGCAACCCGTCGTGGAACGCAGGTGTGGACTACCGGATGCAGTTCAACGAATCGATCAACAAGGACGAGGTCGTGGCCCTTTACAGCGCAGCGGGACTCGACCTGCAGGCCGACCTCGACAAGCTGGCTGCAGCGCCCCGGATATCCGCCCAACCAAACGCGCTCCAGTACCTGAGCCGGTACATCACCTACAACGGCGTGATCGAATCGCCCGTGCTGACGATGCACACGACCGGCGACGGCCTGGTGCTGCCCCAGGACGAGCAGGCGTACAGCAGCGTGGTCGCCTCGCGGGGCAACTCCGACCTGTTGCGACAGACCTTCGTGCACCGGGCCGGGCACTGCGCCTTCACTCCCGCCGAAACCGTAGCTGCGTTCACGACACTGATCCACCGGCTGAACACCGGCAGCTGGAGCGATACAACTCAGTCATCGACGATGAACGCGACGGCTTCGGCTCTGGGTCCAGCCTTCAATACGTTGGGAGGCGGGACTGTGGTTGGTCCCGCGTTCATTCAGTTCCAGCCCTCCGTATTTATGCGCCCGTTCGACGCCCACAACCGCGGCGAAGGGTTCGGATGATCTAGCCCTTGAAGCTCGAAGGAGCGCCGGGCGGCAGGTAGGGCGTCGGGTCCACCGGCCTCTGGTTGATGCGCAGCTCGAAGTGCAGGTGCGCGCCGGTCGAGTTTCCTGACGATCCCTCGAGCCCGACCGGCTGTCCCTGCGCCACCCTGTCTCCCAGCTTGACTAGCGCCGTCGAAAGGTGGCCGTAGAGAGTGTCCAGACCACCTGAGTGGGCGATGACGACGTAGTTGCCGTAACCGCTGCTCGAGCTCCCGACCAGCGCCACGACGCCGTCATCGGCTGCGTAAACAGGCGAGCCGAAAGGTTCGACCATGTCGATGCCGGTGTGGAAGTGCGGGTAGCCGCCGTATGGCGGCTCGAACCAGAATGAGCTCGGCCCGAAGGGCTGCGAGATGTGCGCCTGCGGCTCCGGCCAGATGAAGCGGTACTGGGTGGAGTGTCCGGCGCTGGTTGGGATCTGGCCGACGCTGTTCGATTGCGACCACAGCTGTACCTGCGTCCACACCGCCTGCATGGCCGCGGCGATGATTACGTCCTGCTGCTGCTGGAGCATGTCCGTGACCTGCTGCGCCAGCTGCGCCGACTGGCGGCTCAGCAGGTAGAGCTCGGTCTGGGTCTGATTGATCTTCACCTGCAGGTCGGCCATCGACTGCTCCTGCTGCGCCTGCAGGGCCTTCAGCTGCGACAGCTGCGAATCGAGCTGTTCGCGCTGCTTGATCTGCTCGTCGCGAGCGGCCTGCTCTTTCTCGCGCTCTGCCTGGAGCTGGTTGAGGTCGAGCACAAGCGTGCCCTTCAACTCAGTCGCGCGCGCGCCCGCGACGTTGAGGTCGGCAATCCGGGTGAGCAGGTCGCTCAGGCTCTGCGCTTCTCCGAGCACGACCAGGACCGATGTTGGCGCGGTGTAGATGGCGCGCGCCAGCTGGCGGAGCTGCTTGCGCTCGGCGTCGATCCGGTGCGCGAGGATCGCCTCGCGGCGCTGAGCATCCGCGATCTGAACGTCGAGGTCGGCGATCTTCTTCTGAACCTCGGCGATCTTCGCCTGCACCGCCTGCTGCTGCGCCGCGTTGTCCTGGAGCGAGGTCTTCAGCTGCTGCTGGGCGGCCAGCGCGTCGGCGAGGTTGCTCCCGAGCTGGGCGCGGATCTGGTCGATGAGCGCCTGCTGCTGCTGGGGATCCGTCGGCGACGTATCGGCGGTGGCCCCGAACGGCCCGGCAGCGAGCGCGACGAACGCGAGGGCCAGCGCGAGCGATAGGATGAGTCCTCTCACGATTCGAGGTGCCTCCGCAGGCTGACCAGCGACGACCCCGAGCCAAGGCCGAGGCCGGCGGCGAACACGATCCCGGCCGCCAGCGCCGCGACGGTGACCGTGATCCCCGGCGCGAACTGCGCGAACGAGGACGATCCCGCCGCCATCCCCGTCATGGCCAGCCCGAAAGTGACGGCGCCGCCGACGACGCCGGCGAGGCCGCCCGTGATGGCGCCTTCAACGACGAACGGACCGCGGACCATCCATCGCGGCGCGCCCACCAGCTGCATGATCGCGACCTCGTCCCGCCGCGAGTGAATCGCCGCGCGGATGCTGTTGACGGTCACGGTGACAGCCACGAACGCGAGCAGGGCGAGAAACGCGAGACCCGCCACGGCGACGCCGAAGAGCACCGCCTGGATGCGTTGGTACGCGCCCTGGTCGTAGGACGTGGGATACGAGGTATCGACGGCGATGTCATTGCGGACGAGGACGTCGATCGCCGCCACGTCGTCGATCTTCTTCACCTGCACATCGAGGCTGGCCGGGAACGGGTTGCTCTCACTGGCGTCGGCGAGCTGCGGAAGGCCCGGGATGCGCTGAGCTCGCTTCAGAGCCTCCGCCCTTGTCGTAAAGGCGACGCTTGCGACTCGCGGGTCCTGCGCAAGCCGGTCCCACAGCGCGTCGACGTCAGCTGAGGCGGCGTTGTCGCGGACGTACACATGCAGCACCGACGCCTGGCCGGCTTCAACCTGTTCCAGGTTGTAGAGAGCGAGTCCGCTCAGGCCGATGACTCCCGACAGAAACAGAAGAAGGGTCATCGACCCGAGCGCGGGCGCCGTGCTACCCATGTTCCGGACCCAGTTGCGCGCAGCGCCGCGGAATATGTAGCGGAAGACGTTGGTGGCGACGACCTGCACCATCCGCCGCCGCGGGAACCTTCCTCTCAAGACGACGCCAGCCATGCCAGCCTCCCGGTACGGCCTGCCGGCTGGTCGCGCACCAGGCGGCCCTGAACGAGCGTCAGGACTCGGCGCTGAAGGCGCCTCACGATCTCGACGTTGTGGGTGGCGATAAGCACTGCCGTGCCGAAAGCGGCGATGTCCCCGAAGAGGTCCATCATCTCCCACGACGTATCGATGTCGAGGTTGCCCGTGGGCTCGTCCGCGATCAGGAGCGGCGGCTGCGCAACCACCGCACGAGCCACGGCGACGCGCTGCTGCTGCCCGCCTGAAAGCTGATGGGGGAATGCCTTCCCGCGATCGCCGAGGCCCACAGCCTCCAGCGCATCGAGCGCCCGATCCGAGGCCTCCTCGTCGGAGACCCGCAGGTCGCTCACCTGGAGAGCGAGGGCCACGTTCTCCATCGCGGTTAGCCGCGGCAGGAGCTTGTAGTCCTGGAAGACGACTCCAACGCGCTTGCGCACGTCGGCAACGTGTGACGCCTTCAGAGAGTGAGCGGCGATGCCGTCGACCCAGACCTCGCCCGATGTCGGACGAATCTCGCGATTGATCAGCTTCAGCAGAGTGGTCTTGCCCGCGCCGCTCGGCCCGACGAGAAACGACAGCTCACCTGGCTCCAACGCCAGGTGGACGTCATCGAGCGCCAGCCTTGAGCCGTACGCCCGAGTTACCCCTTTGAATTCGACGATTGAGCGCAACTCCGTAAGAGGTAACGGGGAATCGGCCCGATCCCTGAGCTTAAGTGGTTAAGGGATGTAAGTTCTCGTAAAGGACAGGCCGGGCACGGGCCGCCCGTCCTTTATATATGTGCTAGGTCAGCTCATCCCCCGCCGTAGACACAGGCCGCCGCCGCGGACTGCTCGAAGGCTCGAATGTGCCCGTCGTTGACGTCGCGCGCCCAGAACACGGACACCGTGTAGCTCAGGTTGTCGCACTCGGCGTCCCCGTCGGGTGTCCCGCGCGTGTTGTACGCGGCCCACCCCACCTTGGTCCCGGCCTTGGTGAACTCGAAGTAGTACTGGCATTTGTCGGCGCCGACGAAGAGGTCAGCTCCACCGACCACGACCCAGCTCGGGTAGTTGAAGCCGCACTGCGAAGCCAGGTCGTTGGGCGCGATGTCGGTGTCGACATACGGGGTCGGGGCGAGGACGGCTTTGCCGAGCACGTCGCCCTGTAACAGGTAGTGGTAGATACGGTTGGAGGCGTCGGGCTTGTACCAGATCGTGTCGTCGGCGCGGTCGTAGGCCAGCCCGTCGACCAGCGTCGACCAGCAGACCGTCGTCTTGCAGGCGCCCGGCCGGCCGAGCACCGGGTCGATCGAGAACGCAAGCGTGGCGATGCCGGCCTTGGTCACCTGGTAGATAGACAGGCCGTCGCCGCCCACGGCCCAGAAGAGGCCGCGGCCGGCGTCGTAAGACATGGCATTGATCCCGCCGATTCCGAGCGGATTCAGTGGAGCGCTGACCGGGATGTCGACGTGTCCTGTCGCGGTGCTGGTCACGCACGGAGATCCGCATGCGGGCGGCACATCGATCCGATGCAGGACCGCGCCGTTTCGCTCGGCGTAGTAGAGGTACTGGCCGTCGAATGTGACGCCGATCTCCGGGACCGCGCCCTCCGGCGTGGCCACATCGGCGACCTGGTTGCCGGCGGCCGCGGCGGCCGGCCAGGCCCCGCCCAAGCCCAGCGATGCGAGCACGAGAACGAACGCCGCCAGGACGCGCGAAGTCAGCTTCATCAAACTCCTTTGCAGCCAGAAGACCAGAGTGTTGATGGGGCGGCAATGGGTTGGTTGGTGCCGGTCACGAGACCGGTCCCGCGGGCCGTGGGACATCAGCCCGCATCGTTCCGCTTTCGGCCATCAACCTCGGGGCCGGTCCGGCCTAAGTTGTGAGTGGATGGGCAGCGTGCGCAGCCTGGACGATCCGGATTGGCTGCGGCTCGTCCATGGCCGCCCGGACGCGACCGCCTTCCACCTCCCCGCCTGGTCGCAAGCGGTGGCTGAGACGTACGGCTTTCGCCCCTTCGTGTTCGTGATGGAGGGCGTGGGCAGATGGGCGGTGGCCGGCCAGCCGGTCATGGAGGTTCGCGACCTGATCGGCCGGCGCCGCCTGGTCTCGCTTCCATTTACCGACCATTGCCCTCCTCTGGTTGAGGAGGGTGGGAATGCCGGCGAGTTCGCCCGCTCGCTCGTTCAGGCAGGAATCGAGGTCCGGGCCGAGCTGCCTGCCGTGAGCGGCGCGCTGGCTGAGCGTGTCGGCACGAGGCACCTGGTGGACCTCGAGCCCGACCCCGACGTCCTGTTCCGCCGCCTGCACCGAAACCGGATCCAGAAGCGCATTCGCAGGTCGCGCGAGCTCGGCGTGGAGGTGAGCTTGAGCCGGTCTGTCGCCGATTTCGAGACCTTCTACAGGCTCCACTGCCAAACTCGCCAGCGTCAGGGAGTGCCGGTCCAGCCGCGACGCTTCATCGGCAGCATTTGGGAGAAGGTGATCGAGGCCGGCCATGGTTTCGTGATCCTGGCCAGGGCCCAGAACGTGCCGATCGCAACAGCGCTGTTCCTGAGCTGGAACCGCCACCTCATCTACAAATACGGTGCCTCAGACCGGCGGTATTGGCGCCTGGGCGCCAACTTCCTCGTCCACTGGACGGCGATGGAGTGGGGCTGCGTCAACGGCTATCAGGCGTACGACTTCGGACGGACCGATGCGGGCCACGACAGCCTGAGGGAGTTCAAGGCCGCTTGGGGCTCGACCGAGGTCCCGCTCGTGTACACATTTCCCGGTGCCCGCTCCGAGTCGGCCGGCCGCGGCAAAGCCGCCGGAATCCTGAGTGGCATCATTCGCCATTCGCCCGCTCTGGTCTGCCGGACCGTCGGCGAGCTGTTCTACAGGTACGCGGCGTGAGCGCGGAGCTGTACGCCGGCAACTCGCCTCAACGCTTCTGGCGGTTGCTGGTGGAGTCCGAGCCGTCACCCGAGGCCTGGTCGGAGGCGGTGAGAAGGGCGGCTTCGGTCCTGCCGCCGGAGACGCGCTCGGGCGGGGATCGGATCGAGGCCATCCTCGCGCAGACGCTTGGGGAAGGCCAGTTCGGCGCGGACCATTGGCAGCTGGGACGCGCGCAGCGTGTTTACTACGCACTCAAACCTCTCCTGCCGCGGTCGTGGACGCGCCGGATGAAACGGGTGTACGGGAATCATCGAGCCGCCGGACTGCGCCTGGGCTGGCCGATCGAATCCAGGTACGTCGATTTCCAGTTTGGGTTGGCGCGCCACCTACTTGAGAGCCTCGGTCGATCGAGCCTGCCGTTCATCGGCTTCTGGCCCGGGGGCAGCAGGTATGCGTTCGTGCTCACCCACGACATAGAGACCGGCGTGGGGCAGTCTTTCGCGCGCAGCGTCGCCGACATCGATGAGTTCTTCGGGTTCCGTTCATCCTTCAACTTCGTCCCCGATCGATACCGCGTTGACCGGGACCTGATGGAGGACCTTCGGGCTCGCGGGTTCGAGATCGGGGTCCACGGTCTCAAGCACGACGGCAGAGACTTCGCATCGCAGCGCGAATTCTTGAGCCGGGCGGCCCGGATGAACGCCTTCGTCGGTGAGTTCGGCGCGGCAGGCTTTCGGTCTCCATTGACGCACAGGAATCCGGAGTGGATGCAGGCCCTCGAGATCCAGTACGACGGCTCGTTCTTCGACACCGATCCGTATGAGCCGATCGGTGGCGGCACCATGTGCATCTGGCCGTACCAGCTCGGACGTTTCGTCGAGCTGCCCTACACGCTCACGCAGGACTACACGGTGACCGAGGTCCTTGGCGAAACGACTCCCCGCCTCTGGCTGGAGAAGGTCGAGTTCATCCGCGCCAATTACGGCATGGCCCTTTTGAACACGCACCCGGACTATCTGAGAAAAGCAGACACGCTGCGCATCTACACCGAGTTCCTCGCCGCCATGCGCGACCGAGCCGACTTCCACCACGCTCTTCCTCGCGACATCGCGCGATGGTGGCGCGCACGAAGCGCGACGACGCGTGTTGAAGATCTGCCCGGTGCGGAGGTCGCGACCATCGACGCGGCCGGCGGGATCAGCCGACCGGAACCTGCCAGTCAGAGCGACCGATGTGCTTCTCGTACAGAGGGTGCGAGAAGTAGTGCAGGACGTATTGCTTAGCATGCCACTCAGCTGAAATCGCGCGCTTGTAGGCCAGTCCGTGGATGGGCGCGACCTTCCGGTCTGAGTGGCCGGCGTTGAACTCGGAGATGGCGAGCAGCTCGCCCGTGTACTCGGAATGCAGCTCCCAGTCGTCGCCAACCACATCGTCGAAATGGCAGAACACTCGCGGGAGTAGCGAGGGCGCGTCAGCCGAGAGGAGAGCGAGAGCCGCCGCGGTCGACGAGTAGTAGTCGAGGTCGAACGCAACGAAGCCTATCGGCAGCAGCTCGCGTCGCGTCAGGAACTGCGGGACCGTTTCGGCCACGTCGCCGACGACGATCTCGGCCGTTTGCAATCGGTCCCGCAGCTGCTCGCCATCCATGGCGAAATAGCCCGATCTCCAGACGTAGGGCATGTCGCGGTAATCGCGCGGCTGGGGCAGGCCGGAGCCGAGGTCGAATCCGAAGACCGCGATCTCGATTCCGATCTGTTCCTGGACGGCGCGCGCGTGGCGCTCGAGGGCAAGCAGGCCGCGGCCTCCCGCAACCCCCATCTCGATGACCGTGATGCCGCCCAGCCCGAGTGCGCGAGCCTGACGAGCCGCCTGGTAGGTCCCATAGGCGTAGTCGGGGCGGTCCATGGCATCCCACTTGAGCCTCGCCTCGAACGACGCCCCCGGCCACCGGAGCAGGAGCTCCCGGGGAATTCGGTTCGGTTCAAGCGCGATGCGGGCGAGGCGGCCCAGGCTCTTGACGCTCATGCGGCGGCTACTTCTCGAGGATGCTGACGATGTCCCACTTGGTGGTCAGCCTGAACTTGCCTCCAGGTCCCCAAGAGCCGAGCTGGGCGATGAGCTTGAGGTCGTGTTTCGCGACCATGTCCGCGAATTGCTCGCCAGTCATGTTGCTTCGCTGGCCGATGTCGGCCGCGCCGTCCTCTCGACCCGCCCTGGCATGGTGGATGACAGCACGGCCGCCCGGCTTCATCACCCTGCTTATCTCGCCCACGTATGCGTCGACGTCGGGAGGGGCGATGTGCACGAACACGTCGAACGACCACACGCCGTCGACGCTCCTGCTCGCGATGGCGGTCAGGCTCCTCCCATCGTTGACATGGAATTCCATGTTGCGGGCCTCCTCGAAGCGGAGCCGGCACAGCTCGATGCACCGATCTGAGAGGTCGACCAGGATGAGGTGCCGGGCGATGCGCTGAAGGGCTTCGGTCCAGCGACCCGCTCCGGGACCAATCTCCAGGATCGTGGTCTCAGGCTCGAGGTTCGGCAGCATCACCTCTTCGATGAGGGCGCTCTTCCATTCCTCGGAAGGCGTCCACTCCTCCCCTTGCAGCGACCAATCCCACCCTTGCCAGTACTCATAGTTGACGGCCCGTCCGGTGCGGGCGTTCAACCCATATCGCTGTTCGAGCCGCGCCATTCGCTTCTGCGCGAACCGGCTGGCATGGTTGAGACCCGCGACGACCGCCGCATACGCTGTCCAGCGGTAGCCATTCTCGCGTGCAAGCAGGCGCGCCCATCGCAGCCGGCCGAACCTGGCTCGCTGCTCACGCTGGAGGAGCGACTCCGCCGAATCGGTCATGCCACCTGCACCATCGCCCGCAACCGAGCCAGGCCCTGCTGATGCTGGGCGCTGAGCTGCGCCTGGAGCGCTCTACTCTTCGCGGCCAGCTCCTCCTGGCGGGCCAAAGCCTGCAGCATCGCGTCTGCCATAGATCTCGGATCGTTGGGCGCAAACAATGCTGCGTCTCCGAATCGCGAACGCAGACCAGGCAGGTCGGACAGGACCAGCGGCCGCCCGAGTCCAACCGCCTCGAATGCGGCCCGGTTCATGATGTGCGGGTCGGTGCTGAACACAGCGACGACATCGGCAACCAGCAGCTCCCCGAGGAACGTCGGATAGTCGAGCCAGCCGGTGAAGATGGCGTTGCAGGGCGCGCCGCGCCTGACCGCCAGCGGAACGCGCTCTTCATCGCCCGTCAGGCGAAACTCAACCTGCGGAGCAAGCCGGGCCGCCTCGACCACTTCAGCCACTGGTTCGTTGCCGTCCAGGCTTCCGGCCACGACTACTCGTAGTCCGGAAGCTCCGGGTGGGTGCGACGCTTGGCGGTCGTCGGGCAGGTCATCCGGGACCAGGAGCGCTCTCGCCCCCCATGCCTCGACCAACGCTTCGTCTTCCTGCGTGTGGACGAGTGCGGCCGCGGCCGTACGACAGACGGGCTCGAGGAGCCGGCCGGACCAGCGCCACTTCCAGGAGTGGAACGCGCCGGTGTGGCAGTCGACGACCAGGCGGCACTGATGCGTGGCGCACCACAGCCACGCGACCACCGGCGCGACAACCGGCGGCGTGATGACGATGAGGACGCCTGGCCGGTGGCGCCGGAGCAGGCGCCACATCCGGATCGAGTCGACCACGTAGCGGACGGGCAGCAATGCCTTCTGTTTGGGCCGGCTGCGGATGTACCAGGCCCGCCCACCCAGCGCCTCGGCCAGGGCCTCGGTGCGTCCCTGGTACTTGTCCCACGCCACTGCAGCGACCGGGATCGGCGTCGAGTCAACCATATTCAGACAACGTTCAGGCTAGGTCCCAGGCGAGCGGCGAAAAATGGGCGTTCCCGAACGCAATGGGCAGGCCACCTATGAGCGCGGCGTCCTTTGTCCCTATCCACTTCCGACCTTGTCCGAACGGACCGCCAACAGGCTCGGCGATCGCCCACGCTTCAGTGAGCGGCCGTCGAACAGGTTGCGTATCCGTACAGGCGGTGGGCGTTCGCGGCCGGCGAATCCTCGATCATCACGCCTCTGCATGCGGCTCCACGCCGGCCGGCTGAGTCGTGCCGACCGGCTCACTTGCGCGACCGAGAACCAGCGTCCTCACGATCTCCTGGTAGCGCCGCCGCTGGAACGGCCACCGATACGGCTCGTTCACATCAGCGGCCCTGCTCACGAGCCGGTCACGCAGCGCCGGCTCTGCATGCAAGTCACGAATCGCTCGCGCAAGGTCGCGCTCATCGCCCGGGACGAACATCTGAAAGCACGACTCGTCGAAGTAAGCCTCCACCGAGCGCGTCCGCGAAACGATCGCGGGTTTGCGCATGGTGATGTAGTCGAACATCTTGTTGGAGTGGGTCAGGTCTCGGAATATGTCCCGGCGGAGGGCGACGACGCCGGCGTCCGCGCTCGCGATCGCCTGGACCAGCTCGTCGAGCGGGACGAATCGCGCGGAGAATCGCACTCGGTCTGAGACGCCGAGCTCGGCGGCCAGCGACTCGATCTCGGGCAGCGCCGAGCCTTCGCCAAAGACGTCGAGACGCAACTCTGGGATCTCGTCCTTCAGCAGCGCGACCGCGCGGACGATGACGTCGATGCCGAAGATCCGCTCGACGGTTCCATGGCAGATGAGCCGAAACTCGCCCGGCGACCTCTGGGTCGGCCGTACACGAGCCGGGTCGAACTCGTCTTCATTGGCCGAGTTCAGGACCACGTCGATCTTGTCCGGCGATGCGCCGCGAGAGATGAACGCCTCGCGCATCTGTTCGGTGCACGTGATGACGCGATCGGCGAAGCGGATGGCCGCCTGCTCCAGCCACGCCACCAGGCGCACGGCTGGATGACGCAACCCAACGCCAAACTTCACTGCGTAGAACTCGGGCATGCATTCGTGCAGGTCGAGCAGAACTCGCGCTCCAAGCAGCCGTGGAACGATCGCCGAGAACACGAGCGAGTCGGGCATCGAATTGACCTGGACGGCATCGAAGCGATGCCTCGCGTGGAGCGCCGCGGCGAGCACCGTCGCGACGGCGAAGAAGGCGCCGTACTGGAGGACGTAGTTGGCCTGGCCGCCGCGACGAGTGGTGATGGGAACCCGATGGGCGGTGACGGAGCCCTTGCTTTCGAGGCGCGGTTCGCCTGGACGGCGCAGGCAGATGACGTCCACCTCGTGACCCGCGAGCTCGAGCGCCTCGACTTCGCGCCGGACTCGAGGGTCGAGCGGGTAGTAGCCCTGCCGGATGAGGCAGAACCGTGCCGGGCGCCGATCAGCGCTCAGTGAAGAGCCACCTCTGAAACCGAGCGTAGTTGCCACTCGCGAGATCGGGTATGGGCGCCCGGCGCCCGGGCTGGGCCAGGGTCCCGGACGCCGTCGTCAGATCTTCAGCGCTTTTTCAGGCGCTTGCCGAAGACGGCGCCGAGCGCCCGTTGGATCGCCCAGCTGAGGAACGCGAGCACCACGAGCGCACCGCCGATCATCACGGCCGTGGTCCCGGGATCGATGGAGTTGTAAGCGGCCAAACGGGTCGCCTGCGGCGAAGCCTTGGTAGCGGCAGCGGCGGATTTCGGCGAACCGGTCGCGCTCGGGCTCTTGCGGCCCGCCGGCGGCGCGGCGCTGGGCGCCGGGCTCCTGCCGGCGCTCGTCGGCGGGGCCGCTGCGGGGCTGGGGGAGTGGCCCGCGACCGGGCTGGGGGAGTGGCCCGCGACCGGGCTGGGAGCGTGGCTTGGCACCGGGCTGGGAGCGTGGCTTGGCACCGGCGAAGGCGGCGGGGTGCTGACCGGGGTTGGAACCGGAGAAGGAGGCGGTGGCGGGGGTGGCGGCGGTTGCGTCGAACCACATCCACCGAAAGCGCTCGCGGCTCCCGCCATCGAGCCGCCGGATGAGTTGAGAGCGAACGTGCCGCCCTCCTGGTTGAACCAGATGGCGGCCTTCAGCCGCGGGAACTGAGCCCCCATCGCGCCCGCCGCGTCGATGATCCACTGACCTTTGGTGACGCCCGCGGGATCGCCCGCCACCGGCTCCGCGCTGGCGTACTCCGCGAGCATCATGGGCTTGGCGTTGAGCCCGGCCACGCGAGCGTATGTCTGGACGACGGTGAGACCTTGCGCAAGCGAGGCCCAGCCGCCGCCGTTCGCCCCCCAGTTGTAGACGTCGATGGCCATCCAGTCGACATAAGCGTCACCGGGGTAGAAGACGCGCTGGTCGACCCCGGCCGGGTTCCAAACATTCGGGTTCCAGACGAACTGCACGTTGGTCGCGCCGGCCGCGACGAAACGGTCATGAACATGCCGGAAGGCCGCGACGTACTGGGCCGGCGTGTTCCCGTTGACTGCGTTGCCCCACGGGTACCAGTTGCCGTCCATCTCGTGCCCAAAATCGAGCAGCACCGGAGCGCCGTAGGTTCGCAGCCCAACCGCCCACGAATCGATGTACGGGTCGAAAGCGCCCGCCGCGATCTTCGTCAGCGGAAACGTGTTGTTGGCGACCGTCATGGGCGACGGACCCCACGCTTCCCAGGTGATGAGCGGCGTGGACCCGGTCACACCCACCGAGCTGTAGTTGCGTACGGCTTTCAGCATCCACGGCTGGTTGGCCGCGAAGTTACCCGAGCCGGCGTCGCCCCACTGCGCGTACCAGTGCACGATGCTGGAGTGGCGGCCGATGGCCGTGTCGAGATTTCTGATCGAGGTCATGGTCGGGTCCCACGGCGTGTTGGTGTCGTACATGCCGAACTGGACCGTGCAAGGCGCGACGGCAGCGATGGCGGGATGCGAAATCCCGCCGGTGGCAACCGCCGACAGCGACAGCCATATCGCAGCGACCGCCGAAGCAGCCCGATGCCGCAAACCGACCTTCCTCATCAGCCCTCCTACGCACCGGCCTGCACCACGTGCGTACGGAGGCCGCGCGGTTTATGGGATCAACGCACTCAACGTCTGAGGGGCCGAAAACCTGCGTCCAGAGGCGTCTTCAGCACCCGCCGAACGCAGTGTTTGCGGCCGCGAGTGACGAAGAAGAGGAGTCCAGCGCAAACGGGCTTCCCGCCCAGTTGAACCAGAAGACCGCCGTGATCCGCGTGTAGGTGGTGCCGATCGCCTGGGCGGCGTCGAGAATCCACTGCGACTTCGATGCGCCCGCCGGGTCGGCAGGAGTGGCTTCGGCGCTTGCCCATTCGCCAAGCATCAGAGGCTTCGAGGAGAGAGCGGCGAGGCGCGAATAGACATGCGTGGCTTCCAGACCCTGGCTCAAAGAGGCCCACCCCCCGCCGGCAGCGCCCCAGTTGAAGACGTCGATCGCCATCCGATCCACATAGGCATCACCGGGATAGAAGGTGGTCGGGTCGATGCCGGCGGGGTTCCAGATGTCGGCCGTCCACACGAACTGCACGTTGGTGGCGCCGGCCAGGGCGAAGCGGTCGTGGGTATGGCGATAGGCAGCGATGAAGTCGGCGGCCGTGTTGCCGTTGACGCCGTAGCCCCACGGATACCAGTTGCCGTCCATCTCGTGCCCGAAGTCGAGTAAGACCGGACCTCCATACGCGTGCAGGCCGTTGGCCCACGAGTCGATGTAGGAGTCGAAGGTTCCGGCAGCGATCTGCTGCAGGGGGAAGGTGTTGTTCGCAGCCGTGTACGGCGCCGGCCCCCACGGCTCCCAAGTGATGAACGGCGTGGAGCCCATGACGCCCACGGACGAATAGGCGCGGACATTGCTGAGCATCCACGGCTGGTTGGCCGAGAAGTTCCCCGCTCCGCCATCACCCCACTGGGCGAACCAGTGGACGATGCTGGAATGGCGGTTCACAGCCGCATCCAGGTTCTTGATGGCGGTCTCGCTGGGGTCCCAGGGCGTGTTGGTGTCATACATCCCCCACTGCACCGTGCACGGCAGCGTCGCGGCATGCCCCGCCCGCGGCGAAACGGACAGGGCGGCGACGACCAGCAAGAGGGAGGCGAGCAAGATCGCTCCCAGTCGACTGGATCGAATCGGTTGGCGTCGGATCATCTGTTCCACCGGGGTATCAAGCCTCCTCGACGCGGAGTGGTTTTTTGATTCTCGAGACCGATTTGGTCTTCGGTCGCAGGTCGCGAATGACTGTCGTCAGG
>VBFD01000129.1:0-22643 GCA_005883585.1 Chloroflexota bacterium
GTGTGATCTCTTACGGCTTCAGAGCGCCCGCGGCGGCAGGAGCGCTCCCGCAGGGGATCGAGCCGGGCTTCATCCTGGCCGTCGGCACCATCGAGCCGCGCAAGAACTACCCGAGATTGCTGGCCGCATATCGCAAGCTGCGAAGCCATCCCGGCGCCGTCCCGATCGTCATCGGGCGCCGCGCCGGGGTACCCCAGCTGGTGATCGCCGGCCGCCCGGGCTGGGCGTACGGCGACACGCTGGACAGGATCCAGGCGGAGCCCGGCGTCAAGTACCTCGGCCACGTCGACGAACCAACCCTCGCCGCCCTGTACGAAAACGCGTCGGTGCTCGCGCTCCCGAGTCTTTACGAAGGGTTCGGGCTGCCCTTGCTGGAGGCGATGGCACGCGGCGTGCCGGCGGTGATAGGTAGATCCGGCGCCCTCCCCGAGCTGGCCGGCGGCACGGCGGTCGAAGTCGACCCGGAGGATGTCGATGCCATCGCCGGCGCGCTCGAGAGGCTGCTGTCGGACGGCGCATTGCGGAAAAAGCTCGGCGAGGCGGGCAGGCAGCGCTCCGCGGCCTTCACGTGGGACCGCGCCGCGGCCGAGACCGTGGAGGTCCTGCGCCGGATCGGCTCAGCCCTCTGACGTACGATCACTCGATGCCTCGGGATCGGGTAGCCGTTCAGGCCCTGCTTGCCGGCCGCGAAGTCGACTATCTCCACCTGGCGCGCCCTCTTCTCCGCGCGCTCGAGCTGACGCATCACTTCGACGTCGGGGTCATCACGGACCCGGCGGCGCTTTCGTTCGATCGGGCGACCGTAATCCTCGCCGCCAGCGACCGAGGCCTTGCCCAGGGCCAGGCCGACGAGCTCATGGCCTTCGTCAAACGGGGCGGCGGCCTGGTGCTGCTGGGCGGAACGCTGGCCGCGTGGAACGAGATGGGGGCGCTTGCTGCGATGGCGCGCTGGACGCCAAGCGGTCCTGGTCCGCTGACCGAGCTCGTGCTCGATGCCGAGCCTGCGCACGCCATCACCGCGAGGCTTGGGCCCGAGCTGAGGCTCACCGACCGGCTCTACCTGTCCGAGGGACCGCCTGCCGACTCGTCAGTCCTGATCCGCACCAGCTGGCATTTCACCGAGCAGGTCGTCGCCTATGAGAGGGAGTTCGGGGAAGGCACCTTCATCAACATCGGGCTCGGGAGCGCGGCCGCCACTTATGGAGACATCGCGTTTCAGAGGCTCGTGCATCGAGCGCTCATGTATGCGGCTGGGCATAGGCCGCCTGCGCCGGTCGGCGTCGGGTTGATTGGATACGGTGCTATCGCCCGCGACCACGCGGCATCGATCGCCGAGGTTGCCGGCCTCCAGCTGGCCGGGGTATGCGACATCTCGCCGGCACGCCGGGACCTTGCCGCACGCGAATGGAGCGTCCCGGTGCACGCGGCGGCCGCTGACATGTTCGACGACCCTGACGTCGGCATGGTCGTGGTCGGCACCCCACCAGTTGCACATGCGGAGTCAGTGCTCGCTGCTCTGGCTGCCGGCAAGCACGTCGTTTGTGAGAAGCCCTTTGCGCTGCGCGTCGACGAGGTCGACCGCATGACCGACGAGGCGGCCGCCCGCGGCCGTCTGCTGACCGTGTACCAGAGCCGGCGGTGGGATCCCGATTTCGTTGCGCTGCGCGACGTGGTCCGCTCGGGCGGAATCGGCGAGCCGTTCTACATGGAGTCTTTCATCGGCGGCTACTCGCACCCGTGCGGTTTCTGGCACAGCCACGAGCCCGTCTCCGGGGGCACGATCTATGACTGGGGCTCGCATTACTTCGACTGGATCCTTCAGCTCTTCCCTGATGCGGTAAAGACGGTTTCGGCGCATGCACACAAGCGGGTGTGGCACGACGTCACCAACTCCGACCAGGTGCGCGTGGACCTCACGTTCGCCAACGGAGCCGAGGCGAGCTTTCTGCAGTCGGACATCGCCAGCGCGGTGAAACCGAAGTGGTACGTGCTCGGCACGCGTGGAGCGGTCGTCGGCGAGTGGCGCGACGAGCCGGTAGCCGCGGACTTCCCGGCTCGGGTGAAAGTGCTCCGGCCTGCCGAAAGCGGTGGCTCGCACGAGGAGCTCATCGCCCTTCCGGCTCGAGACGCGAACGGGTTCTACCGCAACCTCGCCGACCACATGGCCTGGGATGAGGCGCTGGCGGTGACTCCAGCCGAGGCAAGGCGGACGGTGGCGGTCATGGAGGCGGCGGTTCGCTCCATCGCGCGCGGCGGCGCTCAGCTCGAGGCTGACATATAGCCGAGCGCATCGGGTGGGGGATCCTCGGCGCGGCGGGGATCGCCGCTCGCGCCGTCATTCCCGCCATCGAAGCGTCGAACAACGGCCGGCTGGTTTCGATCGCAAGCCGCGACCCCGTACGTGCGCATGAGCTTGCCGCTCGCCACTCCTTCACCCGAGTCGCGGCCTCGTATGAAGCCGTGCTCGAAGACGGCGACGTGGACGCCGTCTACATCCCGCTGATCAACTCGCTCCATCGCGAATGGACGCTGCGCGCACTTACCGCGGGCAAGCACGTGCTGTGTGAGAAGCCGCTGGCCATGAACGCGACGGAGGCGGCGGAGATGGCCGCCGCCGCCGAGAGCGCACAGCTACTTCTGATGGAGGCCTTCATGTATCGCTTCCATCCGCGTGCACGCGCCTTCGTCGAGGGCGTGCGCGATCCGCTCTTCGTTCATTCACGCTTCGGGTTTCGACTCGACAAACCGGGCGACTACCGGCTGAAGGCATCGCTCGGGGGCGGCGCTCTTTTCGACGTCGGCTGCTACACGGTCAACGTGTCGCGCTGGATCCTGGGCGAGCCGGACGAGGTCTTCGCGAGCTTCAGCAACGACACCTCGAGGGCGGTCGACATGACGGTGTCAGCGCTTCTTCATTTCCATGAGGGAGCGACAGCATCCCTATGGGCGAGCTTCGAGTCGCCGGAGGAACAGGGGCTGCTGGTCGTGCAGCAGTCCGGGACGCAGCGCCTGGACCTTCCGTTCTCCGCGTGGCGAGATCCCGAAGACCCTTACCAGCTCATGGTCGAATCGTTCGCCGGCAGCATCATCGAGGGCCGGCCGGCAAGCGTTCCGGTCAGCGACTCGATCGCGAATATGAGCGTCCTCGACCGCATCCGTGAGGCTGCTCAGGCGGTGGGTCGAAGCGGGATGTCGGCCTCGACGTAGCCCGATTCGAAGCGCATCGTCGCGCGCGGCGAGAGCCCGCGCACCAACGACTGCGCGCGAGCATTGTCGCCAAGCATCGTGGCGTGGAAGCTCGCGATGCCCCGCATTCGCGCGATATGCCCGAGGCGCCTGATCAACATGCCGCCGAGACCCTGGCCCTGCCAATCATCCGCCACGACAACCGCGACGTCATGGCTCCCGCCAATGCCGGTCCCGTACCTCGCCACTCCCACGATCCCCTGGTCGTCCAGCGCGATCAGCGCCTCGCGGTCGCAGTGATCCACGTCGACCAACTTTTTGAGCAGCGGTTCGTTTGGCAGCGTGATCGGCGAAAAGAAGCGGCGATAGACGGTCTCCTTGGACAACCTCCAGAAGAAGCGGCTGATGAGATCGGCGTCGCCTGGCTGGAGGAGCCGAAGCCACACCCGCCGGCCGCCGACCCTTGTTGTCGTCATCTCTTCAGCACCAGGCACGTCGTCGTCCCGTGCGCGAGGAGCTTGTCTGTCCGCTCGGCGATGACTCGGCCTTCGGCGGTCGCGATCGTGCCGCCGCGATGGATGACCGTGCCTTCGCAGCGAACCGGTCCCGTCTCCAGCGTGATCGGGCGCACGAAGTTGACCTTCGCCTCCAGCGTCGTGTACGCCTCGCCCACGCCCAGCGTCGTATGCACCGCGCAGCCCATGGCGGAGTCGAGCAGCGTCATCGCGAAGCCTCCGTGCACCACGCCGATCGGGTTGTAGAGGTGCTCGCCGGGTTCGCCCACGAAGGTCACTTTGCCCTCCTCGACTGTGCCCCCCGTGAATCCCATCGTCGCCGTGATGGGCGGGCTGGGGAGCTTGCCGTCGAAGATCGCCCTGATGAACTCGAGGCCGCTCAGGCCAGCACCCTGCGTCGGGGCTGTCATCGGGTCGTCCCATGTGATCGTTCGAGTCCGTGCTTTCGTGTTCATCTCCATCATCGAATCACACAGCCTGCTTCAGCTCGGGAACGACTTCGGCCTGCGCAGGTGCAATTCGGATTCGCCCGATCGCAAGGGCCGCGATCGCGCTGGCGAAGGCGAGTCCCACGGTGACCTCCCAGCCGGTGCGAAACGCCGGGAGGACCTGAGCCCCGCGAGGCGTGCCCAGGACCGCGATGAGAATCGCGATGCCGAGGGCGATCCCGAACTGCCGCGTCATGCCGTAGACGGCGCTGCCGGTCGCAAAACGCGCCGCGGGCAGTGCGGCCGCAGCAGCGCTGGCCAGCGTCGGGATCACGAACCCGACCCCGGCTCCGCCAATGAGCCAGCCGGGAAGAAACTCCGATGCGTAGTGCGGCTGCAATCCAACCGTCCTCAGCCACCACAGGCCGGCGACCGCAAACAGGACCGAGCCGATGGCGGCGATGGTGCGCTCGCCGAAACGCCGCGACAGCAAGCTTCCTGGGACCGCGAACGCTGCCGCCGCAATTGGTCCCGGTGCTATCTGCAGTCCGGCCGTGAGGATGTCCTCATGCCACACGCGCGTGAGGAACAGCACGCTGGCGAGCAGCATGGCGCCGAATGCGGCGAAGAACAGCGTCCCCGAGATGTTGGCCGCGCTGAATGCGCGGGCACGAAACAAGCCAAGCTCGAGCACGGGCGCGGGATGACGCGACGACCAGTAGAGGAATCCGGCTGCCAGCACCACCGAACCCGCGAACAGGGTCGTAATGCGAGGGCTCGTCCAACCCCAGGACTGGCCCTGCACGATCGCGAGCATCAGCGCACTCGACGCCAACACCAGCATCACCGCGCCCGCGAGGTCGGGGAACCGTTTGCCTTCCGGATCGCGAGACTCGCTCAAGATGCGGGCCGCAATGACTGCCGTGACCAGCCCGATCGGCAGGTTGACCAGGAAGACCCAACGCCAGCTGGCCTGGACGAGGAGTCCGCCGATTGGCGGTCCGGCCCCGGCGGCGACAGCGCCGGTCGCGGACCAGATGGCCACCGCGACCGCACGCTGGCGGCCCGAAAACTCGGCCAGGAGCAGCGCGAGCGACGTCGGCATGAGCACAGCCCCGCCGGCGGCCTGGACCACACGCGCGCCTATCAGCCATCCCGCGCCGGGCGCAGCTGCGCAAAGGGCAGAGGCAACGACGAATGTGACCAGCCCGCCCATGAAAAGGCGCTTGCGACCGAGCAGGTCGGCCAGGCGGCCGGCCGGAATGAGGAGCGCGGCGGTCACGATCGCGTATGCGCTCAGGACCCACGAGAGGGTGGCATCGCTTGTGCCTGCGAAGTCTCGCTCGATGCTCGGGAAGGCGATGTTGACGATGAACAGGTCCATGCTCGCCACGAACGTGGCCACTGAGACGACGACCAGGACCCGGTAGCGGTGCGGCATCGGCGGTGGCCTCCTAGAGCCCGTTGCTTGACGCTACGCACCCTAGCAGAAACAGTTGCGTGATGCAACTCAATGCCGTATGCTCGCTTTGGTGCTCGGTCGAACCTACGACTCACAGATCTGTTCGGTGGCCGGCTCGCTGGAGGTCATCGGCGAACGCTGGACGCTGCTCATCGTCCGCGATGCGTTCATGGGCGCCCGGCGTTTCGAGCACTTCCAGCGCAGGACCGGCGCTGCCCGCAACGTGCTGGCGAACCGCCTCAACCTGCTGGTGGAGGAAGGCATCTTCCGCAAGGTCGCCTACCAGGAGCACCCCGCTCGCTACGAGTACCGCCTGACAGAGAAAGGCATCGACCTGTGGCCGGTGATCGTTTCGCTGCTCCAGTGGGGAGACCGCCATGTCTACCCGGGGAGGGCGCCGGTCCTCCTCGTGCACAAGAAGTGTGGTGGCGCTGTCAGCGACCACCGCATTTGCGAGACGTGCGGCGCCCAGCTGACCGCGAGGGACGTGGAAGCGCGACAGGGAATCGGCGGAGGAATGGCGCCGGCCGGAGAGCTGTCGGCCTAGCGCAGGATCGCGCGGAAACGTTCGTCGTCGTATAGGGCGGTCAAGTCGGGATCCGTAGGAGCGAAGTCCTTCAGGTTTGGCCGCATGCCCACTGACTCTTCGATCAAGCTCAATGCGTCGTCGTGGCGTCCTTCCGCAACGCGCAAGCATCCCAGGTTGTAGACCTCAACTCCCAGAATCCCCAAAGGTGCTGACGCGTCCCGCAGCACTGAGACGGTGGTGTCAAGGAGTCGAACCGCCCCGGGCAGGTCATCGTTCTCTTTGAGGTATTCAACGATGTGCGTATGCGGATGGATGTAGGAGCTGGCGAGTATCGCTTCGGTCGTTGTGTTCCATCGATACCACGCGAAAGGCCTATCGCCCACGCCTGAATAAACATCGACAAGGGACACAAGGAGTGAATCCGCTCTGTCGACAGAGTCGGCGAGCGGAACCTGCGCTCCACTCGCAAGCTCGCCATCGTTGAACTCGTCAACATCCTTCGGGGGCGGTGTATACGGGCGTCCATCGCGAAGGGCAGAGAGCGCAGCGTATTGGCGCTCTCGCCACTTGACAAAGTGGAACATCGTCAGCGCCACCGACCACCCCTTGGGATTCGGGCGTTCACCCGCAACGAAGTCACGCTCAACTTTGCGCTCAGATACGAGGATGCCGCGCACATCCGTCATGGGCGGAAGGTTAGTGCTCAGGCGGCTGTTTTGGGAGCGCTCTCTTGCGACGCGGCGGCCGTCTGTTCAGCCTGCGCTTGCAGCGTTGCCACCGGAAGCACCTGACGGAATTTAGCGATGGCGGACGGCCAATCCGCCAACAGCGCCGCGGCACGCGGGCTGCCGGTTCTGCGAGCGTGCTCCTCGACCAGCGTGCGCAGCTCGGCCTCGTCCTCGGCGGGGACCTCTCGCGCGACCACGCTGTCGGCGTTGAGCTGGCTCCACTCGGTGAGGTAGGCGACGCCGCCGGTCATACCTGCGCCCGCGTTCCATCCCACCGGACCCAGCGCGACGGCGACGCCGCCGGTCATGTACTCGCAGAAATGATCGCCCGCGCCTTCGACCACCGCCATCGCGCCTGAGTTGCGCACGCAGAACCGCTCGCCGACCCGACCGGCCACGAAGAGCCGGCCGCCGGTGGCGCCGTAGCAGATGGTGTTGCCGGCAAGCACCGGGTCGGCTGACGCGTCATCCGCGAACGGCCGGATCACGATCACGCCGCCGCCCATGCCCTTGCCCACGTAGTCCTGGGCCTCGCCTTCGAGGGTCAGCTCAATGCCATCGTCGATGAACGCGCCGAAGCTCTGTCCCGCGCTGCCGCGGTAGTGGCGCGACTCACCGGGAGCGAAGGCCGCGCCAACTGTGCGCTTCGAGTTGTCGATGATCCCGCTCGGCGGCGGTGCCGGGGGCGCCTCGCCGTTTCGCGCCCACAACCGGCGCCGGGGCAGCGACGCATCTTCGGCGGGGGCTTGCAAGATGAATGAGAGGTCGAGGGCCGCGGTGGCGACCGGCTCGAGCAGGTCGACCCTGCCCACGGCTTCGTCCAGCGTCGCGAGTCCAAGCGCCGCGAGGTGCTCGCGCGTCTCACCGGCGATGTGGAACAGGTGGTTGATCACGTGCTCGGGCCGGCCTTCGAACTTGGCGCGCAGGTCGTCGCGCTGGGTCGCGATGCCCGTCGGGCACGTGTTGAGGTGACACTGCCGCGCCATGTCGCAGCCGAGCGCGACCAGAACCCCGGTCCCGAAGCCGAACTCTTCGGCGCCGAGCAGCGCGGCGATCACGATGTCGCGCCCGCTTCGCAGCCCGCCGTCCGTGCGCAGGCTGACGCGCTCGCGCAGCCGGTTCGCCACCAGGACCTGCTGCGTCTCGGCGAGACCAAGCTCCCACGGGACGCCCGCGTTCTTGATCGACGACAGCGGAGAGGCGCCGGTGCCGCCGTCGTGGCCCGAGACCAGGATGTAATCAGCCCGCGCCTTTGCGACCCCGGCCGCGATGGTGCCGACGCCGGCCTCGGAGACGAGCTTGACGCCGATGCGGGCGTGCGGGTTGACCGTCTTCAGGTCGTGGATGAGCTGGGCGAGATCCTCGATCGAGTAAATGTCGTGGTGCGGCGGCGGCGAGATGAGCTGCATCCCGGGCTGCGCGTGCCGCAAGCGCGCGATGAGGCTCGTCACCTTGAGCCCGGGCAGCTGGCCGCCCTCTCCCGGCTTAGAGCCCTGCGCGATTTTGATCTCGAGCTCGTCCGCGCGCTTGAGGTAGCGCGGGGTGACGCCAAATCGCGCCGACGCGACCTGCTTGACGCGATTGTCGCGCCGGCCGCCGTCGCTGTCGTCATAGGTCGCAGGATCCTCGCCGCCTTCGCCGGAGTTGGACCGCGCGCCGATCTGATTCATCGCGATCGCCAGCGCCTCATGCGCCTCAGGCGACAGCGCGCCCAGAGACATCGCGGTGCTCACGAATCGCGTGACGATCTCGGTGGCAGGCTCGACGTCCTCGATCGGCAGAGGATGCTGTGCATCTTTGATGTGGAGCAGCTCGCGTAGCGATTGCGGCTCGCCCATGCTCGACAGCCGCCGCCACTCGTGATACGCATCCGCATCGTTTTCACGCGCGGCCTTCTGCGCCGCGCGGACCGCGAGTGGGTTGTAAGCATGATGCTCGCCAGCTTTGCGGAATCGAACTCGTCCGTGGTCTGCGAGCGTCGGAACCTCGTCGGACTGGGGCGCCATCTTCTGGATATCGGACAGGTCCACGCCGCCGATGTTGGAGGGCACGGTCGGAAAGCAAAGCTCCATGACCTCCGCGCCGAGTCCGAGCGCTTCGAGGACCTGCGCGCCGCGGTAGCTGTCGACGCACGAGATTCCCATCTTGGCCATGACCTTGAGCAGGCCCGCATCCAGCGCTTTGCGATAGCGGGTCTCGCCGCCATCGGACGACGCGGCGGCGGTCGCGAGCGCGAGGTATGGGTGGACCGCGCTCGCGCCGATGGTGATGAGGCACGCGACGTCGTGAACGTCGACGACGTCGCCCGCGATCGCGACCAGGTCGTTCGCCATGCGCCGGCCGGACTTCAAGAGCGATTCGTGGACCGCACCAACCGCAAGCGCCATCGGGATGGCAGCACGCTCGATGCTCGCGCAGCGGTCGCTGATGGCGACGATGCCCTCGGCCCTTGATGCCTCGGCGCAGATGCGCAGGAGCGCGTCGCGCAGGGATTCGCCACGCGCATACGTTGCGTCGATCACGGTCGCGCCCTCGAGCACCCTGGTGAGCTCGGCCGCTCCCAGCACCGGTGACTCGAGCTCGAGCAATGTAAACCCCACGAACTCAGAGGCTTCGCCGTGAGTTCGTGGGGGCCCCTGAGACTGCGTGCCGGGGATCGCCGGGTGGTGGCTGCGCCGCAGCTCGCGATCGGCGCCGCCCTCGGGCTCCAGCGTGCCGCGGCGGGCTCCGATCAGCACGCGAAGCGACATCACGGCCTTCTCGCGTAAGGAGTCGATCGCCGGGTTCGTGACCTGCGCGAAACGCTGTCGCAGGTAGCCGTACATGCGGCGTGGCGTGCGGCCGAGCGCGGCGATGGGAATGTCGTCGCCCATCGAGAACACCGCCTCGGCCCCGGTCTCGGCCATCGCGGCGACCACGATCTTCACGTCCTCGGAACCCCAGCCGTGCAATTTCTGCTGGCCCGCGATGTCCTCGGGCGCCTCGATGTCGAGATGGCGGCGCTCGACCGGGACCAGGACGCGGTCGGCCAGCAAGCCGTAGTCGTGGCGCGCAGCCGCGCGCTCTTTCGCTTCGGCGTCCTTCAGCACCGATCCGTCGCGAGTGTCGACGAGCAGCATCTGGCCGGGGCCCAACCGGCCCCGCTCGACGACCGTTGCCGGCTCCATCGTCACGACGCCCGCCTCCGACGCCGCGGCAACCAGCCCGTCGCGACTGCGCTGCCAGCGCAGCGGACGCAGGCCGTTGCGGTCGAGCGAAGCGCCGACCACAACTCCGTCGCTGAAGGCGAGAGCCGCGGGGCCGTCCCAGGGTTCGAAGCGGATCGATTGGTAGCGGTAGAAGTCGCGCACGGCCGCGGCGAGATCGCCGCGTCCTTCCCAGGCGTCGGGGACGAGGCTCATCAACGCCTCCGAAACCTCCCAGCCGCGGCGAACGAGGAGCTCGAGTGCGTTGTCCAGCGAAGCCGAGTCCGAACCTTCGGGCCAGATGACGCCGCGAAGCTCGGGCTCGAGCTCAGCCTCGCGCGCCCGCATCCAGGAGCGGTTGCCGGTAACTGTGTTGATCTCTCCGTTGTGCGCGAGCAGGCGGAACGGCTGCGCGAGACGCCAGTCCGGCATGGTGTTGGTCGAGTACCGCTGATGAAAGACGGCGAGGCGGCTCTCACAGGAGTCGTCGCGGAGGTCGAGGTAGAAATCGGCGAGCCGGGTGCCCGCCATCAAGCCCTTGTAGACGACGGTCCGGCTCGACATCGACGGGAGGTACATGCGCACGGCATCTTCGGCTGCCCGCCGTTCGATCCGGCGGCGCGCCAGATACAGGCGATGCTCCCACTCGTTCCCATCGATGTCCGGCCTGGCGACCAGCCCATGCCAGACGTTTGGCATCGTCGCGCGGGCACGTTCCCCAAGGCTGTCGGGGTCGACGGGCACCGGCCGCCAGTCGACGAGCGTGAGGCCGGCGGTTTCGACGCCTTCCGCAACGATCCCGCGCGCCCGCTCGTCCCAATCGAACAGCACGGCCACCGCGAACTCGCCGCCGAGGAGGCGGTGTGGAACCTGGATCAGCAGACCAGCGCCGTCGCCGCTCTTGCCGTCCGCGTCGAGGCCGCCCCGGTGGGACAGCCGCGCCAGCGCTTGAACTCCGAGTTCCACCGCTTCATGACCGAGACCGGGGGTGGCGACGAAGCCCATGCCGCAGGCGGCCCGGCTGGTGGGCACATGCCCAGGCCAGGCGCGGCGTGTGGAAACAAGGCTGGGGGGCACTCCACTGCAGGCTACCGAGAATCGCCGGGCCGGGCTAGTGCATTACTGACAAACGAACTGGCGAAGCGTTATGTGGTCCTCACATACCCAGAAGAGCCTGGACCCGCAAAGCGACGGCCAGGTTGAGGCGTGTTTCGGGATCTTCGAGGTCGACGCCGCTGATCTCGCGGATGCGATCGAGCCGGTAACGGAGCGTGTTCGGGTGGACCCGAAGACGCGTCGCCGCCTGCTGCTGCTCGCCCGTCTCCAGATACGCCCGCAGCGTCGACACCAGGCTGCCCTTCTTCGTCCGGTCGTGCTCCATGAGAGGCCCGAGGTGACGGCGACTGTAGTCGACGAGGCGTTCATCGGTCACGGCGGCGAGCAGGCCGGTGAGCCCGAGCTCCGGCACCGAGACAACCTGGCCCCAGCGCTTGAAGCGGGCGAGGGAATCCATGACCGAGACCACCTCGCGCTGCGCCGCCGCGATGCCGCCAGGCGCATCGGTCGGCCCGCTGAAGCCGACCGACACCGTGAAGCCCGGCTTCCAGTCCGCAATCGCCTGGCGAACCTGGATGCCAAGCGCGTGACCGCGCGCCTGGTGATCGCCGGGTTCGGTGCCGAGCGGCAGCAGTGAGACGACGCTGTCCGACCGGCCTTGCACCAGCGCGCGCGGATAGCTGGCGCGCACCGTGCCGGTGACGCGGCGCAGGAACTCGCGCTTGAGTCCCTGGATCGCGTCCTCGGAGACCTGTCGGGCTTTGTTGAAGCCGCGGAAGTCGTCGATGTCGACCAGCATCACGATGTGGCTTCCGTTCAGGGGGTAGCCGAGATGGCGTGCCCGGCGCTGGGCGGCGGCCTCGTCGCCGTACGTGCCGTTGAGCAGATCCTCCAGGAACTCGCCGCGAACGCGGCCCTCGACCTCGGCGAGCTCGCGCTCCTTAGCGATGGCGAGGGCGAGGACCAGGGCCGCCTGCTCGATGGCAAGGTAGGCCAGCTCCTCGTGATGTGGCGGGTGATCCAGCACGGAGATGTATCCGAGCACCTGGTTGGCTGCAAAGATCGGCGCGATCAATCGCTCGCGCGACATCCCGACGTGCGGGAAGGCGGGCACTTTGACCGGCCCACGCTTCTGTTCGACCTCGCGCAGCATGCGCTGGATCTGGGGATCGAACAGCACGCGCTGCGGGGTGCCCTGGCGCTGGATGGTCTCCTTGCGGTGGGGGTCGCCGGCGCCGCCGGCGTGTGCGAGGAGATGGAAGCTGGCGTCCTCGATCACGACCGCGCTCTCAAGCAGCTCCGCCAGCGTGCGGCAGATCTCGTTGACGCCCTTGCCGTCGAGAACCAGCTCGGTGAATCGCCGGTGGATGTCGAGGGACCGCTTGAGGCGCCAGTGCTCTGCATTGATGATCCGCTCAAGGAGCGGTGTCATCAGGTCGATCATCTGGACGTCAGCGCTGATCGTGAAGACGGGCACATTCAACCGGTCCGCCTCCGAGAGCATCTCGGCGGAGAGCTTCCGCAAGTAGGGATGGGGCCGGACGACCAGGCCGGCGCCGTCGCTCTCGGCGATGCGCGCGACCAGGCGCACCTGCGCGTCGGGGTCGTCCTTGATCGGAAACCCGGTCGTGAGCATGAGGTCGCCGGCGCGCGGCCTGACCTCGGGCGTCTCCATCATGCGGACCCACTCGATTGGCCGGTCGAGCCCTTCGGCACCCGCCACGAGCTTCGCATTGGCGAATGCGCCAAAACGCATGGCCTCGCGCACCGTTGGTCGGGGTTCGGTGATCTCGTCCGCGGCCTTCTTTGTCGCCATCGCCTTCAATTATGTGTGTGCGCCGGGGACAACGGCTATGCCTCAGCCGTTGTGGAGGGCGCACTAGGATCCTTTCGAGGCAGGGGCTAATCTGGAGTGGTGACTCACGAAGACGCTCCCGCATGCGAGCGGCACGAGTCGTCCGTGCCGATGCAGCTTCGAACGCTGCACTCGGACTCGTCGCGTCCCGAAACGCTGATCGGTCTGTATGAATGCCCCGAGTGCGGGCACGAGCGCCGGTTACCGATCCGAATCGAGGAGAGCGCGGCCTAGGTCTTAGGTCGTCTCTCGTTCGCGGTCGGGCAGCACCAGTCGATGCACGACCAGCTCGTCGATCTCCACGTGGCGCACGCGTGCCCTGCCGATCACAAGGCGACCCACGGCAATAGCACCGACTGCCAGAGCACCGAACGCCAACGCGCCTATCGCCATCGCGGCGAGCGCGCTCGCAACCCTCGCGCGGCTCAATGCCATCTCTGCTAGGCCATCAGCTCGCGAAGCACCAGCGGCAGGATGCCACCCTGGTGCAGGTAGCCAACCTCCGTGTCGTTGTCGACGCGCGCGTGCGTCCTGAAGGTCGTCGTCTCGCCGTCCTCTGATGTGGCTACGACGTCGATCGCCTGGCCGGGCTTGATCGCATCAATGCCCTTGATGGTGAACCGCTCACGGCCGGTCAGGCCCAGCGACTGCGGGTTCTCACCCGGCGCGAACTCGAGCGGCAGGATGCCCATGCCGACCAGGTTCGAGCGATGGATGCGCTCGAAGCTCTCGGCGATCACCGCGTGCACACCCAGCAGCAGCGGACCCTTCGCGGCCCAGTCACGCGAAGAGCCTGAGCCGTACTCCTTGCCCGCGAGGACGATCAGCGGCACGCCCTCCGCGCGGTATCGCTCCGACGCGTCGTAGATCGTGACCTCATCGCCACCCGGGAAGTGGCGCGTCCAGTAACTCTCACGCTCGACGAGCTTGTTGCGCAGCCGGATGTTGCCGAAGGTGCCGCGCACCATCACCTCGTGGTTGCCGCGCCGCGAGCCGTAGCTGTTGAAGTCCGGCTTCTGCACGCCGTGCTCGATGAGGTACTTGCCCGCCGGGCTGTCGGCCGGAATGGCGCCGGCCGGCGAGATGTGATCTGTCGTCACCGAGTCGCCGAGCACCGCGATCACCCGGGCGCCCTCGACGTCGGTAAGCGGCTTCGGCTTCGGCGCGAAATCTTCGAAATACGGCGGCTCTTTGACGTAGGTGGAGTTCGGGTCCCACTCGAAGATCGGACCGGTGGGTGCCGTCATCTGCTTCCAGTGCTCGTCGCCGTCGAAGATGCGCGAGTACTCCCGCTTGAACATGTCCTGCTGCACGCACTTCTGGACCACGTCGTTGACCTCGGCTTGCGACGGCCACAGCTCAGACAGCATCACGGGCTTGCCGTCGCGCGAGTTGCCGACCGGGTCCTTGGTCAGGTCGATGTTGACGGTGCCGGCCAGCGCGTAAGCGACCACGAGTGGCGGCGAGCCGAGGTAGCTTGCCTTCACCAGCGGGTGAATCCGGGATTCGAAGTTGCGGTTACCGGACAGGACCGCGACCACGCTCAGGTCCTCTTTGACGACCTGCGCCTCGATCTCGGGCGTGGCCAGCGGTCCGGAGTTGCCGATGCATGTGGTGCATCCAAAACCGACGAGGAAGAAACCCAGCTTTTCGAGCGGCTCCATCAGGCCCGCCGTCTGGAGGTAGTCCGTCACCACGCGCGAACCGGGCGCGAGGCTCGTCTTCACGTAAGGGGCGACCTCTAGGCCGAGCTCCACGGCCTTCTTCGCGAGCAGGCCCGCCGCAACCATCACCGATGGGTTGGAGGTGTTCGTGCAGCTGGTGATGGCGGCGATCACGACGCATCCGTTGTCGAGTGTCTTGGCAGGCTTCGCGGCGGCCGCGGTGGCAGCGCGTCCGTTGACGGGCCCGCCTTCCTCCGACAGCTTGGAGAGCGCGTCTGGGTCGGGACGGGGTCCGTTGCCGAAGGCTGAGGTGAAGCTCTCCCATACGTGAGGCAGCGAAGCGCGGTCCTGCGGGCGCTTCGGGCCCGCGAGGCTGGGCTCGACTTTCGTGAGGTCCAGCTCGAGCAGCTCAGAGAATTTCGGGATCGCGCTGCCGTCGACACGAAAGAGCCCCTGCTCCTTGCTGTATCGCTCGACGAGCGCGATCTGTTCGCGGGGGCGACCTGTGACCTCGAGGTAGCGCAGGGTCTGCGCATCGACCGGAAACAGCGCCGACGTGGCGCCGTACTCGGGGCACATGTTGCTTAGGGTCGCGCGGTCGGGCACCGAAAGGCTCGACAACCCGTCGCCGCAGAACTCGACGAACTTGTCCACGACGCCGTGCTTGCGGAGCATCTCCGTCAGAGTCAGCACGAGGTCTGTGGCGGTGGATCCCGCGGGCAGCGCCCCATGGAAGCGCACGCCGACGACGATCGGTGTAGCGAGGTATGCGGGCTGGCCCAGCATCGCCGCCTCGGCCTCGATGCCGCCGACTCCCCACCCGAGCACGCCGAGCCCGTTGACCATGGTCGTATGCGAATCGGTGCCCATCAGTGTGTCGGGGATCGCGACTTTGCGGCCCTGGATCTCGCGCACCTGGACCACCTTGGCGATGTATTCGAGGTTCACCTGGTGGCAGATGCCCATGCCCGGCGGCACCAGCGAGAAGTTGTGGAAGGCCTGCTGCGCCCAGCGCAGCAGCGAGTAGCGCTCGCGGTTGCGCTCGATCTCTTTTTCGATGTTGCGCGTATAGGCATCGCGAAAACCGAAGGCGTCGACCTGCACAGAGTGGTCGATGATGAGGTCGACCGGCACGAGTGGATCGACCTTGCCGGCGTCTTTGCCGGCGCGCTCCATCGCCGATCGCATCGCCGCGAGGTCGACCACCGCCGGCACACCGGTGAAGTCCTGCATCAGGACGCGCGCGGGGAGGAACGGCAGCTCAGCGTCGCTTGGCGGCTTCGCCGGCCAGGCCGCCAGCGCTCGAACGCTCTGCTCATTCGTCGTCCCCGCCTCGGCCAACCGGATCATGCCCTCGAGCAGGACCTTGACCGTCATCGGCAGCCCCGACGTGTCCGGCAGCGAGGTGATGGGGTAGAAGTCGAGGTCGGTGCCGGAGAGTCGTGAGCGGGACGCGATCATGATCGAATCGTACTAGCCTCACTCACGGCCGATCCCAGCGGTCCGAGATCGACCGGCTCGTCGAGCCCAGGCAGCTCGCGGCGCTGTGGCTGCTCGCTGAAGTTGAGCGCGACCACGACCCTCTCGTCGCCCGCGACCCTTTCGAAGGCGAACACCTCTTTGTCGGCGAGCACCGTCACCAGGCGACCGCCACGCAGAGCAGGCGACCCGCGCCGCGTGCGACCGAGGCGCCGGAAGTGCTCGAGCAGGTCCTGGTTCTGTTCGCCGCCCCACAACATCGGCAGGCGCGCCTCGGCGTTTTCGATCTCGGCGTCGTGGCGCTGGCTCAAGCCGACCTCGCTGCCGTAGTAGATCACCGGCATTCCCGGCAGCGTCATCAGCAATGTCGTCGCCAGCTTGACCCGCTCAACGTTTCCGTTTGCCATCCACAGAAAGCGGTTCATGTCGTGGTTGTCGAGGAGCGTGGCCAGCGCGAGCCCGGGGAATGCGTGCTCGTGCTCTTCGAGCCAGCCCGCGAATGCGGCCGCATCCATGCGGCCTCGGGCCAATGCCTGGCGAACGTAGTACGTGAGGTCGAAGTCGAAGATCGCGTCCAGGCGTCCGGTATAGCGGGCGAGCCAATCCGTCGTGCCGGTCGCCTCGCCGAGGATCAACGCGTCAGGTTTGACCTCACGCAGGCCGCGGCGCAGCTCGACCCAGAACGCCGGGTCGACCCCGGTCACGTGGTCGCAGCGGATGCCGTCGGCGCCGTATGCCGTCAGCCAGTGCTGCGCCGCTCGGACCAGGTGATCCTGGACGGTGCGGTTGCCGGTGTCGAGCTCGGGTAGCGAGATTACGTCGGAGAAGCTGCGGTAGTAGTGAGGCCACTGCCAGAACCGGTAGTAGGCCGCCGCATCGCCGTCCTTTTCGATGGCATCGCGGAACAGATGATGGCCGCGTCCGGTGTGATTCGGCACGAAGTCGAGCAGCACCCGCATGCCACGGCTGTGGGCAGCTTTGACCAGGCGCTCCAGCGCTTCGTCGCCGCCGTATCGCGGCTCCACCTCGAGGAAGTCTTCGTGGTCGTAGCCATGATGCGAAGGGCTCTTGTGTACCGGGCTCAGCCAGAGCACGTTGCAGCCCAGCGACTCGATGTGCTCGATGTGCTCGCCTATGCCGTCCAGCGTTCCGCCGTACAGAGCCGTCGAATCGGCCGGCGGCGGCATCTTCTCCTCACCGGCCCGCGCGAAACGGTCGACCATGACGTGGTAGCAGATTGCGTCTCGCACCCATTCCGGTGGCGGCGGTGGATCCGTATCGAATGCGAACTCCTGGCCTCCTGCCCGTGGATCGGAAGCGGATGCCCACACCGGACTTGCCTCGGGATCGCGGAGGTGGACCTTGATCCTGTAGCGAGTTACGTCGCCGGCATCAGCTGCCGGCAGGCGGCCCACCCAGCGCGCGTCATGGCCAGGACTCTCGGCCATCTCCTCCATGTTCTCGGGCAGCCGGTCCTGCATCTCGAGTGTGACTCCGGATACTTCGAGGTCGGAGCGCACCTCGGCGATTACTTGCCCGTTGGTGCCGGGCTCGGGCATGCCTGCATGAAAGGCGCCCCCATACAAGGCTCGGGCGCGGCGTGCGTTCTGCGCGGTTGCCTGGTGCTCGAAGAAACCATCCTCAGCGGCGGCTCGCGCTGGGATCAGGGCGTGAACCGTGAGCAACAGCAAGGCGTGAGCGCGGAGATCGACCCCACCGCCCGCGATGAAGAGTCGCAACGACGATCGCTTCAGCGCCGCCGCGTGCAGCGCCGCGATCGCGCCCGCGCGGCGTCCCTCGACCGCATCTTGCCACGCGCCCCAAAGGGTGGCCGCAGATCCGGGGGCCGGCGGTGTCGGCGGCTGCGTGCCGCTATCGGCCTGGATTTGGTCCAGCCTCGCGCGCAGGGACGGGCTGTTCGACCAGCGCAGGTGGCGGTCGAGCGCCCAGGCGACCTGCGGATCCGCTCGCCCGTTGTCGACAGCCCATTCGAAGAATGCCCGCGCGGCACCTCGTTCGCCGCAGACGTCGAGCGCATGGGCGATCAGCGCGTCGTCACCTCGGCCGGCGGCAAATGCGCCCGAGCGATCGTGGTGCTGCGCGATCACGAGCAGGCTGCGGGCATAGAGGCCCGTGATCGCGGCTCGGTCCGAGAGATGAGGCACGCGAGCCACCACCGATGCGCGGGTGGCCCCCGCGAGCGGCGGTGGATCGAAGCCCGGAGGCCAAACTCCGTCGAAGCGGATGCCTGCCCGCGGCAAGACAGACTCCAGCCCATGCGCCCAGCTGACGTCGGCCTCGCCGTCGACCCGGAACGCGAGACACAGGGCGTCGTCGATGGCGGCGATCCGCCGCTCGACCTTGATCCCGGTTGCGTGGCGCGACATCACCCACAGCGTGTTCGTGCCCCTGACGTACTCGCGGCGGTGCTTCCAGCCGCGACCGCCGATGCGGCGTTTCCGCCCTGAGGGGAGCTCGAGCGTCGCGTGGACCGGCCTCACCAGGAGCTCTTTGTCGAGATGGGGACCGGAAAGCCCGAGCAGGCTGCCGTCGGCGCCGATCCTCGCGAGGAGCCTGCCGTTGCCGACGGTGGCGACGAAACGCGCGCTCATGCGGTGGTTGAGAGGTTACGTCGGGCGCGCTTCATGACGGCGCCGATCCGGCTCGCCCCGCGTGACCTCTCGATCTCCTCGCGCGCCAGTGGCAGCGCCAGGCGCCAGTTCGGGAACTCGGTGGTCGTGCCGGGCACATTGGGGCGCTCCTCGACGCCCAGTGCATCCTCGAGCTGGGCCAGCACGATTCGCGAGCGCGCCCGAGCGAGAGCCCGGTTGGCGGCGATGGCAACGTTGATGGCGGCGGTTGCGTCAGGGAGGCGAGTCACGTCCGTCAACCGCCGGCGCAGCCGATGCAAACGGTGGTCGGGCTCGGTCAGGTTCCAGATCCCGGCCACTGTGGGCAGGTCATGAGTGCCGACGGCTCCGACCGACTCGCGCGGCCACCGGCCCGGTGACGAGCCCTCGAACCAGAGAAGGCGGTATGACAGGGCGCCGCGCTTGCGCAGCCGCCTGCGCACCGATGGCTCGACCAGGCCGAGGTCTTCGCCGATGACGAACGCTTTCGCGCGCCGGCTTTCCTCGGCGAGATGCGCCAGGAGCTCGTTCTCCGCATAGCGGACGTACACGCCTTGCGAGGCGGTCATTCCAGTCGGGATCCAGAAAAGCCGGAACAGGCTCATCACGTGGTCCAGCCGGACGCCTTTCGCATGCCGGGCGGCGCTGCGAATGGCCTCCACGAATGGCTCGCAGCCGGCCGCCCGCAGCTTCCACGGGTCGAAAGGCGGAACTCCCCAGTCCTGCCCGTCCGGGAAGAACTCGTCGGGCGGCGCCCCGACTCGCATGCCGGGCGCAAGCAGGTCCTGCCAGCGCCAGGCGTCGAAACCGTCGGAGGCGAATCCGAGCGGAACGTCGGTGATGAGATCGATCTCGGCTGCGGCTCGCTCGAGCTGGCGGTCGAGGTGGAACTGCAGCCATTGATTGAAGGCGACCCGCTCTTGCAACTGCGCTCGACTCCTGTCGACCTCGTCGCCGTCCGGTTTTCGCAATCCCGTGGGCCAGTCGCGCCAGGCCGGGCCCATCGTTTCCGCGAGGGCGTTGAAAGTAGCGAAGTCGCGCAGCGCGTCGCCCTCACCTTTGATCCACGCGGCCAGCCCACGGGGCTTCGGCGCCGCTCGGTAGATCAGCTTCAGCGCCCTCGACTTGAGCTCGTGCACATGGTTGTAATCGATGAGGCGGTTGGCGTTGAGCGCCTGGGCCGCATTGCGCAGGGTCTCGAGGTCGGAGGCGCACCGCTCGGCGCCGGGCACCTCTTCGACGCGAATGTGGGCGGCGTTCAGGAAGCGCCGGGACGAAGAGTAGTAAGGAGAGGGTTCATAGGGGAGGGTTGGCGTCTGCGCGCCGAGCGGGTTGAGCAGAACAAGTGACGCGCCCTGTCGCCGGGCCCACCGTCCAAACCGGCGGAGGTCACCGAAGTCGCCGACGCCCCAGCTGTCACGCGACCGCAGCGCGTACAGCTGCACAGCCCATCCCCATGCGCGATCGGGGGGTGGGGCGCATGGCCCTTCCGGGCGTTCGCCGGACTTAGGGCGAGGCGGATTCTGCGCGGAGGCGCCGAGACTGGCGAGCACCGCGGCCACGGCGTCCGGATTCGCGGTGACGCGGTCGCCCTTGTAGCCGAAGTATTCCGGCACCACACCCCACCTGAGCGCGCGTTCATCCATACCCGGGGCCAAGTATCGTTGCTGCCGTGGGACGGCTCTATCACGTGCCTTCTGAGGACTGCACCACGTCCACAGCGCAGACCTCGGGCATGTCGCGCATGGCCGCGCTGTCGGGCGACACTGTAGGTAGCCGCGCGATCTGGATGGGCGAGACGCACGTCGCGCCCGGCGTGTCGTCGGGACCGCACCACCACGGCGAGAGCGAAACGGGCATCTACGTGGTATCGGGCAACCCCGAGTTCATCTATTCGGAGGAGGGGCACGAGGTGCGTGTGCTGACGAAACCCGGCGATTATGTCTACGTGCCGCCGTTCGTGCACCACATCGAGTCCAACGCCAACTCCGACCAGGAGGCGGTGGTCGTCATCGCCCGAACGACTCAAGAAGCGATCGTCGAGAACCTGGAAGAGCTGTAGCCAGGTGGCGGTCAATGCCGCGTTCGGCGGTGTGGTCCGCAGGCGTGAGGACCCTCGCCTGATCACCGGCGCCGGGCTCTACACGGACGATGTCCGGCTCGATCGGTGCCTGCATGCCGTGTTCGTGCGGTCCTCGATCGCACACGCTCGCATCAGGAGCGTCGACGTGGCGCTCGCGTCTGCGATGCCGGGCGTGGTCGGGATTTTCGGCGCCAAGGACTTCGAGTTCGAGAGCATGACGGCGCGTCCTCGCCTGGCGTCGGAAATGGTCCTGTTCGTCGGTGATGCGATCGCGGTCGCGGTGGCCGAGACACGCGACCAGGCTGTGGACGCGGCCGCGGCGGTCGTCGTCGATTACGACCCGCTGCCTGCGGTTGTCGACAGCATCAAGGCGCTGGAGCCGGATGCGGACCTGGTGCAGCCTGACCGCGACGACAACCTCGTCATCGACTTCGAGGTCGGAGAGGCGGGCGCGCTCGACGGCGCTGATGTCGCGATCAAGGCTCGGTTCATCAATCAGCGCCTGGCTGCGGTGCCTATCGAAGCCAATGCGGTCGCGGCGGAACCCGACGGGGAGGGCGGAATCCGCATCTGGGCCTCGACCCAGGTGCCGTTCCGAGTCCGCACGCAGGTCGCGGAGGCGCTCGGACTCCCCGAGACGAAGGTCCAGGTCATCGCGCCGGACGTCGGCGGTGCGTTCGGCGCCAAGCTGATGACGTACCCCGAACAGACGGTGCTGTGCGCGGTGGCACAGAAACTGGACCGGCCGGTGCGGTGGTTCGAATACCGCTCGGAGAACATGGTCGCCATGAGTCACGGCCGGGCGCAGGCCCAGGACGTGGCGCTCGGAGCGACGCGCGAGGGCAAGCTCGTCGGCCTCGACCTGGAGATCGTCGCCGACTGCGGCGCGGACGCCGGCATTGGGGCGGCCTTGCCGGGTTACACGATGCTGCTGTCTTCGGGCTGTTACGACATCCCGAAGATCCGCGTTCGCACGCGCACCGCCCTGACCAACACGACCATCGTGTCCGCCTACAGGGGCGCGGGACGCCCTGAGGCGATCGCGATGATCGAGCGCGCGATGGACATGCTGGCCACGGAGCTTGGTCTTGATCCCGCTGAGCTGCGGCGGCGCAATTTCATTCGCGGCGGTTTTCCGTTCACGACGGCGGCCGGCGCTACCTACGACTCCGGCGACTATTCGCGTGCGCTCGACCTCGCGCTTGACGCATTGGGCTATGACGAGCTGCGACGTGAGCAGAAGGCGAGGCGCGAGCGTGGGGACCGGGCGCTGCTCGGAGTCGGCATCAGCAGCTACGTCGAGATGACCGCGGTCCAGCTCACGTCAGAGTTTGGATTTGCGCGGGCGTCTGCGGACGGATCGTTCACCGTCGGCGTCGGCACCAGCTCGAGCGGGCAGGGCCACGAGACCGCGTACGCGCAGCTGGCCGCGTCGCTTCTGGGCGTGCCGATGGACCGCATTTCCGTCATCCAGTCGGATACGAACCAGGTGCGGAGCGGTGACGGGACGTATGGATCTCGGTCGCTGCAGCTCGGCGGGAGCGCGGTGCGCGGGGCTTGCATCGCACTGGTCAGAAAGGCTCGCGAGGAAGCGGCACGACGTCTGGAGGCGAGCGTCGAAGACATCGAGCGGACGGCCGATGGTGGGTTCGGTGTGCGCGGCGTGCCAGGCTCGTCAATGAGCTGGACCGACCTCGCGGGGGAGGCGATGCTTGTCGCAGAAGACGAGTTCGAACAGGACGGGCAGACCTTTCCATTCGGCTGCCACGTTGCGGTGGTTGAGGTCGACGTCGAGACCGGCGATACGCGGTTGATCCGCCATGTCGCGGTCGACGATTGCGGG
>VBFD01000151.1:0-6734 GCA_005883585.1 Chloroflexota bacterium
ACATCTCGATGCTCTCGTCGAGCTGAGCGGTCGAGCGGCAGCCGACGATTACGCAGGCCACCGCTGGGTGTCCCATCGGAAACTGAACGGCTGCTGCTTTCAACGGCACACCGTGCCGGGTGCAAACATCACGTATTCGACGGGCTCGGTCGATGAGCTCGGCGGGCGCGGTCTGGTAGTTGTAGTGCGCGCCAGGTTTGGGGTCGGCAAGGATGCCGCTGTTGTAGACGCCGCCGGCGAGGATCGCGATCCCGCGCTTCTGACATTCAGGCAGCAGCTCCTTCAGGGCGATCTGATCCAGCAGCGTGTAGCGGCCTGCCAGCAAGAAGCAATCGAAATCGCCTTCGCGCGCGAAACGGGTGAGCATCTCGGCCTGGTTCATGCCCGCGCTGACGGCTCCGATGACGCCGTCAGCGCGGAGGCGATCGAGCGCACGGTAAGCGCCGTTGATCGTCTCGTCGTAATGGTCGTCGGGGTCATGGATGTGCAGGATGTCGACGCGATCGAGGCCGAGCCGCTCGAGGCTCTCTCCGAACGAACGCATGACGCCGTCGTAGCTGAAGTCGAACATGGGGTTGACCGGCGGCGTGCCACGCCACGACTGGCCCGGCTCGGGCGGGACGTCGGCGCGCAGAAGCCGGCCGACTTTGGTGGCCAACCTGAACTCGTCGCGAGGCTTCTGTCTCAGCACTTTGCCGAGTCGCATTTCCGCGAGTCCGTGGCCGTACAGCGGCGCCGTGTCGAAGAAGCGGATGCCCGCGTCCCAGGCGCGCTCGATGACCGCGATGCCCTGGGCTTCATCAACCGCCTCGAACAGTCCGGCGAGGGGGGCGGTGCCGAGTCCAAAACGGGTAACGGTCAGGGCGGTGCGGCCGAGAGGCACCCGTTCGCGCGGATTCAATTTGGGCGTGACTAAAAGTCGAAGATGAGCGACATGCGATCGCTGCCCTTGCCGCTGAGGTCGTGGGCGACGGTCGTCATCGGCGCCATCTCAGCTTCCCAGCGCTGATTCAGCGGGCTGGCAGCGAGCTCGGCCATAGCGCGGTCGTAGTCGTCGCATTCGATGTAGTGGAAGAGGTCGAGCCCATCGCGGAAGATGACGTACTCCGTGATTCCGACGCGGCGCATGCCCTCGAGCACATCGGGCCAGACGTTGCGGTGATATTCCTCGTAGCGCTCCTCGATGCCGGGCTTGAGCTGAGTGTGCAGGCCGATCTTCATGGTCTTAACAAGCTGGGTTGGCGCTGTGATTTTGAATTCGTAGCATCGGCTGCACGGTGCGTCGGCTGGGGGAGGGAGCCAAATGGGAAGGGAGGGCCCCCGCCAGGGGTGGGAAATCTGTCAACGGGTCGCCTCCGCTGGCGTCGCCGGCGCCTCGGACCCGGCCGCGGCAAGCTGCGCCCGCAGCCACCGCTCGCCACTCGCGATGTGTGCCATCGCCGCTGCCCGTGCCAGCTCGGGGTCGCCACTTGCGATCGCTTCATAGATGCGCCGGTGCTCGTCCCTAGTGACGTCGAGCGCGTTGTCCACCTCGCGGCCGCGCCAGATACGCGCGCGCATCGTGCGGGAGGAGAGGCTTGCCAGCAGCGATGTCAGAAACATGTTCCCGGTCGCCGTGGCGATGATGGCGTGAAAATCGACATCCGCCTGGACGAGGTCCTCGACGGTCTCGGCCTCGACCATTCGCTCGAGCTTGCTACCCAAAGCCTTCTTGCCCGCGGAGTCGATCCGGGCCGCAGCCAGTCCCGCCGCCGCGCCCTCCAGCAGCCGCCGCACCTCAAACAGCTCGAGTGCAGACTCGCCGACGAGCAGGTGGCTGACGAAGCTCGTGCTTTCAAGCAGCAGCTCGGGCTCGAGACTGGTCACATAGGTACCGTCACCCTGCCGCACCTCCAGCACCCGAAGCTGCGACAGCGCGCGCACCGCCTCTCGCAGGGAGTTGCGCGACAGCCCCAGCTGAGCCGCGAGCTCGGTCTCCTTGGGGAGGCGGTCACCCGGTCCCCAACTGCCCGAGATGATCAGGCCCTGGATCTTGTCGATGGCCTCGTCGGTGACGCTTGGATTGCGCCGGCCGCGGCGGGGCGGCCCAGATGCGGTCATTGCGAGTGGATTGTCAGGCATCCGGAGGCCTGTGCCAAGAGGTCGGACGTTACCGCCATCGGCGACCTTTGACCGCGCGGCGTCCGCTTCGCAAGGTTGACAAACATCGGAGCTTTAGCATATAACTCGGAGCCCAGGTGGGCACAAGGATCCTGCGGGCCGTCGCGCGCGACATCCGCTTCCCGACCTCGCGAACCCTCGATGGGTCGGATGCGATGAACATCGATCCCGACTACTCGGCCGCGTACGTCGTCCTCGAGACCGACCATCCAGGCGGCCTGGCGGGCCACGGCCTCACGTTCACCATCGGCCGCGGGACGGAGCTTTGCGTGGCCGCCGTCCACCTGCTCGCCCATCACGTCGTCGGGCGCACGATCGAGGACATCGCATCGGACATGGCGGCGTTCTGGCGCGGGCTCGTCGCCGACAGCCAGCTGCGCTGGCTCGGTCCTGAGAAAGGCGTTGTGCACCTGGCCACGGCGGCCCTCGTCAACGCCGTGTGGGACCTGTACGCGAAGACCGAGGGCAAACCGCTTTGGAAGTTGCTCGTCGACATGTCGCCGGAGCAGCTTGTCGCCTGCATCGACTTTCGATATATCGACGATGCGCTCACACCCGACCAGGCGCTCGATCTTCTCCAACGCAATGCCTCCACGAGGGGCATTCGCGAAGCCGAGATGCTGCGTGATGGGTTTCCCGCTTACACGACGTCTGCGGGCTGGATGGGCTACTCCGACGCCAAGATCATTTCGCTCGCCCAGGCTGCGATGGACGCCGGCTTCACCCACTTGAAGCTGAAGGTCGGCGCGGATCCCGTTTCGGATCTGCGCCGAGCGCGCGCCCTGCGCAAGGCGATCGGCCCCAACGGCCACCTGATGCTCGACGCCAACCAGGTCTGGAGCATCGGGCAGGCCATCGACGCGATGCGCTCTCTGGCGGAGGTGAATCCGTGGTGGATCGAAGAGCCCACCAGCCCTGATGACGTGCTAGGCCACCAGCGCATTCGGGAGGCCATCGCGCCCATCAGGGTGGCGACCGGGGAGCACGTTCAGAACCGGGTCATCTTCAAACAGCTCTTGCAGGCGAAGGCCATCGACTTCTGCCAGATCGACAGCTGCCGGCTCGGCGGAGTCAACGAGGTGCTGGCGGTCCTCATCCTCGCGGCCGCGTTCGGCGTCCCGGTCTGCCCGCATGCCGGCGGCGTCGGCCTGTGCGAATACGTGCAGCACCTGGCGATCTTCGACTACATCGCCGTCAGCGCTTCGCTCGAGAACAGGGTCTGCGAATACGTCGACCATCTCCACGAGCACTTCATCGACCCGGTCCGAGTCGTCGGCGGCCGCTACCAGGCGCCCGCGCTGCCTGGCTACAGCGCGGAGATGCGGACGGACTCGTTGGCCGTCTACGGCTTCCCCGACGGGGCTGCCTGGCGAGCGGCGGCCAAATGAACGGACATCCGATGGCTGGTCAGGCAAATTTGGTACTTGACACTTGGCGAGGTGCGAATTAAGGTGCGTGGAACCGTCAAACATCGGATTACTTGGGCGAATCGCCCCAACGCGGCAAGGAGGAGCAGGAATTTGAGAGCGCACGGTAGGCGGATTCAAGCTGTGGTGGGAGCGGTCGCGGCGATAGCCGTCCTGGCAGCCTGCGGCAACACTTCCAACAACACGACTACCAGCGGTCCGGCGAAGATCGGCGTGGTCTTGACATACAACCTGCCGGGCTTCTGGGGCAACTACCTCAAGTACGAAAGCCAGTACGAGTCGCAGCTCGGCGTCACTCTTGTCGGCCCGAAGGTGGCCAACGTGGAAGCGAACGGCAACGAGGCCGCTCAGCAGATCATCGACGTCAAATCCCTGATCGCCCAAGGGGTCCAGGCCCTTATCGTGAACCCAGCCGACAGCGCGGCTATCGGGCCCGCCCTGGACTACGCCAAGAGCAAGAACATTCCGGTCGTGACGGTCGACGTGGCTCCGTCGCAGGGCAGCGTTTACATGATCGTGCGCGCCGACAACACGGCCTACGGCAGCAAGTCGTGTGACTACATCGCTTCGCATGCCAGCGGCCCGGGCACCATCGCGATGGTCGAAGGCGACCTCACGTCCCTCAATGCGCGAGACCGCGCAACAGGTTGCACCACCATGATCTCGTCGAAATATCCCAACTTCAAGGTCAAGGCCTACGAGACCAAGGACTGGGGGACCGACCCGGCGGTCCAGAACGCCACCACAGCCCTGACCGCCATCTCAGACCTGCGCGGGATCTACGTTCACTGGAGCGTGCCAGAGGACGGCATCATCGCTCAGGAGAAGCAGAAGAACAAATACTCTGACGTCGGCGCTTCCAACCACATCATCCTGGTCGGCAACGATGGCTCTCCCCACGAGTGCGATCTCATCCGCAGCAAGAACCTGGACGCGACCATCGACCAACCGGCCGACAAGTACGCCTACTACGCGATCTACTACGCGAAGCAGGCGGTCGCCGGCACCAAGTACAACGACGGTCAGACCACCGACCACAACAGCAAGATCGTGACCGTTGCCGGCAACCTCGAGGACGCATTGGCTGCGCCACTGGTGACGTTCGCCGGTGACAACGGCTCGACTCAGGTGAACAGCACCGACCTGTGGTGCAACAACAAGTAGTCCGTAGGTAGAAAATCCTCTTCTGATGCAGGGCAACTCGTCGACGGGGCCGGTTGAGAGTCCGGCCCCGGTCGGCGAGGCCGAGAGCGTCTCCAAATCGTTCGGCGAGACGAAAGCCTTGATCGATGTTTCGCTCAACGTGCTCTCCGGCGAATGCCACGGCCTGGTGGGCCGGAACGGCGCCGGCAAGTCGACCCTGGTTTCGCTCTTGACCGGGCTCAGCCGCCCAGATCGTGGATCGATACGTTTGGCCGCCGGGCCGGCGCCCGGCCTCGCCGATCGCGGCGCATGGCTGGCCAGGGTCGCCTGCGTCTATCAGCGGTCGATGGTCGTACCGCCACTCACCGTGGCCGAGAACGTCTTCCTGAACCGACCGACCTCGGACCGCGAAAGCGCATTTGTGAACTGGCGCCGAATGCGCCGGGATGCGCACGACCTCATGCTCGAATGGGGCTTCGACGTCGACGTCGATCAGCAGGCCGGCCGGCTGACGGTCGAGCAGCGCCAGGTGGTGGAGATCGCACGAGCGCTCTCGATCGGCGCACGTTTCCTCATCCTCGACGAGCCGACCGCCGCGCTCGAGAAGGCGGCGGTTGAGAGGCTGTTCGAGCGTGTGCGCCGCTTGCGCGAGCGTGGCGTAGGAATCCTGTACATCTCGCACCATCTCGAGGAGATCTACGAGATTTGCGATCGGGTCAGCGTGCTGCGCGATGGCGCTCTTGTCGCGGAAGGTGACGTCGAAGACATCAGCCAGGCGAGCCTCGTTGCCGCAATGGTCGGCAGTGCGCCTCCAAGACGCGCGACGGAAATCGCAGCCGTGGCCAAGAAGCAGGGCGCCCTGGGCGAGAAGCAGCTCGACGTTTCCGGCCTCACGGTCCATTCGCTCGCGGGCTCGGTGTACGAGGTGAGCCTCTCGGTGCGCGCAGGCGAATGTGTCGGCCTCGTCGGGCTCGACGGCTCCGGTACCGCCACCGTCGCCGATGCCGTTGTCGGGCTCATGAAGCCCCGTGCAGGCGCGATCGCCATCCATGGCAGCGCGGTACGCCTGGGCAAAGTGGACGCGGTTCTCGACCGCGGCGTCGGCTACGTCCCGCAGGACCGCCACGCTCGTGGCTTCGCACCCCAGCTGGGCGTCGCCGAAAACCTCACGCTCTCGATACTCGACAGGCTGTCCCGGCGCTTTGGCGTCGTTTCGTCCAGGGAGCGCGATGCCATCGCCGAGCGCCAGGTCGTGAGCCTCCAGATCGTGGCTCACAGCCTCCAGCAGCCTGTGTCCAGCTTGAGCGGCGGCAATCAGCAGAAGGTCGTCGTCGGGCGGGCCTTCGCGGCCGAGCCGTCGGTGCTCGTCGTCGTCAACCCGACTGTTGGCGTGGACGTTGCCTCCAAGGAGGCCCTCCTCGACGCCCTCGGGCGAGCCCGAGATCAGGGCGTGGCTGTCCTTCTCGTCTCCGACGACTTCGAAGACCTGCGGGTCTGCACCAGGTTGATCGTGATGGTGCGCGGCCGGATCGCCCGCGAATTCGACCAGCCTCCTTGGGACCGACAGCTTCTCATCTCAGCGGTCGAAGGTCTCGAGGTCGCGGTCTGATGAGCAAGGCGATCGCTGAGAGCGCCGCCGACCAGATCCAGCCGTCGGCTCGAGGGCCTGTTTCGCGCAGGGATATGCGCCTGGTGGTCCTCAACTGGTTCCGCGAGCTCACCCTGGTTCCGGTCATCGTCGTCCTGATGATCGCCGGCACGATCATCAACCCGATCTTCTTCACGTCATCCAACCTCATCAACATTGCCCAGGGCGGTGCGGCATTGGGGATGGTCGTAGTCGCTGAATCCTTGATCCTGCTCACTGGCAAGTTCGACATCTCGCTGCAAGGGACATATGGGCTCGCCCCCCTGCTAGGCGCTTGGCTGATCGCCCCGAAGGCAAGCGAGGGCCTGGGGCTGCAGCTGAATCCGTGGCTGGGCGTTTTGATCGTGCTTGGCGTT
>VBFD01000152.1:0-7129 GCA_005883585.1 Chloroflexota bacterium
CCGCCGTCCTTTTCGTCCTGGTCACCACGTTCCTGGCCTCCGCGGTCGAGGCCATCGAGATGGTCACCATCGTGCTGGGCGTCGGAGCGACACGTGGCTGGCGCGCGACGCTGGTCGGCGCCGTGGCGGGATTCGGGGTGCTGGCGGTGATCGTTGTCGTCGCCGGCCTGGCGTTGAGCCGCGCGCCCATCGGCCCGCTGAGGCTGATCGTCGGCGCCCTCCTGCTCGTCTTCGGGCTGCAGTGGTTCCGCAAGGGCGTGATGCGGGTCGCGGCCCACGGCCTGGCGGGCATCCGTCTTTCCCCCGAGGACGAGCCGCCGGAGTGGACCGGCACCGGATTCGACTGGACTGCGTTCGTGCTGGCCTTCAAGGCCGTCGTGCTCGAAGGGCTCGAGGTCGCGTTCATCGTCGTCTCGTTCGGCGCCAACACCAACCAGCTGGGTGTGGCCGTCATCGGCGGAGTCGCGGCTGTGGTCGTCATTGGCGCGATAGGTCTGATTCTGCAGCGGGTCGTGACCAGGATCCCGCGCAGCCTCCTCCAGCTGGTGGTCGGCATCCTGCTCACCACGTTCGGTACGTTCTGGTCGCTCGAAGGCCTTGGCGTTGAGTGGCCCGCCGGTGATGGCGCCATCCTCGGCCTGCTGGCGCTGTACATCGTTACGGCGGGCACATACATCACGATCGAGCGCGGGCGCGTGCTCGGGTTCAGTCCCGGACGATAGCCATGCGCCTGATCTGGTCGTGGATCGCCGGCTTTGGTCTCTTCTGGTATCACTTCATCATCGGCGACGACTGGACGGTGGCCGCCGCGGTCGCCGCCGGCCTTATCCTCACCGCCCTGTTCGTGTCCGCCCACATCAACGCATGGTGGATCGTGCCCCTCATCGTGATCTCGATGCTCGGTCTGAGCTTGAGGCGCGCAAGCAAGACCTAACCAGGACCGGAGCTACACTGGCCCTCTCCCTATTTACTGGCTCAGCGGAGGTTGGATATGGCTGCGATCAGTCGGGCGGATGCGACGTGGGAAGGTGACCTGATGAGCGGCGGCGGGCATGTCAAACCCGAGAGCGGAGCTTTTGCCGAGCTTCCCATCACCTGGGCGAGCCGGGCCGAGCGCATGCACGGCAAGACGAGCCCGGAAGAGCTCATCGCGGCGGCACACGCGTCGTGCTTCAGCATGGCCTTCTCCAACGGCCTCGCCAAAGCCGGCCACACGCCCGAGCGTTTGGACACGACGGTGGAGATAGAGTTCGTCCCCGGCACCGGCATCACAACCTCGACGATCACCGTGCGCGGTCATATACATGGGATCAGCAATGACGACTTCCAGAAGCTGGCCAAGGAAGCCGAGGAGGGTTGCCCCGTATCCAAGGCGATGCACGGCAACGTCGAGCTGAGGCTGCACGCGACGCTCGACGCCGCCCACTAAAGGTCAGGCCTTTTTGAGCTACTTACCGCCCGTGAGCGACGGGAAATCGACGATGCCCTGGAGTCGCATCTCGCGCAGCTGACCGGCGATCCAACGGCGCGGGTCCTTGATGAGCTTCATGCCGTCCAGGCAATCCCACGTGCGGCCGCTGACGTCCCGGCCCACGAGCAGGAGGCAGCGCGGCTGATTGCTTCGCTGCCAGGCTTGCAGCACCGGCGGAAGAACCATGCGACGCGCGGGCGCCTTCTCAGGCAGAGTGAGCTCGCCTGCGAACAGCGCGTCGCCGTGCTGAAGGATTACCGCGCCCGCGGCAAGGGCGCCGCCGAGGTTCTCGACGTCGACCTCGATCGACTGACCAATCGCGGGCGCCGACGTGAATGTCAGATGGGGGAGGGGGCGGATGCTGTCATCCCATCGCCTGCGCGCTTCCGACTTCGCGCTGCGTGTTGCCAGGTCGGCGCGCGTGGCGAAGATCGCCGCCCACAGCGCAAGGATCGCCGTCGCGATTCCCAGCACCACCAACACCTGCTCTGAGCCCATCGCCTGCTGATCGTAACGTCCTTACATCGTCGAACTGGCGCGCCAGACGCGCTCGTCATAGCGCCTGAAAGCGGGCAGGGCGACGGCGCATAGGACGCATCCGGCCACGCAAAGCACGCCCCCAGACACGATCGAGACGCGGATGCTGAACAGCGAAGCCACCGCGCCCGCCTCGAAGTTGCCCAGCGATGGGCCGACCGAGTAGCTGAGCAGCTCGATCGATGCGAGGCGGCCGCGGAGCGAGTCGGGGATCGTCAGGTTCCAGATCAGCTGGCGGAAAACGCCGCTCATGGCGTCAGCAGCACCCGCGAGAGCAAGGAATACGAGCGCGGCGAGCAGTCCAGGGATCAGACCGAAGCCGATGATTGCCAGCCCCCAAAGTGTTGCGGCCGCGATGACGCCAATCCCGTGGCGGTGGACCCGCGCCGTCCAGCCGCTGGTCAGCGAGAAGAGGAAGGCTCCGACCGCCGGCGCGGCATAGAGGAGGCCGAGCACCTTCGGCCCGCCGAGGCCCTGCGCGATGGCGGGGAATAGGGCCATCGGCATGCCGAAGAACATCGCCACTATGTCGACCACGTATGTCCCGATGAGCTCCGGCCGGCTGCCCGCATAACGAATGCCCTCCACCACTCGCCGCAGGCTGGGCCGTTCGGCATCGACCGGCGGCGGCACGGCGCGCATCAGATACAGGCAGCCCAGGCCGATCACGAACGTGGCGATGTCGACGCCGTAGGTGATGGGCAGCCCGGCGACCGCGACCAGCACGCCGCCGATCGCCGGGCCCGCGATCATGCCCAGAGTGCCGCGTATGTTGCCCAGGGCCGCGGCGGCCGCCAGCTCCTGGCGCTCGACCAGCCGCGGCAGCATCGCGTCGAGCGACGGGCGCTGCAAGGCGTCAAGCGCGCCCCACAACGCGGCGACGACAAAGATCAGCCAGAGGTACGGATGGGGAAGAAGCGCGTTGACGGCCAGCGCCAGGCTGCACACCATGAGCGCCGCCTCGCTGCCGAGCACCATGTTGCGGCGGTCGCGCGCGTCGGCGAGCGCCCCGCCGAGAAACGCGAAGGCGACCATCGTCCCCAGCTCGGCCAGGCCGAGCACCCCGACCAGCAGGACGCTGTGCGAAAGCTGGTAGACCTGGAACGGGACGGCGACCGACGTGATCATGCTGCCGAAGAACGACACCAGCCGGCCGATGAAGAGCAGCCGGAAGTCGCGGTGCCGGCGCAGTGGAGTCACGTCCACGGTGGCGAGATGCCACCACTCCCGGCGCAGGTCCTCCGGTTTTGGCTCGATCACAGGCGGGTATTCTGAGACGTGATGGAAAAGGCAACTTTCGCAGGCGGCTGTTTTTGGGGCGTCGAGCACCTCTTCAACGAGATTCCAGGCGTCATCGACGCCGTCTCCGGTTACACCGGCGGAAATCGCGACAACCCGACGTACGAGCAGGTCTGCTCAGGCAGGACCGGCCACGCCGAGGCGGTGGAGGTGACGTACGACCCGAGCAAGGTCACGTACGACGAGCTGCTCAACGCGTTCTGGAACATGCACGATCCGACGACGCTGAACTACCAGGGTCCCGACCACGGCCACCAGTACCGTTCGGCGATCTTCTTCCACAACCCCGAGCAGGAGGCGGCGGCGCGCCGCTCGGCCGCCGAAGCGCAGCGCTACTTCAAAAAGCCGATCGTGACCGAGATTGTCCCGGCCACCCACTTCTGGCGGGCCGAGGAGTACCACCAGCGCTACTTCGACAAGCACCAGGGCCACTACTCCTGCCACTTCATTCGCGGCTGGGTGCCGGCCCAGCCGGCTGAGGCCGGAACCACTACTTAACGCCTAGCTAACAAAAGCCTCAAAAGCGGCGCCGCCGCTTATCCTTACGGGCCGTGCGGTGCGACCATTGCGCCCAGGACTCCCCTGACGGAGTCTTCTGCACGCGTTGCGGCGCGCACCAGGGGACGACCCAGGAATCGGGCAGGGCGAAGACTCGTGAGCACCGTTACGCCGCGCATCCCGGGGAGCACGTGGCGCAGCCGTCCGTCTTCACCACGCTGTTCCCGCACCTGGGGCACTCCAAGATCCACGAGTTCCGCTGGGCCTTCATCGCCGGCCTCGCGGGCGTCCTTCTCCTTTACGTCGCGGGGCTGATCACCGCCGCGATCCTGGTTTCGGCCTTCCTCGTCCCCGTCCTTTATCTGATCTACCTGTACGAGGCCCAGGTCTACCGCGACGAGCCGGCCCTCGTGCTCGGCTTCACGATCGGCGGCGGGGTCGTCGTCGGCATCGTCGTCACCCTCTTCGAGCGCGTGATTTACAACCCGTTCCAGTACTTCCCCAGCCCCTTTGGCGGGGCGGGCATCAGCGTCGGCGGTGTGCTGATCCTGGGGCTGCTCATCCCGGTGATCCAGGAGGCGCTCAAACCCATCCCGGCTTTCTTCCTGCCCAATCGCGCCGACTTCCCCGAGACGGTCGATGGGCTCGTCTTCGGAGTCGCCGCCGGTCTTGGATTCAGCGTCGCCGAGACGCTGATCGGATTCTCCAACACGCTGGCGAACCTGCCCCCGCACGTCGCGCCGGGCACCTGGATCTACGACCTGGCGACCCTCGCTATATTCCAGCCCCTGCTGCAAGGCAGCGCCACCGGCATGATCGTCGCTACCATCTGGCGCTTCCGGCGCGGGCGGCTCGGCGGTCGCGAGATCGGCGGTGTCGCCATGGCCGTGATCGCCCACGTCGCGTTTTCAACCGGAACCGTGCTGATGAAGGACGCCGGGATGAACCCGCTCTTCGTCCTGGTCTGGCAGGCGGTCGTGGTCGGAGCCTTGCTGATTTACATCCGCTACCTGCTGCACTACTCCCTGCTCGAGGAGGCCGCGCATATGGGCTTCGCCGAGACCGTGTGCCCCAACTGCCACATGCACATCGTCGCTTCCGGTTTCTGCCCGAATTGCGGCATGGCGCTGAGTGCGGCTCCAACCTCCGTCAGGCGCGGCCGGCGTCCTCGCACCGAGGCTGCTGGGGCGAAGAAAACGTAAATGGCGCTCGCCTGCCCGCGATGCGGTACGCAGAACCCCGACACCAATTCGTTCTGCCAGTCGTGCGGAACGCCGCTGGCGTCTTTCATCGCGCAACCCGCGGCGCCGCCGGTGGGACCGCCGCCCGGTCTGGCGCCGCCTCCGCCGGGCGTGGCGCCACCTCCACCGATCGTCGGTCCTCCGCCGAGCGCTCCGCCGCCCGAGTATCAGAGCCCTTACTACGCGCCGGCCCCAGGCTATCCGCAGCCGCCCGTCCACCGCACGCCATGGGTCCTCATCGTCAGCGCCGTGATCGGCCTGATCGTGATCATGGCCGGCGCCGGGACGGCGTACGCATTTCTCAACAACCGGAATTCCAGCCAGGCGAACTCCACCGGCCTATTGCCGAGCCCGTCTCCCGCCGGCACCCCGAGCCCGATCGCCTCGCCGACCGCGACCCCGGCGAGCGGGGGCAAGGCGTCGAACGCGACGTTCACGGTCACGGTCCCGGCGGGCTGGGTGATCGCCAGCAAGGATTCGACGACGATCACTTTGACCGACCCGAACGGCAACGCGGTCGCGATCACCAGCGGCACGTCCAACCCGCCGCAGACGGCGCAGCAGAACAAAGATGCGCTCGACAAGTCGCTGGCGGTCAAAGCCCCTGATGCGCACCAGTGTCCCAACACCAAGGTGACCAACGGCTCGATCAATGGGGCTTCCGGGATCTTCTGGCAGATGTGCTTCACGCTTACCTCGGGCAGTCAGAGCGTGCAGGCGGCGGCCCCGTTGTTCGCGGGCGCCAACTCCGATGGCAGCGTCTATTACGGGATCGTCCTGCTCAGTCTGGCGAGCAACAAGGACGCCTTCATCGCCGAGGCGGGCCCGGTACTGGCGAGCATTCAATGGGGACTGCACTAGCCGCCCGCTCCTGACGCGCGCGCGGGCGTTGTCGTCGGAACCTGTTGCCTCGGTCTGTATCTTCAGTCGCCGTGTTCGCCCGCTGGGGTCGGTTCGTTTATCGCTTTCGATGGGCGGTGCTGGTCATATCGGCGCTGCTACTCGCGGTTTCGATCGTGGCCACGTTCACGGCTGGCACGCTTACCGACAGCGGCAGCTTCGGCGCCGACCTTCCCGCCGGGCAGGCCCAGAAGCTGATCACCGCCGAGGTCCACCCCCAGAAGAAGGTCACCGGCTCGCAGGTGACGCTGATCTTCGGCAGCGCCTCGCTCACCGTCACCGACCCTGCCTACAGGGCGGCGCTCGACAACGCGCTGGCGCCTCTCGCGAACGACACGCGGGTGACGTCGGTGTCCACGCCCTTCACGGTACCCGCGGAGGCGCAGGCCAGCTACATCTCACGCGACCAGCACGAGGCGCTGGTGATCGTTGCCCTCAAAGACATCAGCTCCAGGTCCAAGGGCTACATACCGGCCGTGCTGGCCGAGATCCATCCCGGGAATCTCACGATGCTCGCGACCGGCGGAGTTCTGATCAGCGAGGCCTTCAACAAGACGCTCGAGGGCGACCTGAACAGGGCGGAATATCTCGCGCTGCCGATCACCCTCCTGATGCTCGTCCTGATCTTCGCCTCGCTCATCGCCGCTTCGCTGCCGCTCGGGGTCGGCCTGCTCGCGATCGTCGGCGGCGTGGGGGGCACGCTGTTCCTCGCCCGCTTCACTGATGTATCGACGTACGCGATCAACATCATCACGCTCATCGGGCTTGCGGTCGCGATCGACTATTCGCTGTTCGTGGTCAATCGATTCCGCGACGAGCTTGCGGCCGGCGCGACTCGCGAGGACGCGATCGCCAAGTCCATGTCCACCGCCGGCCGCGCGATCACGTTCTCGGGCATCACGGTCGCCATCGGCCTGTCGGCCATGCTCTTCTTCCAGGGCACGTTCCTCGCGTCGATGGGCGCTGCAGGCACGATCGTGGTCTCGATCGCGGTCCTGTATGGGCTTACGTTCCTGCCGGCGGTGCTCTCGGTCCTCGGCCCGTGGGTCGACAGGCTCCGGCTTCCGATCCTCGGCCGGCGCAGGCCGGACGGTACCGGCGCGTGGCATTCGATGGCCCTGTGGGTGATGAAGCGGCCGGTGGTCGTGCTGATTCCATCGCTTGCGCTTCTGCTGCTGGCAGG
>VBFD01000153.1:0-9713 GCA_005883585.1 Chloroflexota bacterium
CAGGTCGGCGTGCGGCGCGTGCCGCTTGCGGAGCTTGCATCGGAGCCCCGTGGGGAACCCTCCGCTGTAATCAGGGAGCGGGTGCTTGCGGCAAGAACGCGCCAGCTCGCGCGCCAGGGATGCCTCAACGCCCAGCTCAGGCCGGGCCGCCTGCGAAACCTCGCGGCGCTGGAGCCGGGGTCGCGACACACTCTCGAGCGCTGGTCGGAGCGGAAGGGCCTCACCGCGCGCGGTTTTCACCGCGCCTGGCGCGTCGCGCGGACGGCGGCGGATCTGGAAGGCGCAGAGCTGATCGCGGACCGACACGTACTGGAAGCGCTGGGATATCGACTGCATGACGTCGCCGCCTGAAATCTCAGCGCTGAATGCACGGGGCCGGTGGCCGCCACCCGACGGCCCGCGAGTGGCGATCGTCGGCTCGCGTCGGCCTTCGCCCTACGGCGAAGCGGTCGCCGAGCAGCTCGCTGCCGACCTGGCTCGCGCCGGCGTCATCGTCATCAGCGGCCTCGCGCTCGGCTGCGATGCGGCCGCGCATCGCGGCGCGTTGTTAGGCGGCGGCGTGACGATCGCGGTCATGGGCACGGGCGTCGACATCGTCTATCCCGCGGCCCACTTCCGCCTGGCCGAGGAGATCCTCGGCGCCGGAGGCGCTCTCGTCAGCCAGTTCCCCAACGGGACATCTCCGCGTCGCCACAACTTTCCGGCCCGCAACGTGACCATGGCCGCCCTCTCCGATGCCGTGGTGGTGGTGGAGGCGGTGCAGGGGTCGGGAGCGCTGATCACCGCCGAGGCCGCGCTCGAACTACATAAAGAGGTAATGGCCGTGCCCGGCAGCATCTTCTCGCCGCTCTCGGTGGGCACCCACGCCCTCATCCGGGACGGGGCCGGCCTGGTCCAGAACGCCCGCGACGTCCTGGGCGCGCTCGGGGTCGGGCGGGAGGTCCTGGACGACCCGCTGAAGGCCCCCAGGCGCCTGGGTTTCGAGCTTCTGGGGGAGCGGGACGGCATTCTCATTCACCTGTCCGACGTGCTCACGGTGAGCGCCGCCGAACTGGCGCGGAAGCTCCATCTACCGATCTCGGAGGTGCTCGGCAGGCTCACCTCCCTGGAGCTCGACGGCGCTGTGCGCCGTCACGGGGCGGGGTACGTAAGGGCATTGCGCAGGGCCAAAGAACGAGCGTAGGATGCCCGCCTCAGACGCCGGCCGGCCCGCCGCGGAGCCGGGTATGGGACTAAAACCGGCGGTTGGGGAATATAGGAGTGACTGTGCCAGAGGGTTTGATCATCGTCGAGTCGCCTGCCAAGGCCCGGACTCTGAAGCGGTTCCTGGGGGATCGTTTCGACGTCCTGGCCTCGATGGGCCACGTCCGCGACCTGCCTGGAAAGGAGATGGGGGTCGAGGTTGAGCATGGCTTCAAGCCTCATTACGAGGTGGTCGAAAGCCGGCGCAAGACGATCAACGAGCTGGCGTCGGCGACCAAGAAGGACCGCGGGAGCGTGATCCTGGCCTCCGACCCGGACCGGGAAGGCGAGGCTATCGCCTGGCACCTGGCCGAGGTCCTGAAGCTGACGTCTCCGAAACGGATCGAGTTCCACGAGATCACGGCGGAGGCCGTGCGCAAGGCCCTGGAGTCACCGCGCGAGATCGACATGCGGCTGGTCAACGCCCAGCAGGCGCGTCGGGTGGTCGACCGTCTGGTCGGCTTCCGGCTGAGCCCATTTCTCTGGAGCAAGGTCCAGAAGGGCATCGGGGCGGGACGCGTCAGCTCGGTCGCGCTTCGCCTGGTCGTCGACCGCGAGGAGGAGATCCGAAAGTTCGCCCCGGTCGAGTCCTGGACGGTCGACGTCGAGCTTTCCAAGCTGGCCGACGAGCGTCATTTCCTGGCGCGGCTCAACCGGCCGAAGAGCGCTCCCGGCGGCGAGAACGAGACCAAGCTCGAGGTCAAGACTCAGGCGGAGGCAGACGCGATCGTCAGCGCGCTCGAAGGAGCGACCTACCGCGTACTGGGTGTCGAGAAGAAGCGCCGGACCAAGAGCTCCTACCTGCCGTACATCACTTCAACGCTGCAGCAGGACGCGTCTAGCCGTCTGCGCTTCCGTCCTTTCAACACGATGCGCATCGCGCAGCAGCTGTACGAAGGGATCGAGCTCGGAGACGAAGGCTCGACCGGGCTCATCACCTATATGCGCACCGACTCCACGCGCATCTCGGCCGAGGCCCAGGCGAAGGTGACGGCATTGGTCAAGGAGCAGTTCGGCGACAAGTATGTCGGCGGGCCGAGAGCCGCGAAGGCGAGCCCTGGCGCCCAGGACGCCCACGAGGCGATCCGGCCGACGGACGTCAGCCGCACGCCGGACTCGATCCGCAAGTACCTGAGCGCGGACCAGTTCAAGCTCTACGACCTGATCTGGCGCCGTTTCGTTGCCAGCCGCATGGCGCCGGCCGTCTATGACCAGACGCAGGTCGAGATCGAAGGCGGCGATTACGTCTTCAGGGCCAACGGCTCGGTGCTCACCTTCGACGGCTTCTACAAGGTCTGGGAACGCGACGAGAACGGCGAGACCGAGCTACCCGAGCTCGCGGCGGATGAGGATCTCACGTACCACGGCGTCAAGCCCGAACAGCATTTCACCCAGCCACCGCCGCGCTACTCGGAGGCGACGCTGATCAAAGAGCTGGAACAGCGCGGCATCGGCCGGCCGTCGACGTACGCACCGATCGTGCAGACAATCACGAAGGACCACGGGTACGTGGAGATCAAGGAGCGGCGCCTCCACCCGACCCGCATCGGCAGCGACTTCTACGGACCGCTCCAGAAGATGCTGGTCGCGGCTGAGAAGGCGATGCCGGCCGACACCGACGAGGAATGTCCCCTTTGCCATGAGGGCCACCTGGTCCTGAAGGCCAGCCGGTTCGGTCCGTTCATGGGCTGCTCGCGGTACCCGAAATGCAAGTTCCGCCGGGCGATGGCGGTGAACGGCGAGGTGCAAGAGCCCCAGCTTCTCGACGAGCCGTGCCCTGTTTGTGGCAAGCCGCTGCAGCAGCGCACCGGGCGCTATGGAGAGTTCGTCGGCTGTTCCGGGTATCCCGACTGCAAATACATCAAGCGCGACGCGGCGCAGGCGGAGGCCAAGCCGACCGGTGAGAAGTGCCCGCAGTGTGGGGAGGGGCAGCTCGTGGAGCGGACCGGGCGCTACGGGCCGTTCGTCGCATGCTCGCGCTATCCGGAGTGCAAGTACCGCGCCAACATCGGCAAGGACGGCAAGGTCCGCGAGGGTCCGAAGGTCCTGGACGAGCCGTGCCCGATATGTGGCAAGCCGCTGGTCGAGAGGCGCGGGCGCTACGGTCCGTTCAAGTCGTGCTCCGACTATCCGAAGTGCCCGGGTCCGAAGGGCGTCAAGAAAGAGAAAGTCGAAGTCTGACCCTGCCGGCTGATTCGAATCTCAGGCGCTGGGTATACTCGTAACGCCAGTCCTTTACCCCACGAACTCGGCGGCTTCGCCGTGAGTTCGCGAGGACCCCTAAAGCGACTGAGTTAGCACGCCCGGGGCAATGCTCCTGTCCTTGACCCAAGGCCAGAACCGGGCGGAAGTGGAACAGGAGGCAATCGAAACGTGGCTCAGGTGACCCTGAAACAGCTGCTGGAGGCAGGTGTTCACTTTGGACATCAGACCAGCCGCTGGAACCCAAAGATGAAGACCTACATCTTCACCGCGCGCAACGGCATCCACATCATCGACCTGCAGAAGACGGTCCGGCTTCTCGACGACGCGTGGGATTTCGTGCGCGGTGTCGCCGCGAGCGGCAGGCCAGTCCTTTTCGTCGGCACCAAGAAGCAGGCGCAGGAGACGATCCAGACCGAGGCCGCGCGCTCCGGCATGTACTTCGTCAACCGGCGCTGGATGGGCGGCATGCTGACCAACTTCAGCACTGTGAAGAAGCGCATCGACCGCCTGCAGGACCTGCGGAAGATGCAGCAGGAAGGGCAGTTCGAGCAGCTGTCGAAGAAAGAGGCCAAGAAGCTTCAGGACGAGCTCGACCGCCTCATGTTCCACTTCGATGGCATCGCGGACATGAAGCGGTTGCCGGGCGCCCTCTTCGTGGTCGACCCGCGCAAGGAGCACATCGCGGTGACCGAGGCCAATCGGCTGAAGATCCCCGTGGTCGCGATCGTCGACTCCAACTGCGATCCCGACCTCATCACGTACGTCATCCCCGGCAATGACGACGCCATCCGCGCGGTAAAGCTGCTGACCGGGAAGATCGCCGACGCTTGCCTTGACGGGCGCCAGGAGGCCCAGGCGCGGGGAGAGATCCCGGCCGAGGTCGAAGAGCGCGAGTTCCTGGAGACACCTCGATACGAAGAGATCGAGGAATACCTCGAGGACGAGGAGGACTACCTGCCGACCGTGTCGGAGGACGAGTTCATCGGGCGCACCGGCGAAGAGGAGGAGGCGCGCTAGTGGCCAAGGTACCGATGGAGCTTGTCAAGGAGCTCCGCGAGAGGTCGGGCGCCGGCTTTACCGACTGCAAGGTAGCGCTCGAAGAGGCCGAGGGCGACCTCGAGAAGGCCTACACGATCCTGCGCGAGAAGGGCATCGCCAAGGCGGCCAAGCGCGCCGGCCGGGCGACGGGCCAGGGCGTGGTCGAGGCGTACCTGCACCGCACGACCCCTGACTATCCGCCCCAGGTAGGCGTCCTCGTCGAGGTCGACTGCGAGACGGATTTCGTCGCCAAGGGCGAGGAGTTCCGCAAGCTGACGAAGGAAATCGCCTTGCAGATCGCGGCCACCAACCCCAGGTGGGTGTCACGCGAGGAGATTCCCGATGAGGTGCTCGTCGAGGAGCGATCGATCTACGAGCGCAAAGCCGATCAAGACGGCACCCCGCCTCAGGCGCTCGCCAAGAGGGTCGATGGGCAGGTTGAGAACTTCATCAAGGAGAACGTCCTCCTGGAGCAGCCATACTTTCGAGAGCCGAAGCACACGGTCAAGGACCTGATCGCCGAGAACATCTCAAAGCTGCAGGAGAACATCACTGTGCGCCGGTTCGCCCGATTCAACGTCCGCGAGGCGGACGAGTAACACTGTTCGGCTGATGGGCGATCGAACGCCGAAGTACAACCGCATCCTGCTCAAGCTGAGCGGCGAGGCGCTCGGTGGCGCGCGGGACTACGGCATCGATCTCGCGGTGGTGCAGACGATCGCCGGCCAGGTCAAGCGTGTGCATGAGATGGGCGTGCAGATAGCGCTCGTCGTAGGGGGCGGCAACATCTTTCGCGGATTGGCCGCGAGCGAGAAAGGATTCGACCGCGCCACCGGCGATTACATGGGCATGCTGGCCACGGTCATCAACGCCCTGGCGCTGCAGGATGCGTTGGAACGCACCGGCATCCCGGCCCGCACCATGACCGCGATCCAGATGCCCCAGGTCGCCGAACCGTACATCCGGCGTCGCGCCGTGCGCCACCTCGAGAAGGGACGCGTCGTCATCCTCGCCGCCGGCACCGGCAACCCGTATTTCACGACGGACACCACCGCCGCATTGCGCGCGGTCGAGATCGAGGCGGACGTCATCCTCAAGGCGACCAAGGTCGATGGCGTCTACACCGCGGACCCGAAGCTCGACCCCAATGCGGTCAAGCTGGAGCACCTCGACTATCTGGAGGTGCTGAACCGTGGCATCGAGGTCATGGACAACACCGCCTTGACGCTGTGCATGGACAACAACGTGCCCATCGTGGTGTTCAACCTTCTCGAGCCTGGAAACATCGAGCGCGTGGTGCTCGGTGAAGAGATCGGCACACTTGTGGGGGCATTGGGATGATCGATCCGATCCTGCGCGACGCCGAGTCGAAGATGTCGAAATCGGTCGACCACTTTGGTTCAGAGCTCACCACCATCCGCACCGGCCGCGCCAACCCGGCTCTCATCGACAAGATCATGGTTCCGTACTACGGAACGCCGACCCCGCTGAACCAGCTGGCCCAGATCAGCGCACCCGAGCCGCGGCTGCTGGTCGTGCAGGTCTACGACAAGAGCCAGATCGGCGCCGTCGAGAAGGCGCTGCGGACCGGCGAGCAGGGCCTGAACCCCGCGAGCGACGGCCAGGTCATCCGGGTCCCGATCCCGCCTCTGACCGAAGAGCGCCGCAAGGAGTACGTAAAGCTGGTGCGTCACAAGGCCGAAGAGGCCAGGGTGGCGATTCGCAACGTGCGCCGGGACGAGATCCATCGGGTCGACCAGACGCAGAAGCAGGGCGATATTCCGGAGGATGAGGCGAAGCGAGCCCACACGCGGCTACAGAAGATCACCGAGACCCAGGTCGAGAGGGTCGACGGCCTGGCCGCCCGCAAAGAGGCCGAGGTCATGGAGATTTAGGACGCCTCCACCGTAACCCCGGCAGATCGGGTCACGTAGGTACAGTTGCAGCGCTTGGACTCCTCAGTTCCTCGGCACATCGGCATCATCATGGACGGCAACGGCCGCTGGGCCCGCCGCCGCGGACATCCGGCCAGCTTCGGGCACCGGGCCGGCGTGCGGGCGATCAAGCGGGTGCTTGAGGGTTGCGAGCAGCTTGGCGTCGAGGTGCTCTCCGTCTACGCGTTCTCGACCGAGAACTGGTCGCGACCCAGGGCGGAAGTTCGCGCGCTGATGAGGCTTTTCCACGAGACCATGCAGCGGGAGATCGACGAGATGCACCGCCGCGGGGTGCGCATCGTCGTCAGCGGTCGCCGAGATGGCCTTTCGTCGCGCATGCGCGATCGCATCGAAGAGGCGGTGGCGCGCACGGCGCGGAACACGAATGGCGTCCTCAACGTTTGTTTGAACTACGGTGGACGCGCCGAGCTCGTCGATTCCGTGCGCAGGCTGGTCGAGGAAGGCGTGCCGGCAAGAGAGATCGATGAAACCGCAATCGCAGCCCGGCTTTACAACCCCGACCTTCCCGATCCCGACCTCATCATCCGGACCGCCGGCGAGAGCCGCGTGAGCAACTTCCTCCTGTGGCAGTCTGCGTACTCGGAGATGCTAGTCAGCGACACCCTGTGGCCCGATTTCGGCGTCGACGATTTGAAGGCCGCCATCGCCGAGTACAACTCCCGCATCCGCCGGTTCGGGGGACGGCCGGACCAGGAACAGGCAATTGGAAGCGCCGCGAGATGACTACGGGCAATCCTCCTCTCTCGCTCCCGAAGCCGAGCCCGCTCATGGTCCGCATCTTCAGCGCCTTCGTGTTCCTGGGCCTGGTCCTGATCGGGGTCTACGCGGGCATCTGGGGCGTCTACGCGCTCGTACTCATCCTCGGCGGCCTCGCGTTGTGGGAGTTCCTCGGCCTGTCGGACGGTATGGGGTCGCGCGCTCCCGCCTGGCTTCTGTTCCCGCTGGGGGCCTTCTTCGCGTTCAGCGGCACCGTGCTGAAGGAGGTCGACGTCGCGCTGGTGCTGTCGCTCGCGCTTGTGGGCGGCCTGGCCGCCTTTCTGGTGATACCCGGCCGCCGGCAGGGCCTCGGCCGATGGGCGATGGGGCTCACCGGAGCCCTCTACATAGGCATGCCGTTCAACTACTACCTGCTGTTGTACACGTCGAAGCCCAACGGCCTCGTCTGGACACTTTTCGTGATCTTGGCCGTCATCGCCGGCGACACCGCCGCCCTGTTGGTGGGCAGTCGCGTCGGCCGCCACCCGTTCTTCGTGGCGATCAGCCCACGCAAGACCGTGGAGGGCGCGATTGCGGGAGTGATCACATCCGTGGTCGTGATGTTGATCGGCGTCGCGGGCATCCTCGCACTCTCGCCCCTGCACGCCATCGTCATCGGGGTTCTCGTCGGATTGAGCGCGCTCGTGGGCGATCTGGTCGAGTCGCAGATGAAACGAATAGCGGAGGTCAAGGATTCGTCTCACTTGATCCCCGGCCATGGCGGCGTCCTGGATCGCCTCGATTCCATCCTGTTCCCGCCGATCCTCGTTTACTTCTATGTGACGACCTTCCACCTGATCCACTGAGATGACCCGCCCCATCAACGTCGCCGTCCTCGGCGCGACCGGATCGATCGGGCAGCAGACCCTTGATGTCATCGATCGCAACCCGGGCCGCCTGAGGCTGTTCGGGCTCACGGAGGGAAGGCGCACCGCCAGGCGCGACGCCGACTACGTCATCCGCGGCCAGGCCGGCGAGCCCGAGTTCGATGTTCGCGTGACCGCCATGGTCACCGATCCGCGATGTGACCTGGTGGTGGTCGCCATTCCGGGCGCGCGTGCCCTGGCTCCGACCATGGCTGCTCTCAAAGCCGGCAAAGAGGTGGCGCTCGCGACCAAGGAGGTGCTGGTGATGGCCGGCGCACTGGTCATGAAGGCGGCAGGCCGGCGCGGCATCCGGCCCGTGGATTCCGAGCACAGCGCCATCTGGCAGTGCCTGTGGGGCGAGCAGCGCGAGAACGTGCGCCGCCTGATCATCACCGCCAGCGGCGGGCCGTTCTGGGCCCATCCGGACCTGGACCTCGACCAGGTGACGGTCGAGCAGGCCCTGAACCATCCGCGCTGGTCGATGGGCCCTAAGGTCACAGTCGACTCCGCGACCCTCATGAACAAGGGCCTGGAGCTGATCGAGGCGCACCACCTGTTTGGCATTCCGCTGGCGCAGATTGCCGTCGTCATCCACCCGCAGAGCGCCGTTCATTCCGTGGTGGAGTTCGTCGACGGCTCACTGAAGGCGCAGATCGGCCGGCCCGACATGCGCCTTCCGATCGCGGTCGCGCTCGGGTATCCCGACCGACTCGCCGACGCGGTGCCCTCGACCCAGCTCGAGGACCTGGGACCTCTCGAGTTTCACAAGCTCGACGAAATGCGGTTCCCCGCAGTGCGACTGGCCAGAAGCGCCGCCGAGGCCGGAGGCGGGCGGCCGGCAGTGCTGAACGCCGCCAACGAAGAGGCCGTGAACTCGTTCCTGGCCGGCGAGATCCCGTTCACCGGCATCATCGGGACCGTCGAACGGGCGCTGGACGCGTTCCCGGGGGGCGGGGAGGGGCTCGACGAGATCCTCGAGGCGGATCGCTGGGCTCGGACCTATGTGAAAGAGATCCCGGCGCGACTCCGGTAGTCTGAAAGCGTGACCCAGCTGGTCAGCGGACTCGTGACCATCATCGCCATCGCGGGGGCGTTCCTGATCTTGATCGCGCCGCACGAAGGCGGGCACTTCCTGCTCGCCAAGCTGTGCAAGGTGCGCGTGATCGAGTTCTCGATCGGCGCGGGGACCAAGCTCATCTCCTTCACGCGGGACGGCACGCTGTATGCCCTTAGGCTGCTCCCGATCCTGGGTTACGTGCGCATGGGCGGCATGGAGGCGGACGACTTCGAGCAGCCCAATGGCTTCCACTCCAGGCCTCCCCTGCAGAGGATCGCCATCCTCGCCGCCGGGCCGGCGGCCAACTTCCTGGTGGCGATGCTGCTCACGACGGGTTACGGCCTCACCCAGCTCAACGACGACCCGGGCAAGGTGGTCCGCGTCATCCCGGCGACGCCCGCCGCGATGACTGGAGTCCAGGTGGGTGACCGCGTGCGGTCAGTCAACGGCAAGCACATCACCGGCCCCGGCTACATCCAGGCCCAAGAAAAAGCGGCGCCGGGCATGCCGATCGTCTTGAGCGGCTTCCATGCCGACGGCAAGCCGTTCACCTACATCATCCAACCCGTGTGCGATGCCACCGGCACCTCGTGC
>VBFD01000180.1:0-1879 GCA_005883585.1 Chloroflexota bacterium
CCTCCCGCTACGACGCCATCATCCTGGACGTGATGCTGCCCAAGAAGAACGGGATCGAGGTCTGCCGCTGGCTGCGCCAGAACCAGGTGCGGACCCCGGTGATCATGCTGACGGCCCGCGGCCAGGTGCACGATCGGGTCGCCGGGCTGGACGCCGGCGCCGACGACTACCTGCCCAAACCGTTCGCGTTCGAGGAACTCCTGGCTCGGCTGCGGGCAGTGATGCGTCGCGAAGACCGCAATGGCGACGGGACGCGTCTCCAGGTGGCGGACCTGAGCATCGACCTCAAGACCCACCAGGTGCGGCGCGCCGATGCCGCCATTGACCTCACCGCGCGCGAGTTCTCTCTCCTCGAATACCTGATGCGGAACGCCAACCAGGTCCTGACCCAGCAGCAGATCGCCGAGCATGTCTGGGACACCAACTTCGAGGGCACGACCAACCGGGTCGCGGTCTACATCTCGTACCTGCGCAACAAGATCGATGAGGGCCGGTCGCCCAAGCTGATCCAGACCATTTACGGGGTCGGCTACCGGCTGTCGGGCTGATGTTCCGGGGCACCCTGGTTCGGCTGGCGCTGTGGTACCTGCTGCTGTTCGCGCTGATCGTCGCCTGCTTCAACCTCATCGTCTATGTCTCGCTCTCGCAGGCGCTGCAAGCCAGCGTGTTCAACGATCTGCAGAACAAGGCGAAGGTTGCCATCGATAACAACCTGAAGGTGACGGGCAACACCATCGACCAGGACCCGACCAAGCTCATCGTGGGGCCGAACTACGCCGACGTCTGCGTCGTCATCGAGCAGTTCACTGCCGGCCAGACCGGGGAGCAGGTGGTCAACGGCTGCAGCCTCTACGGCGTGAAGGAACTGCCAGAGCGCACCTCCATCGCGCTGGCGCGTCAGGGCATCGTCAGCAAGTACATCGAGGTCACCACCGCGAATGAAACCTTCGCAGTCCGCACCGAACCGCTGCGGAACCACGAGCACCAGCTGGTCGGCGCAGTCCAGGTGGCCAAGCCGATCTCCTGGATCGGCGACACCCTGGACCGTCTGAAGCGGTTGCTGGCGATCGCGTCAGCGGTCGCCATGGTGCTGGGCGCCCTGGTGGCCCTGCTCATGGCGAATAAGTCGTTGGGCCCCATCCGGGCCGCGTTCCAGAAACAGCGCGACTTCGTGGCCGACGCCTCGCATGAGCTGCGCACGCCGCTGACCCTGATCCGGACCAACGCGGAGGCGTGGTTGCGGCGTAGCGATGGCGGGTCGGGCGCCGTCTATGCCCGGAACGTGGTGGACGAGACCGATCAGCTGAGCGCGATCGTGCGAGATCTGACGACGCTCGCCCTGTCCGACGCCCGCCAGCTACGCATCGACCGCAAGCCGGTTGAAGTCAGTTCCACCCTCCGCGGGCTGATCGACCAGTTCCAGCCGGTGGCCGAGCAACGGGGGGTGACCATCCAGCCGGACCTGGACGGCGGGGTGACGGTGCAAGCGGATCCAAGCCGCCTGCGGCAGCTCTTCCTGATCCTGCTGGACAATGCGGTCCGCTACTCGCCCGACGGCGGGGCGGTCACGGTCGGCGTCGCCCGCCACAATGGGCGGGTCGCCGTGACGGCGGTTGACCGCGGGATCGGCCTCTCGAGCAAGGACCTGCCTCACATTTTCGAGCGCTTTTACCGGGCCGACAAGGCTCGCAGCCGGGAGAGCGGCGGCAGCGGACTCGGCCTCGCCATCGCCAAGTGGATCGCGGAGGTCCACAAGGGCGACATCGACGTGCGCAGTGCCCCCGGTGCGGGGACCACGGTCACTGTCACGTTTCCCGTATTGAAGTAGCCCGGCTTACTCGACCTTGATCTCTCGCACCGGCAGCAGCGTGGCCAGGGC
>VBFD01000180.1:2065-3473 GCA_005883585.1 Chloroflexota bacterium
CCACGAGACGCTTCTTTCCGTATCGCTCCGCGAGGAACCCTGCGGTGAGCGCCAGCACCGCGGCGAACACCACCACGATGGCCTGCAACGCGCTTGAGTAGAGTGACGCCTTGCCCTCCGAGTAGTGGAAGGTGTACCGGATGAAATTCAAGGCGAAGGTGCCGATGCCAACCGGCGCCATGAGGAAGAACAGTCGGGAAACCATCAGCCAGGCGAAGTCGCGGTAGGTCTTGGCATCGATGGCGAAGCTCAGGAAAATCGATCGACCCAGCGGTCGATCCTGCCGTCGCATGGTCCGCACATCGGGCACTCGAAAGAACACCAGGGCTCCAGCGATCGCCACGACGACCGGCAGCGTGAAGATAGCGATCCGCAAGTGATGGGTGGGTATCAACAGGGCGCCCACGACGACAAACCCGAAGATGGTTCCGACCAGGTTCATCATGCCGTAATAGCCCGAAGCTTCTGCCCGCTGGTCGTCCTTGATCTGGTCGGGGAGCATCCCCTGGTACGGACCCTGGGCTGTGTTCGACGCCATCTGGAAGAACGCGTAGGCGACAAGGAGCGCCCAGTAGGAAGTCACGAGCCCGATCAAGGTAAGGAAAATAATGTCGCCCACGACGCCGATGGCGATGAATGGTCGCCTTCGCCCAATAGAAAAATGGCTGGCATCACTGAGTGCTCCGATGGCGGGCTGCCACACGACGGCGAACGCCGCCCCGACCGTGTCGAGTACGGCGAGGTAGGTGTTGACGTCGAGGGAGATTGACCCGAGGCCCAGGTTGACTGTCGTGGGATGCGTGAACCGCGCGACGAGAATCGGAAGGATGTTCCCACCGAGCGGCTGCATGACGTAAGCGATCGCGAACCAGAAGGCGCTGAGCGTCAACAGTCCGCGCCATGATAACCGCTGCTTCGGATCGGAATCGAGTCGCACTGGCAGCCTGGAGAGGAAGCCGCGGGCGCCAGTTGCCGTGGGCATGGCGGCAGTGTAACGAACGGTGCTACCAATTTGGTACGGTTCAGTCCGGTGCGCAAGAAGATCACCGTGGTCGGCGCGGGCAATGTGGGGGCGACCCTGGCGCAGCGATTGGCCGAGCGTGGCGATGCCGATGTGGTGCTGGTCGACATCGTGGAGGGCCTGCCCCAGGGGAAGGCGCTCGACCTCCTCGAAGCCGGCCCGGTGCTGGGCTACGACTCCCGGGTGGTGGGCACCAACGGCTATGAGGAGACCGGGGGATCCGATATCTGCGTGATCACCTCGGGTGTGCCGCGCAAGCCGGGCATGACCCGAGACGACCTGGTGCTGACCAACATGAAGATTGTCCGTGGCGTCACCGAGGAGCTGGTCCGCCGCTCGCCCCAGGCCATCCTGATTGTGGTGAGCAACCCGCTCGATGCCATGGCC
>VBFD01000184.1:0-1693 GCA_005883585.1 Chloroflexota bacterium
GGCCCCCACCCGGACCATCTTGAGGACCGTGGCAGTGGGTGGCGGTGGTGGCGGCGGCGCTGGCGTGGGTGTTGCGCTCGGAGCCTGGGTTGGCGTGGGGGTGGGGGATGGGGTTGGAGTTGGAATGGCGCTCGGCGTGGCGGTGGGGCTGGAGGTGGCAGTGGGAGGCACCGACCCGACCGAGCCGCCGCAGGCGGCCAGCATCAATCCCACGATGACAGCGGCGATCGCCTTGTACTTCACCTCCAGCGGGTTACGACACTCGCAGCAACGTTCCCGTCCCCGACACAGATCGCCCTCCCTCTCAGGGGGAGGGTCGGGGCGGTGTGTTTAGCCGGGGAGGGTGCCTTCGGACTCTGGGGTCTTGATCTCGATCACCTGGTCGAAGGCATGGATGCCGGCGATGGCGTCGTACAGAGCCACCGCCTGATCGGCCGGCGGGACGTCGGTAATCTTCAGGTAGTAGCTCCGGCCGTTGGGCCACACCAGGGTCGGCACGCCGAACACGCCCCGGCGGACCGCCTCAGCGTGCTCCTGCGCCAGCGGCGCCAGGTCGACCTGGGCGAGGTCCCGGTCGAAGCGCTCCAGATCCAGTCCCGCGGCGGCTGCCGCCTGGCGGTGCGTCTCCGGCAGGTCCGCCTTGAGGTGGCCTTCGTGGCGTGCCCGCTGGAGCGCCTGCCGGAATCGATCGTAGGCCTGGTCCCCCTGCCGCCGGGCGGCGATGGCAGCCCGAAAGGCCGGGATTCCGGGAGCCTGCCCCTCGCCCTCCCAGACCGGCCGGCCGCCCTCGCCTTCCCGGACGCGATGGTTCTCGCTCAGTGAAAAGAAGCGCCACTCAGGGTTGATTCGGCCCGCGTCCTCCACAGCCTTGAGCCACATGGCACCCCGGTAGGCCCAGGGGCAGAGGAAGTCAAAATAGATGGTCGGGCGTCGCAAATCGTCGTCGGCCACTGCCACCCAAATACCCCTCGCCAGCCCCTTTATTCCCGATCGGGAAGCCAGCTCCCCCGTTGACAGACTAGAGCCGCCTGACTAGCATGTGTGGCCTGTAGGAAGGGGCGGCCTGCCGGGCAGGCCACCAGCGAGCTATAGCTCGCAAAATTCGGTCGCGCTCGCGCCGACCGGGTCGAACTTTAGGAGGGGAGGCCCACGGCACGTGACGGTATCTGGTCGCGTCCCCTTTGGGAAAGGACTGTGGTGGTCAGTGTGACATGACGCCCGAACAACTGGCCTCTGTGGTGGCCCCGGCTGAGGCGCACCCTCTCGGCCGGCTTCTGGTTGCCCGCGGGGTCGCGAGCGAGGAGCAGGTCAAGTGGGCGCTTGCCCAGCAGAAGCAAACTGGCGCGCTGTTGGGCGAGATCCTGGTAGAGGCTCGGCTCCTGCCTGAGGCGGATCTTACTCTCGCCCTGGGCGAACACCTCGCCCTCGACGTGGTGGATCTGCACCGCGTCCGCAGCGACGACGTGGCCCTCTCCCTGATTTCGGAAGGGTATGCCATGGAGCATCTCGTCCTGCCGCTGAGCCTGGACGAGAATGTGTTGCGGGTCGCGACCGCGGATCCGGCCAATCTGCCGCTTCTGGCAGAGATCCGGGTCATGACCCGGCACGAGGTGCAGGCGGCCCTGGCGCCGAAGAGCCAGCTGGAAGTCGCCATCCGCGAGCGGTACAAAGTGCTGCCCGGCGTGGCCGAGTT
>VBFD01000184.1:1700-3385 GCA_005883585.1 Chloroflexota bacterium
CACGTGCGAATCCGCTACCGGATCGACGGCGTGCTCACCGAGGCGCTGCGCTTGCCCATCGCACTGGCGCCCGCCATCGCGTCCCGGATCAAGGTCATGGCCGAGCTGGACATCGTGGAACGCCATCGCAGCCAGGACGGCCAGATCCAGCTGACCATCGATGGCCATCCCATCGACATCCGGGTGGCGACGGTGGAAACCATCTGGGGCGAGAAGGTAGTGCTCCGGCTGCTGGACAAGGCCCGCACGCTGCTCCATCTGCACGAGCTCGGCTTCGGCGATGTCCATTACAAGCAGCTCAGCGCCTTGCTGCGAGCGCCCTTCGGCATGATCGTGGTCAGTGGGCCCACCGGCAGCGGCAAGACCACCACCCTATATGCCGCCGTGAACGAACTCGACGGGGTGGGCCGAAACATCATGACCATCGAGGACCCGGTGGAGTACACGTTCGAGGACGTGAACCAGGTCCAGATCCGGCGCATGGCGCAGATCACCTTTGCCAATGGCCTGAAAGCCATCCTGCGCCAGGACCCGGACGTGATTCTCGTGGGCGAGATTCGCGATCTGGAGACGGCGGAAATCGCGGTCCAATCGGCGCTGACCGGCCACCTGGTGCTGTCCTCGCTGCATGCGACCGACGCCGCCGGCGTCCTGCAGCGATTCGGCGAGATGGGCATCGAGGGCTTCCTGATCTCGTCCTCGGTCACCGGCATCGTGGCCCAGCGGCTTGTGCGCCGCATTTGTGAGCACTGCCGGGCGCCGTACCAGCTTTCGGTGGAGGAGGCGGATCTGCACCGCCAGCTCTCCAACGTGCTGAAAACCGATTTCACTCGGGGCGTGGGCTGTGACCAGTGCGCCCGGACCGGGTATCGCGGCCGAATCGGCGTGTTCGAGGTGCTCACCCTCACCGATGCCATCAAGCGGCTGATCGCGAACCGAGCCAGCGTGGAGGAGATCCGCAAGCGGGCGCTCAAGGACGGGATGGTGACCATGCGCAAGGACGCCGTGGCCAAGGTCGATCAAGACATCACCACCATGAGCGAAGTCATCCGCTCGGTGTACCTGGCCTGATGCCCGCCCTACAGAAGTTCGCCTACCGCGCCTACTCGGCGGATGGCGTGCGAACGGTCCGAACCCTGCAGGCGGCCAGCCTCGACGACGCCAAGCGAGTGCTCTGGAACGAGGGCTTCCGGATCGTCGATATCCGGCCCCGGCGGCTGCGGCTGCCTAGCCTGCACCAACTCTTCCCTTCGTTCATGCGAGTCCGGAAGTCCCAGGTCATCCTACTTACGCGGCAGCTCGCCACCTTCGTCAAGGTAGGGGTCCCCATGTTGGAGGCCTTCGCTGTGTTGCATGAGCAGGCCACCTCCGGTGAGCTGCGTGCGGCACTGCGCGACATGATGATGGACCTCGGACAGGGTCGTCCTTTGTCGGCCGCCATGAACCAGCATCCGCGGATCTTCAACCGCCTGTACGTGGACATGGTGCGGGCGGCCGAGGTCAGCGGCGAGCTGGACGAGGTCCTCAGCCAGATCGCCAGCTATATGACCCGCGAGGACAGTGCGGTTCGACGCATTCGCAGCGCACTCATCTATCCCGTTATCGTGCTTTCCCTTTCGGTGCTCGTCGTGAGCGTGCTCGTCGCCGTTGTGCTGCCGGCATTCGTGCAGCTGTTTGGCGAGTTC
>VBFD01000054.1:0-9020 GCA_005883585.1 Chloroflexota bacterium
TCCTCGCGAGCCTCCTGAAACTCGCGCGCCGCCGCCTGCAGTCTCGAGAGGGGTGTGCCCCCTGCCCCAACATGAGACAAGTATACCAAACATCTGTTCGGAGTCAATACGTTAACAGCAAGGCATCCTTGAAAACCACCCAGCCCCACCCGAACTCCCTCTTCCCAGTCCTTTCTTGACAGCATGTTGCGAACGTGACAGCAGACATCACCTACCGAGACGACGACGTAGCCCTGACCTGGTCGCTGCTCAACCGCGGAAAGTCCCGCAAAGCACTCGAAATCGCTCGGCGCGCGGAGCTGCAGAAGCCCGGTGATCCGTACGCGCTCGAAGCACTCGCCGAGGCACAGCTCGCTTGTGGCAAGACCACCGAGGCTGGTGACGTCGCCTCACGGCTGATTCAACTCATCCCCGAAGCGGCTCCCGCATACGACCTACGGGGCCGCGTCGACTTGAAGCGGCGGCGCTTCGTCGACGCCGAGGCCTTCTTCAGGCACGCCCTCACCCTGGATCCAGGCAACGCTTCATTGCTCAACAACCTGGGCGTCGCCTTGCGTGAACAGAATCGGAAGCCGGAGGCGCGTGCCGCCTTCGAGGCTGCGTGGCGGGCAAACCCCACGAGCCCGAAAGCAAGGAAGAACCTCTTTTCCGCCACACAGGCCTATGTAGGCGCCGGCGGTGTCGCCGCCTTCGTTTTCTGGTTTCACTTCTGGCCGTTAATCGCGCACGCCGCCAATCTGCCGGCCGCCATCCAAGACTTCGGCTTCTTGGGCGGCATGGCGTTGACGATCGCCGGCTTCTGGTGGTTTGGCCTGCGGCGGCGTCGGACGTTGAGTCCAGATGTGGATCGCTTCTACCGACAAGAGCTGGTTCGCCAACGCAAGTTGGAACTGGTGCGAGGTCTCTACAAGGCCGGACCATACGTGGTCATCGTCCTTGTCCTGGTGGCTCTGATCGTGTCGCAGGCACCCTATTTTTTCTGGTGGTTCTTGGCCTGTGCAGCAGCCTGGGTCGCGTGGAGCCTGATCGGACCCCGGCTCTGGCGGCGATTCATCGAGCCGAGGCTGCGGCCCTAAGAGGCCCGGAAGAGGACACCCACCGCGTACGTCAGCGCCGCCACAACCGTACCCACCGCCAGCATCTCCAGCCCCGAGCGCACGCCGCCCTTGCCCGTGAAGAACGAGCGCGCAGACCCGATGAGAAAAAGAAACACGCCGCAGATGATGAAAGCGATCGCCAGCGAGCCGACGCCGGCGAACGCAGACCCGAGAAGCAGCCGGCCGAACAGGTAGCCGAGGACCGGGATCGCGCCGCCGATCAGCGTCGAGATGCCGGCGACCAGTCCCTCGCGCGCAGGGTTTTCAAACTGCGAAGCATCCAGGCCGAGCTCTTCACGGGCCTGCGTCTCCAGCCACACCTTCTTGTCCTGCGTGATGCGGTTGACGATCGTCTTCGCCTCGTCGACGGTGAGTCCCTTGGATCGATAGATGTCGACCAGCTCCGCTTTCTCGAGCTCTGGCATGGCTTCGATCTCCGCCGCCTCGCGCGCCAGCTGACCCTCGAACACCTCGCGTTGTGACTTGGTTGCGAGGTAAGCGCCGCCGGCCATCGAGACGCCCGACGCGACCATCGCCGACAGCCCGCCGATGAGAACGACGCGCGGATCGATGCTCGCCCCGCCCACGCCCGCCAGCACACCCAGGGTGGCCGTCAGCCCGTCGTTGACGCCGTAGATCACGTTCCGGATGCTCTCGGCGCCGCCGCCATGCCATTCCTCGTCCGCGACCACGGGCGACCGCTCGTCCTCGGGCCTCTCGGCGACGTCGTCCGGCGACTGGTGGTCGAGCTCCTCGGGCAGCACGCGCCTGAGCACGCCCTGCGCCTGCGTGTTGGACACGGTCGAGACCTGGCTCAGGTACGCCCGCAGCACCTGACCCTCGGCCAGACCCGCGAGCGCGAGCGCGGGGCCAATGCCCACGACGCGCGCGAACAACGCCAGCACGCGTGCCGTCGTGGTTGGGCGGCGGTCCGGCACCTTCACGCCGCATGTGGCGAGCAGCTCCGCCCATGCCTGCTCGTGGCGCTTCTCAGTCGCGGAGAGCGCGATCAGTCGGTTCCGTGCGCGCGGATTTGTGGCGACCTGGGCCAACGCCTCGTAGACGCCGGCCATGCGCGCCTCGCCTGCCCAGTTCGAGCGCAGCGATTTGGCGTCAGAGGCGGACAGAGAAGAGACCGTGGACGGAGCCGCCACCCGTCTATGTTAGGGATCGTTCCCGTGCCGCTTTGCACTCCGCGTCGGATGGACGCGGCGCATTCACGCCGACCACCGACCAGCCAGTTGAGCTAAGTGTCCCGAGGCGCACGAACCAACCCGGATTGTCGGCGAGCAGCAGCGCGTAATTCTCATTGTCGTTGCGGTACGCGATCATCCGGGTGTCGGTTTCACCAAGCCAGCATCCGACGATGGTGGTGACCGTCGCCTGGTGGTCGGCGTACTTGTAGCCCGAAGGTAGATAGGAAAACGGGTCGTACATCTCGCTGACCAGGTGCTTGCCCTCCACACCGCCAAACCGCGCCAACCCGTACGTGATGTCCGGACGGTCGGCCGGAACCGCAAGCGCGTGTCCGGCATACAGCGGCTCGCTGTACCAGGCGCCGAGCTGCCGGCTGTCAGCCATCGCAGCGCGCCATGGATTTTCGGTGGGTCCGAAGGCGTCCGCGATGGGAACCCAGGCGAGCTGAGCGGTGATCAGAGTCGTGGCCGTCACCGTCCACGCCACCGGAAGCGCCTTCCTTCCAAACCTGCGCGGCGCCCACCACAGCGCGCAGACGGCCAGCAGCACGGCGGCGAAAAGCAGCGGGAACTCGAACCGGCGCGTGAGAGGAATCCACCACTGCCACCCGCTCAGTGCGGCGGTCAATCCGTACGTGCCTGTGATGAAAACCCAGTACCCGAAGCCGAAGGTGAGCAGCATGTAGGACGCGGGCCGTTTCCACAGCGTCCAGCCAAGACCGATCAATGACGCCAGCAGCAAAGCGAGCAAAAAGGGCCGCACGCTCTCCTGGCTCGCGCTGATCGAGCCCTGTCCCCACCTGCCCGCCGCGACGCCCAAGAAATTCCAATAGAACGCGTAAATCGGGTTCCCCGTCTGGTCCTGCAGCACCTTCAAATAGACGAGCATCACCCCGGCAAATCCGGCGAGCAGCGGAAAGTACTGCCGCCAGGCGCGTGTGCGGAGCCACGCCGCGATCACCAATCCCGTGCTGAAGAGCCACTCCTCGGCCCGTGACACCGCGGCCAACGCGAGCGCAACGCCCGACCAGAACCCCTTGCCTCGCGACCAGGCCCAGATACCGATCAGCGACAGCGCGACCGCGAGCGGTTCGACCATTCCCGAGGCGTCGGTCATCACGCTGGTCGGCAGCAGGATCGCGAACAGCGCGGCCGCAATCGCGACGTGCATGCCCCAATAGCGGCGGCACAGGTGAAAGATGACGACCACCACAAGCACGCCGAAGACGAGGCTGACCAGGCGATTGAGAACGATGTCGATTGAGCCCGTGACGGTGAAGACCGCAACCATCAGCAGCGGATGGATGGGGCCCCACACGTACTCAAGACCCTTCAGGTCCCACAGGCGGGGTCCGCCCGCGGCCGTGAGCCCGACCTCTTTGGTCAGATACGCGATCTGCCAGTGATGCCAGACGTCGTCGTACACGCCGAGGCCCGGATTTTCCGGGTCGCTCAAGACAAACAGATACAGGAGGCGAGGAATCGATGCGGCCGCGGCGACTGCCGCGGTCCAGCCCCAGTGCAAAGCCGGTAACTCGGGCTCGGGCTCAGCCCCCACCGGCGCGGGCTGGTCGAGCCGCCGATCCTCCTCCTCCTCGTCGGGAAGGATCTTCGGCAGGAGTCTCAAGCGGTGGCGGCCTCGGCTGCCACCTGTTCGTGTGAGCGGGCCACCTCGACGATGCACCGCTCGAGGATGTCGAGATGCTTCTCCCAATCGAAGCGCCGCGCCCACTCGAAGGCGCGCTCTCCCATCGCCTGGTTGGCAGCGGGATCGTCCAGCAATGAGGCAACAAAGCTCGCGAAGTCCCCCACCTCGAGCGGCTCGGCCAGGTAGCCAGTACCCGGACCCACCGTGACCGTCGGACCAGCCTGGTTCCAGGCCACCACCGGCACGCCACGCGCCATCGATTCGATGACGCCCAGCCCGAAGTCCTCCTCGGGTGCCGGATACACATACACCGCTGCGCCTTCGTACAGCTTCTGCATCTCCGCCTCGGTCACCGTCCCGAGGAAGAGCACGCCCTCGCTGAGCTTCAGCTGTGCGGTGAGCGCCTTCAACGTCGCGGTGTGCGGCGTCGGCGGCCCCGTGATCACGAGCTGCACCTTCGGATGGCGCTTGCGCACTTCCTGGATGGCGCGGATCGCGAGGTCGAACCGTTTCTGCGGATAGTGCCGGTTCGTCAGGAGCACATATGGACGCCGGATCGGATAGCCGTTGATGGTGAGCCCGCCGGAGAATCGCGCGTTCACCGGCAGCGGAAAGCCCGACGGCGCCACGTGGCATCCGGCGGGGCAATCGATCGCCTCGCGCCGGTAGACGCCGCGAATGATGTCGCCGATGTAGTCGCCGTCGACCAGCAGCTGGTCGGCTTCCTGCACCGAGCGCCGGTCCGCCCACGCGACGAATTTCGTCGCGCGCATCACGATCGCCGCGAGCAGGCGGTAATCGTCGTTGACCACCCAGCCGGTCTGGCGATCGATGCCGCGCGGGTAGACGAGGCGGTTGGGCTGGTTGAGGTAGACCACGTAAGGAACGTCGATCAGGCGCGCCGCCCACCACGCGATCCACGCGCTCGGCTGATTGCAGCCGACGATCACGTCGACGCCTCGGAACCGCCACGCATACAGCGGCATGAGCAGCGAGGTCGCGGCCATCTGCACCGCTTCTCGGAAGGGGAACCAGCGCGGCAGCTGTGGCAGGAAGGTGCGCACGCGCACCTCGCCGATTAGGTCCGGATAGCAGCGCGACGCGTCGACGGTCGGCGCGAAGCACTCGACGGCGAATCCTCGCCTGCGCAACCCGAGGACCTCCTCGATGACCACGCGCTCGCCGCCCCCCGAGTAGGTGAAACCGCAGTGGAACACCGCGATGCGCCGTGGTCCGGCGGCTCGCGCACGGCGACGACCGCCCACGAGAAGGAAACCGATAAACCCGAGCACGAGAGCGTAGCCGGCGGTGATCGCGTGGTACAGCACGATCGCGCCGGCAGCGACCGCATTGCTCAAGCCCAGTCCTCCGCCCAGGACGAGCGAGCCCGCCACCTCGAGGCTGCCCACGTAACCTGGTCCGGCCGGCACCGCGAACGCAAGCAGCAGCGCGGGATACGCGGCCATGGCCTTCAGCGTCGGCACCGGGACTCCGACGGCCCAGAACAGAAGGCTGAAGTTGAAGGCGTCGATGAGCAGGGCCACCGCCGTGAGCCCGGCGAGCCGGCCGGCAAGTGCAGGGGTCCACAGGCCCTTGGCCCCAGCGCGAAACGCGAACGCTTGCCCGGCCAGGCTGGACGCCAGGCGCTCTGGCAGCAAGCGCCGTGCGAGCGGCGAGCGGGCGATGCGCGGACCGAGAATGGCGGTGCCAAGCACGGCGGCCAGCAAGGCAACCGCGAGCGCGGCCGCGCCGCTGAGTCCCCGCGGCGCGCTCACGACACCGGTGGCGGCGATGGCCGCGAGGACGGCGAGCACGACCGCCACGCCGGCCAGGTCGCACGCCTTGTCGATGACGATGGTGGCGAGGGCCGAGCCGGGTGGCACCCGGTGGCGCCGCCACAGCCACCACCCTCGCATGGCGTCGCCGGACCGGATCGGCTGGACGTAGTTGAGCAGCGTCGACCCGGCATTCATCGCGAATGCGCGAACCATGCCGACCGGGGCGAGCGGACGCAAAAGCAGGAGCCAGCGCCGCGCCCTGATGAGGCTGGTGACGAACGCCAGCGCGATCATCAGCACCACGGCAGCCCAGTTGCGCACCGTCGCGTGGCTGAGGACCTCGCTTAGCGACACCGTGCGCAGCCACAGGACCAGCAGCGCCACGGCGAATGCTGTCTGCAGGATGCCCCGCAACCACCGGTTCATGCGTCGACCACCACGTCATCCGACGCCGGAGCGACCAGAATCCAGCGCTGCACGACGATCCAGAAGGCAAAGAGCCAGCCGATGACGAGGATCGTGCCGCCGTAGTCGTGGAAGATGAGCGCGGGCAGATGACCCCCGGTCGCCTCGAGCGCTGCCACCGCCGCGACACGCGTCAAGTTGAGCAGCATGGTCCCCGCCACCCCGATCACGATCACCTGAAGCCTGGATGTCAGCGGCTGCCGGCCGCGCAGGCCAGAGAAGAAGCTCACGCCGAGCAGCAGGAGGCTCTGCCATCCGATGCAGTTCCACGAGATGAAGAGGGTATGCATGCTCCCGGCCGAATCCCACACCACGATGTGGCTGCCCGACGCTGCGGCCCGGACCCCCACCAGGCCGAGCAGGCTGACGACCATGCGAGCCTCCGCCGGCACGACCGACTGCAGCGGGTTGTTGGCGCCCAGGGCCAGAGCCCACGACGTGAGCAGCTCGTCGAAGGTCGTGACGAGCGGGAGCAGCATCAACAGCGCGCAGCTCATCGCGAGCAGCGTCATGTGGAGCGCGTCTCGCTCCTGACGCTTCACCTCGACAACCTCAGGAGGGCGAGCAAGCGCCGGCGCTGGGTGACGAGGGGAATCGCGAAAGCGAGGCCGAGCCAGCCGACCAACGATTCAGGCACCACGGTGCTGGGGGGCACGAGTCGCGTGTCAGCTGTTCCGACTATGCCGTCGTACATCCGACGAACCATACGTATCCGTCCACGTGCTCACTCCGTTGGGAACCGTGGCCACGAATCCCGTGCAGCTCGAGGTGAGCGAGATGCCGGCGCTCAGCGTGACGGTGTCGTTGGTGTTCCCGTTGCCGCCGGTCCAGTACATCGTGAAGCTCCAGGTGCCGGCGGCGACGGTTTGGGCGGGCAGGTTGGTGAAGCCGAAGACGGTCGCCACGCCTCCCGCGGAGGACTGGATGCTGCACGGAGTGGCCATCGATCCGGCGGTTTGGTCGAGCGAAGGTGTGGCGCAGAGCGCACCCCCATGCAAGTACAGCGGGTTGCCGGCCGCCTGCACGGTCGCCACTCGCGATGAACCCCAAGCGAGCGCGCCGAACGCGAGCAGCAGCCCAGTCGCGACGATCCAGCCGATCCACCTCTTCGGCTGGCGCGCGCGGGCCTGCATCTTTGGTGTGACCGCCAGAGGCTTGCGGGCGTAGCCCCCGGCGCGCGGTCCGAGCAGCCAGCGTCGAAGCAGGTGCAGGCGCCTCAAGTGCTTGACCGGGTCGGTGATGTTCCCTGTCTTCGGCGTGCGGAACCAAGGGCCTTCCTCCTTCTCCAGCAGGCCCTTCAGGGCGGCCCAACCCTGGAACGGCACCAGCGCAAAAGAGAGGACGAGGGCGCCGAGCACGCCTTGCATGTCGCGCGCTGGGGCATCTTCGAGGATCAGGCCGCCGAGATTCATCAGCGGCAACGCGAAGACGTTCGAGAAGATGAGCGACCATCCGAGCGCCGCCGTCCATCCAGGGATGTGCGCCCGGAACACGAGCTCGGAAAGAAGCCAGCTGACGGTTCCGACGGCGAACAGTGCCGCCTGGAGGTAATAAACAGCGTCGAAGAGGAACTCGACCTTCTCGAGAGGCTTGACGGAGGGCGACAGCATGATCGGCAGGAACCACTTGCGGACGTTGTAGGTATGGCCTTCCGCCCAGCGCATGCGCTGGCGCGCCAGCCTCGAGAAGGTGCTCACGCATTCGGCGGGGGTTTCAGCCCACGGCGTGTAGACGACCTTGTAGCCGCGCGCGTAGAGCTTGAGGGTCAGCTCCCAGTCCTCGGTCAGGCTCGTGCCCCAGCCCACTTCGCGAAGGACGTCGGCGCGGATCATGTACGAGGTGCCCGCGATCATCTTCAGCGCGCCCACGGCGTCCTGGAACGGCCGCTCGATCATGTAGCTCCCGGCGTACTCGGCTCTCACCGCTTCGGTCAGCCAGCTTTCGGACTTGTTGAGGACGTGCCACTGGTAGCTCTGCACCGCGGCCACGTCGTCGCGCCGCGTCACGTCTCTGTCGGCGCCGACCGCATAGAAATAAGGAAGGAACCGCTCGATCGAGTCCGGGAATGGCATCGAATCGGCGTCGAAGATCACGACGTACTCGGTGCGCGGGTCCATGACCTTGAGAGCCTCTCGCAGCGCACCGCCCTTGAAGCCCAGCCGGCTGTTGCGGTGGCCGATCTTGAAACGGGGCCGGCCCTTCCACTTCTCGAGGATCTGCACCGACTCGTCCGTGGAGTCGTCGACGACGACGACCTCGTATTCGGGGTAGTCGAGCTGATCGAGGCATGTGAGGAGGCGCTCGATAACACGTCTCTCGTTGTAGGCCGCGACGTGGATCGAGACGAAGGGGTGATAGCCAAGGTCGATGTGATAGCCGTTGCCGTTGCCGTTGCCGTTGCCGTTGCGACTGATCCGGGTCAGGCCGGCCGCGTGCCGGTCGCCATCTCCTTTGTTATTCCCGTTGCCGTTGCCGTTGCCGTTGCGGCCGCCTGAGACCAGCGTCGTGAGCAGCACGATCCCGGTGCCCAGGTAGTACTTGATGGCATAGGTGAAGAAGATCGCGCCAAGAAACAGCCCGGTGAACGCCAATCCATACGCAAAGGTGTCGGCTCCCGACATGGCCTTCGATCGCACCACCAGGTCGACGAACCCACGCGCGAGCGCCGCGATCGGGATGATGGCGATGACGATCGCGAAGATGACGATCGCGTTGAGCACGACCGACCAGAGCAGCTGTCCGCGGTCGGGCCGAGGCCGAGGCGGACCCTGGTCAGCCGCGGGCATGTCGTCCGCCTCTTGCGTGCTCGAGCACCTCAGTCGTCAGGACGAGCCGA
>VBFD01000055.1:0-6601 GCA_005883585.1 Chloroflexota bacterium
ATCCAGGGTTACGGCGATTGGACGCTCGACAACGTCTATGCGTTCGTCTACGAGCGTGCGGTCGAGCTGGAACCGCGGGCCCATGGCGCCTTCGTTGGTGGGATCAAGGCGACTGACTTCGCTTTGATGCTCAATTCATAATGCCGTAGGGAATTGGAAACCGCTCTGACGCCGCTCGAGTTCGCGCGCCGCGCGCGGAAGCTGTACGGAGACCGCGAGGCCGTTGTGGATGGCGACCTGCGCTTGACGTACGAGCAGTTCTTCGACCGCTGCGACCGGTGGTCGGCGGCGCTCCAGGGCCTGGGCGTGAATAAGGGCGACCGGGTCGCGTACATCGCGCCGAACACGCACGAGCAGCTCGAGTCCTTCTATGCGGTGCCCCAGACCGGGGCGGTGCTGGTGCCGATCAACTACCGATTGACTCCGGAAGATTTCGTCTACATCACGACCCACTCGGGAGCCAAAGTCCTCTGCGTCCACCCGGACCACATGGAGGCGGTGGACAGCGTCCGGAGCCAGCTCGGGGGAGTGGAGCATTTCATCGCGCTCGGCAGCGCCGGGGGTCGCAAGGGCTGGACCGAATACGAGGTGTCCATCGCCGCTGCCGGCCCTGAGTTCAAGCGCCCGTCGATCGCGGAGGGCGACCTGCTCTCGTTGAACTACACGAGCGGAACCACCGCCAAGCCGAAGGGCGTGATGATCACGCATCGCAACGCGTGGATGAACGTGGTCGGCACGCTGGTCCACCTTCGCCCCGGCGTCGATGACCGCTACCTCTGGACGTTGCCGATGTTCCATGCGAACGGTTGGACTTTCGTGTGGTTGGTGACGGCGGTGGGAGGCGTCCACGTTTGCTTGCCGAAGGTGGATCCCACGCGGGTGTTCGAGCTCATCCGCACTGAGAACGTGAGCTGGCTTTGCGCCGCGCCGACGGTCTTGATCGCCCTTGCCAACGCACCTGCCGCGGCGCGAGGCGAGGTGCCGCGCGGCGTCAACGTCGTGACCGCGGGCGCGCCGCCGGCGGCAGCGACCATCGAGCGCATGGAGGGTGAGTTCGGTTGGGAGGTGACCCAGGTCTACGGGCTGACCGAGACGTCACCGTTCATCACGATCTGCGAGCCGCGCCCGGAGCACCGGAGGCTCGCGCCGGTTGACCGCGCGGTGATCAAAGCCCGCACTGGCGTCGAACTGATCACTTCCGGTGACCTGCGTGTCGTCAACGACTCGGGCGACGAGGTGCCCATGAACGGTCAAGATCTGGGGGAGATCGTCGTTCGGGGAAACGTGGTCATGGAGGGGTACTACAAGGACCCCGAGGCGACCGAGAAGGTGATGGGCGACGGATGGTTCCACACAGGCGACGCCGCGGTGATGCATCCCGACGGCTACGTCGAGATTCGCGACCGGATCAAAGACGTGATCATCAGCGGGGGCGAGAACATCTCATCGGTCGAGGTTGAAGGTGTGCTGCTGCGGCATCCGTCCGTCCAGGAGGCCGCGATCGTGGGGCTGCCGCACGAGAAGTGGGGGGAGGCGCCGCACGCGTTCGTCGTCCTCAAGCCTGGCGAAACCGCGACCGAGAATGAGCTCATCGAGCACACGCGCAGCCGGCTGGCGCACTTCAAGGCGCCGCACGGCGTGACGTTCGTCCAGGAGCTCCCCAAGACGGCGACCGGGAAGATCCAGAAGTACGTGCTGAGGAAGGGCGCGGCGGCGATCGTTCGGCAGTAGCCCACGTCGGGGCGATTTGGCGCGTTTGGCGCTAAAACGGCGTTTCGAGGCCTCCTGAAAAGCGCGTTTGGCGCCAAACGTGCGGAATCACCACTACCACCAGGCTCGCCGGCGGGCGACTCGCTCGTAGTACGCATCCTCGAGCCATCGAAGAGGAGGCACGAGGTAGAACGCACCGAGTACGGCCCACCCACCTCCGAGCTCCCTCAACACCCGGCTGATCGCCGCCGCCCCCTCGAACTTCCGGCCACCCGGTTCGACCGCCCAAACCGCCCGACCGATCTGCTCGCTGCTCAGGCCCAGCCGCTCAGCCAGGCCCGCCTCCTGGTTCGGCCTCGCATCTACCCGGCTCGCCCGATCGTGTCGCTGGACCCAGCGCGCAAGCCGAATTCAAAACTCACACTCGCCGTCGTAGATGAGCAGAAGCCGATCATCCGCCACGGACCGAAACTACACTGCTGGTGAAGATGGGTGGGCTCGAGCTTCCCTACCGCTACAACGTCGCCGCCGACCTGCTGGACCGCAACCTGAACGCCGGCCGCGCCGATAAGGTGGCGATCTATTCGGCTGGGGGCGGCACCACGTACCGGGAGCTCTTCGGAATGGCGTGCGGGGCCGCGAGGACATTCGGCGAGCTCGGAGTCAGGCGCGAAGAGCGCATCCTCATCGTCGCCTACGACAGCCCCGGCTGGGTGGCCGCGTTCCTGGGCGCGATTCGCCTCGGAGCCGTCCCCGTGCCTGTGAATCCACTGCTTCAGCGTTCCGAGGACTACGACCACTACATCGAGGACTCACTCGCCCGTGTCGTCGTCGTCGATGGCGCCACCGAGGAGAAGTTGAAACCGGCCGTCGATCGCGCCGCAGAGCCGCCTCACCTCATTCGCGCGGGACAGATCGCGGTGGAGAAGGAGGCGGATCCGGCGCCGACCAGAAGGGACGACATGGCCTTCTGGCTCTACAGCTCCGGCTCGACCGGCAAGCCCAAGGCCGTCGTGCACCTGCAGCACGACATCCCGTACACCTGCGTCACCTATGGCGAGCAGGTGCTCGGAATCAAAGAGACCGACATCACCTTTTCGACCACGGGCCTTTTCCACGCCTATGGCTTCGGCAACAACCTCACCCTGCCGTACTGGGTCGGGGCGTCGACCGTCCTGCACGCTGGGCGGCACACGCCCGCGACCGTGCTCGACACGATCGAGAAGCGCCGGCCGACGCTGTTCTTCTCGGCGCCGACCCTTTACAACGCGATCCTCAATTTCGAGGGCTCGCACAATCGCGACCTGGCGTCGATCCGCCACTGCGTCGCAGCAGCCGAGTCGCTGCCCGCGGAAGTTTGGCGGCGCTGGAAGGACGCGTACGGGCTGACCATCCTCGACGGCGTGGGCTCGACCGAGATGCTGCACATCTACTGTTCCAACCGGTTAGACGACGTCCGGCCCGGGTCCAGCGGCAAACCCGTCCCGGGCTACGAGCTCAAGATCCTCGATGAGGAAGGCAAGCCTGTACCCACCGGCGAGGCAGGCGACCTCTACGTCAAGGGCGACAGCGCGCTCGCGCTCTACTGGGCGCAGCACGAGAAAACGAAGCGGTCCGTGCTCGGCGATTGGTTTTTTACGGGCGATCGGTATCGTGTGGATGCCGACGGGTATTACTGGTACGAGGGCCGCTCGGACGACATGATCAAGGTGAGCGGGCTGTGGGCCTCGCCGATCGAGATCGAATCGGCCTTGCTCGAGCACGCATCGGTGGCCGAGAGCGCGGTCGTGGGCATCGATGTCGAGGGCTTCACCAAGATCAAGGCCTTCGTCATCACCAAGGGCGGGGTCGGTGGCGATGCGCTCGCGGCCGAGCTCCAGGAGCATTGCAAGTCGCGGCTGCAGCGCTATCAGTACCCGCACGTGATTGAGTTCGTCACCGAGCTGCCGAAGACGGTGACGGGCAAGATCCAGCGCTACAAGCTGCGCGAGAAGGAAGCCACCACCGCCCGTGCCTAGGCACATCGCGGTCCTGCCCTGCGACGGCGCGGGGAAGGAGGTCGTCCCAGAGGCGATCAAGGTCCTGCGCGCCGCCGGAACCGATCTCGAGTTCGAGGAATTCGATGTCAACGCCGATGCCTACATGCGCACCGGCGTCGCGATCCCAGCTGACGTGTGGAAGCAGGTCGCTGCGGCGGACGCCATCCTCTTCGGCGCCGTCGGCGACCCGAGGGTCGCGGACCCGAACTACCTTCACGGCGTCCTGCTCAGGCTGCGGTTCGAGCTCGACCTGTACGTCAACCTGCGTCCGGCGCGGCTGTACGACGATCGCCTGTCACCTCTGCGTCAAGAGGAGCGCCGCCGGGTCGACCTCCTGATCGTTCGCGAGAACACCGAAGGCCTGTACGTGGGCATGGGCGGGCGTTTCAAGAAGGGCACCGAAGAAGAAATTGCGACCCAGGAGGACCTCAACACATACCTGGGCGTGACGCGGATCATCGAGCACGCCTTCGGGATCGCGAAGCGTGAGGTCGTCATGGTGGACAAATCGAACGCGATGACCTTCGCCGGCGGCCTGTGGCAGGAGCGCTGGAAGGCGGTGGCCGCCGCGCATCCAGGAGTCAAGACCCGCCACCTCCTCGTCGACGCCGCCGCGATGCAGCTCGTGAAGGACCCGAGTCAGTTCGACGTCATCGTCACCGGCAACCTGTTCGGCGACATCCTCTCCGACCTCACCGCCGAGCTCGTCGGCGGTATGGGCATCGCGCCGTCGGCCAACATCAACCCGTCGAGCGGCCGCGGGCTGTTCGAGCCGGTCCACGGCACGGCGCCGGACATCGCCGGCAAGGGCCTGGTGAACCCGGTGGGGGCGATTTTGAGCGCGGCTATGATGGTGAAACACCTGGGTGCTCCTGACATGGCAGACGCGATCGAGGGTGCGGTCGAATCAGCCATTCGCGCCGGCGAGTGCACGCGCGACATCGGCGGCAACCTGTCCACGTCGCAGGCCGGAGACGCGATTGCGAAAAGGCTGAAGGATTAGCTAGATGGGCATGACGATGACGGAGAAGATCCTCGCTCGCGGGAGCGGCCGCGAAAGCGTGCGCCCCGGCGACCTGATCCTCGCCAAGGTCGACTTCGCCATGGGTCACGACCTGACCATCCCTCCAGCCGGCAAGATCATGCGCGAGCAGATGGGGGCCGAGAAGATCTGGGACCCCGATCGCGTGGCTGTGACCCAGGACCATTTCCAGCCGGCCAAGGACGCGGCCAGCGCCACGCTCGGCCGGCTCACCCGCGAGTTCTCGCACCAGATGGGGATCAAGTGGTACTTCGAGGTGGGGCAGGGCGGAATCTGCCACACGGTGCTGCCCGAGAACGGCCTGGTGCTGCCCGGTGAGCTTGTCGTCGGCGCCGATTCACACAGCTGCACGTATGGCGCGCTGAACAACTTCGCGACCGGCATCGGCTCCACCGACCTCGCCTGTGTGCTGGCGCTCGGCGAGCTGTGGTTTCGCGTGCCCGAGACGTTGAAGTTCGTCTATCACAACCGGCTGCAGGAGTGGGTCGAGGCGAAGGACCTCATCCTTTATGTGATCGGCAAGATCGGGGTCGACGGGGCGAGGTCGAAGGCGATGGAGCACGTGGGCGAGGCCCTCAAGCACATCGACATGGAGGCGCGGCTGACGATCACGAACATGGCGATCGAGGCGGGCGCCAAGAACGGCATTCTCGAGTTCGACGAGGTGACGCGGGAGTATCTCGAGGGGCGCGCCAAGCGACCGTACACGCCGGTGTCGTCCGACCCGGACGCGGAGTACGAGAAGGTCTTCGAGTTCGATGCGGCGGCGGTCGAGCTTGGCGTCGCCAAGCCGATGTCGCCCGACAACTACGCGCCGCTCTCGGAGGTCGAGGGCACCCGGCTCGACCAGGTCTTCATCGGCTCGTGCACCAACTCGCGGATCACCGACCTGCGCCGCGCGGCCGCGGTGCTCGACGGCCACAAGGTCGCCGACGGGGTGAGGCTCATCATCACGCCCTCGTCGCACCAGGTCGCGATCCAGGCCGAAAGAGAAGGTCTGATCCGGATCTTCCTGGCCGCGGGCGCTGCCTGGACGACGGCCACGTGCCGAGCGTGCCTCGGCGGCCACATGGGAGTGCTCGGAGAAGGCGAGGTTTGTCTCAGCACCACCAACCGGAACTTCCCGGGCCGCATGGGCCACCCGAAGGCGATGGTCTACCTGTCGAACCCGGCTGTCGCGGCCGCCAGCGCGGTGACGGGCGTCATCACGCACCCGCGAGAGGTCCTGACGAAGATGCCGGCGGGCATCGCGTGACCGTCCGCACGTTTTGCGCCTTCGCCGTCGCAACGCTGACGCTGACGCCGATGGCCGGCATCGCCGCGACAAGCCCTAGCCCTGGAACGATGCGCGCCGCGCTTGCCGATCCAATCGATCCGAGCTACGTCGAGGCGGATGTCGGCGCAGCAGGAACTTTGGAGGGCCCTTTCGACGCCGAGGCTTACGCAACCTACTCGGGCCTGGATGTCCAAACGGGCCAGGCCATGGTCCGGAGCCTGCAGCGCAATGGTTTTGTCGGCGGCTACGGCAGGCAGTGGTACCAACCGCGGGGATCGGGATATCTCGGCGAGCTGGTCATGGTTTTCACGAGCTCATCAGGCGCAGCGTCGATCGCGAACGCCAGCAAGACCAGGTATCAGCAGGACGCGGGCTTTCAGTCCTTGGTGGAACCTCATCTGAACTTGGGCTCGTTTGGGGTCACTGAAGTCAGCGCGGGCTACCACTGGACCACAGTGCTCTTTGAGAAAGGCAACAATCTATTCGCGATCGTCCAAGGCTCGATAGGCGATTTCATGACATCCCAAGCTGTCG
>VBFD01000056.1:0-10930 GCA_005883585.1 Chloroflexota bacterium
TCGAGGCGACTCGAGCTTTGGGCGCTGAGGTCATGCAGGAGGGCATCACGTTCGCGAATCGCGAAGAGCGGCTGCATGAGGTCATGGCCGAGCGGCAGCTGACGCTGGTACACCCATTCGATGATTGGAACGTGATCCACGGACAGGGCACAGCGGCTCTCGAGCTCCTGGAGGATGAGCGTGGCCTCGATGTGATCGCGGCGCCGGTGGGCGGAGGTGGCCTGCTGTCGGGAACCGCGCTGGCCGCCAAAAGCCACGATTCCAAGATCGGGGTGGTCGGAGTCGAGCCGGCCGTGGCAGACGATGCGTACCGGAGCTGGAAGGCGGGCAGGATCGAGACGCTTGGTCGGGCGCCGGCCACAATCGCAGACGGCGTGAGGACGACGGCGATCGGCGAGCGCACCTTCGAGGTGATGTTCGGGCAGAAGCTCGTCGAAGAGATCGTCACCGTCACCGAGGAAGAGATCGCCGCCGCTGTGGCTCTGGCGTGGACGCGACTTCACCTCGCGCTGGAACCGACAGGGGCCCTGCCTCTCGCCGCATACATTTCGGGAAAGCTGCATGGCGACCGCGTCGGCCTGATCCTCACCGGCGGTAACGCCAACCTCAAGACGGTGGCTACACTGCTCGGAACCTGATGATCCCGGTCAAAGAGGTGATGACGCGAAACGTGATCACCTTCCGCGAGGACACACCGATCGACGAGGTCGCGACGACGCTGGCGAGCAAGCGCATCACAGGGGCGCCGGTCATCGGCAGCGACGGCCATGTGACGGGCATCGTCTCCGAGGTGGACGTCTTCTCCAAGAAAGGAAAGGTCGCGCGCGACATCATGAGCTCGCACGTCATCACGGTCAGCGAGGACACCGGCATCGACGAAGCGGCCAGGCTCCTCATCGGCGAGCGCATCCGGCGCGTGCCGGTCATCAAGGGGGGCAAGATGGTGGGGCTGCTCAGCCGCTCCGACGTGCTTGATTTTTTCGCCTCCACACGCTGGACGTGCAATGTCTGCGGTCGATGGGAGCGTGGGCTCGAGATGCCGGAGAGGTGTTATTCGTGCTCGAGCACCGACATTCACCTCGTGCGGGGCGATCCTGGGCACTAGCTCGATGTCTCGCCCACTGTCGCAGAAGGCCCAAAGCTTCACCGAGTCCGTCATCAGGGAGATGACGCGGTTGAACCTCGCCCTCAACGGCCCCGAACGGGCGATCAACTTCGCCCAGGGTTTCCCGGACTTCGAGACCGATCCGCGGATCCTCGAGGCGGCCGCGCATGCGCTTCGGGACGGGTACAACCAGTACGCGACCACATGGGGCGCGCCGCAGCTCCGCCAGGCGGTGGCGCGAAAGCAAGCTGCGGCCTGGGGCCGTGACATCGACCCCGAAACCGAGGTCACGGTGTCATGCGGTGCGACAGAGGCCATGATCGCGGCCATGCTCACCGCGGTCGATCCGGGCGACGAGGTCGTCATCTTCGAGCCCTTCTACGAGAACTACGGCCCTGACTGCATCCTGAGCGGCGCCACGCCGCGATATGTGACGCTCCACCCGCCCGACTGGTCGTTCGACCCGGATTCGCTGCGGTCGGCCTTCACGTCGAAGACGCGGGCCATCGTCGTCAACACACCTCACAACCCGACCGGAAAGGTGTACTCGCGCTCGGAGCTGGAGCTGATCGCGCAGCTGTGCGTCGAGCACGACGCCATCGCGATCACCGACGAGATCTACGAGCACCTCGTCTATCGCGGTAACCACGTGAGCCTGGCCACGTTGGAGGGCATGGCCGACCGAACGATCACGATCAGCGGCGCCAGCAAGACCTTCTCCGTCACCGGCTGGCGCGTGGGGTGGATCGTCGCGCCCCCGGACCTCACAGGCGGCATCCGCAAGGTGCACGACTTTCTCACCGTCGGCGCCGCGCACCCACTGCAGATCGCGGTGGCGTCCGCGCTCGCGCTGCCCTCGTCCTTTTATATGGAGCTGCTCGGCGACTATCGCGAGCGCCGGGATCTGCTCGTGACCGGCCTGCAGGAATGTGGCTTCCAGGCGACGATGCCCGACGGCGCGTATTACGTCATGGCGGGGATCGCTGGGTTCGGCTTCGACGACGACACCGCGATGGCGCGCCATCTCATCGAGGAGGTCGCGGTCGCCACGGTGCCGGCTTCGAGCTTCTATCACGACCCTCATCAGGGCCGGGGCTACCTGCGCTTCAGCTTTCCGAAGCGGTTGGAGACGATCGAGCGCGGCGTTGAGGCCCTGCGCTCGCGCAAGCCGAGGCCTTAACAGGCAGGGTTCCAACCTGGTTTGAGCGTGCCTAGCCTGGCTGCATGCGCAGGCTCGTTCGAGCGCCGCTGACGTGGATGATCGTGGCCGAGTGCGCCGTCGTCGTCGCCCTGGTTCTGGTCGCGTGGCATGTGGTCGCCGGCGCGCAGGCGTCGGGATCGACCGCTCCGCTCATCTTTCCAGCGGCGGAAGCGTCGCCCGCCGACACCGCATTACCAGCTGCCGGCGTGCCTGCTGCGGGCTCGAACACTCATGGTCCGCCACCGGGGCTGAACGTCGGGATCGCCTTCTGGCGCCTCCGGCTCGGAAGCCTGAATCGTGACGAGGCGGCTTTCGAAGCCGTGCAATGGAGGATCACCCGCGCGGTCATGGAGGCGGCCCGGGACTACCTGGAGACGGTCGTGCTCCCCGCGGTCAGGCACGCCGAAGGAGGTGGCTAGCTAGGACTTCTCCGGAGACATGGTGACGTTGCCGTTCAGCGTGGCGCCGTCCTCAACCGTGAGGCGGCCGACCTTGACGTCGCCGTTGAGGCGCCCCGATCCGCCGAGCGTGAGGCGGCGCCGCGCGGTCACGTTGCCGTTGACCTGGCCGCGAACGCTCACGTTCGAGCCCTCGATGGTGGCCTGAACGTTGGCGGTGTTGTCCACGGTCACGTCGCCACTCGCCTTGAGCTCACCCTCGACGGTGCCGGCGACCTTGAGGTCGCCCTGGATCTCCAGGCGCCCGTGCATGCTGTCGCGGGGGCCGAGGTTGACGACGTTGGTGCCACCGTTTTGGGTGGTCGCGGGCGGGTGGGTCCCGGACTTTTCAGCTTGGGCCATTTGGGCGTCCTCCACTGGGATGATCGAGCCTTTCCGTAGTTTTGCTCAACTCTGACCGGCAACTGGACTTGCGTACTTACGCGTAATTCGGAAGAGTGGGGAATTAGACGAGCTAGCATCGTAGCAAAGTGGTCGCCGGACAACAGGAAAGGGAGGCAACCGAGAACCCGCGGCGCGTGGCGACCCGGGACATCGAACTTTGGCGTTGATGGATCCGGACTCGTCCGACGAGATGATCGACCATCTGGTCGATTTCTTCGATCAGGTCGCGCCTCTTTACGACGGCTGGGCCAACGGTCAGCACGCGCGAGTGGCTGCCCGGCTGATCGAGCTGGTCAAACCGAAGAAGGGGCAGCACGCCCTCGACGTCGGGACGGGCACCGGTCTGGTCGCGCACCTCGTGGCGGCAAAGGTCAGCCCGGGTTCGGTGATCGGCATCGACCTGTCAGATCGAATGCTTTCGATCGCGCGTTCGAAGCTGAGCAAGAACACGCAGTTCCTGGGCATGGCGGCGGAACGGTTGGTGTTTCGCCCCGAGACCTTCGACCTCGTGACCATGGGCGAGGCGCTGGCGTATCTCGCCGATCCAGGCGACGGGTTGAGCGAGGCTCATCGCGTGCTGCGGGCCGGCGGCCGGCTGGCGGTGTCGTGCCAGCGGCGAAGCCTGAGCACGCGGGCCCAGGACCTCTTCTTCCAGGGCCTGGCCCCGCTGGCGCGAAGGCACTACCTGAGCCTGCCGCGATATGGCTCTGACCGCAGCCGTTTCGGCGAGCCGGACGTGCTGCCCCAGATGCTGGAGTCCGCAGGCTTCACGGTCGACCTCTTGACCGAGATGGTCACCGGTGGCCGCGCACAGAACGCGCGCGAGTGGACGGACATGATGGCCGGCGCCGGACCGCTGCCACATACGCTGATCAAGGCCCTGGGACCTCGGTACCGATTGGAGCTCGAGGCCGAGGTCGAGTCGGCGATGGAGAGTCTCGGCGATCCCGACGACGCTTATCGCTACCACCATTCGTACCTGATGGCGGTGGCCACAAAGCGCTGAGCGGCGTCTTTCAGGCGGTCAGGCTGTCGCCTGTGTCTTGACCGGCATGCGGCCGATGGTCAAACCCGCGACCAGCGCCGCGAGCAGGCAGAGCCCGGCGGCGACCGCGAAGATCTCGCGGTACTCCTGAAGAAAGGCTGCGGCCACCAAGCGCTCGAGATGATCGACCCGCGCGCGGACGTCGGGATCGGTGAGCTGTGGGGTGCCGAGGATCTGATGGAAGCGATATAAGCCGTACGCCGTCAGCGCGGCGAGGCCGATCAGCATCCCCATCGTTCGAGACAGAACCACCAGGCTCGAGGCAAGCCCATGGTGTTCGGCTCGAGTCAGCTCCAGTACCCTGGCCGCCAGCGGTGCGATGACGATCCCGAAGCCGAGCCCGCACGCGACGAGCGCCAGGTCCGCCACGTGCATCGGCCCGACCTGAAGCGTCAGCTCGTTCGACTGCCAGCCTGACATCTGCGCGAACGCCCCTGCCGCCAGCACCGTGCCGGCAACCGCGGTGGCCCTGTGGCCGATGCGCGTCGCGAGCAGTCCTCCGAGCACCGCGCCGGCGGGGACGCCGATCAGAAATCGCGACAGGAGCAGACCCGATCCCAGTTGGTCGAGCTTGAAGACGAGCCGGCCGAGCAACGGAACGTCGACGAGCGCGACCATCAGGGCCACTCCGATCAAAAGGTTGGCCACCGTCGCGCCGATGAATGCGCGACTCTGCAGGAGCCGGTGTGGAATGAGCGGCTCGAGGCGCGTTGCCTGACGCCGGGCGTAAAGACCCAACACCACGAGGCTCAGCGCTCCTACCGGGATCAACAGGCCGCTGGTGGCGCGGGCGGAAGGGTCATCCGGATAGAGGGCGAGCACGAGGAGTCCGAGGCCGCCCCCTAAAAGCGCAGCTCCAACCCAGTCGAGCGAGGTCGCGGCCGATGCATCGAGCCGGCTCTGCTTGCGGGTGCTGAATAAGAGTCCGAGCGCGCACAGCGCGGCCAGCGGCAGGTTGAGCCAGAAGACGAACCGCCAGCCTCCGATCGTTGCGGCGGCCGCTGCCAGGGTGGCCCCATAAAGGGGTCCGAAGACGCTGCCGGCTTCCTGCATCGCCGCCACCGAACCCAGCGCCAGCGTCCGTCGCTGATCGCGATAGAGGTCGGCGGCCAACGCGAGGGAGAGCGGGACCAGGCCGCCCCCGCCAAGTCCTTGCAGGAACCGGCCGGCGACCAGCCACGGGAGTCCGGCGAAGCTCCAGATTCCAGCCGTCGCCGTGATCGCGGAGCCGGCCGCAAAGATCAGCATGCAAGCGCCGTAGACCGGAGCCCGCCCGCGGACGTCGGAATAGGCGCCAAGCAGCGGCATCGCCACGACGTAGCCGCCGAGAAAACCCGTGACGATGGGAGTTGCCTGCTCGAAGCGGTCGATGGTCAACCCGACGTCGGCGACCATCGCGGGCAAGAGGGTGACGACGACGTACGCGTCAAGGGCGGTGACGAAGAGGCCGGCTCCGGCGATAAGGAGCAGGAGCTTGCGGTCGGCCTGGGGTGGGGTGTCAGAAATTGTGGGCGCCGTCGAGCTCGATTTTGATCTCAGGCACACCCCTTGGCGGGCCCTCCCTCCCGTTGTCGGTCCCTCCCCCAACCGACGCTCCTGCGTGCAGGTTATGCGGCTTGAAAATCGCTCACAACCCTGCTTGTTAAGGCGGGTGGCGAAGTGATGATGACGCTACCGTTGAACCCGCTGAGGTCGACCTCGACCGAGCTGGTCGTCCCGTTGTCGCCGAACGGGCCGGACAGCACCGCCTTACGAATCAGATGATCCGACCCTCCAATCCAGATCACCGCATCCACGTCACCCGACGAGTTGAGCTGGGGCAGCATGCTGTGGATCTGGCTGGCGCTAAAGGTCGCCTCCACCTTGTGCGAGTCGACTCCTTGCACCTGCTCGGCGGTCAGATACTTCGGGCTGCGACCGGCGGGGATGATGGCCGGCAAGCCGTTGGTGGCATCGAAGAGCTTGGCGAGGTCGGGGATGTCGGCGGCGTCCTTCCCGGTGAGCTCGTTGTAGCCGGAGAACGGAAGGTGAAGGTAGATGTGGCCCCCGGCGATGATCACCTCGAGGGCGATCTGCACGTCCTGCTGGCGGACGGTGTACGTCGTATCGCTGTCGCTCGGCAGACGAACGGCGGCCCTCGCGGACACCAAAGCGAAGCCGCGAAAGCTCACCGCGCCCTTGGTGAATTTCAAATTCGAGCTCACCGTTTTCAGCTTGGCCATTGCGGCGCCGCCCTCGCGCAGGGCCTGAACGGGGTCCTCCGGCTGGAGCCCGCCGCACGAGGCAAGCAAGCCCAGCATCAGCGCGCCGGCGCAAAAGGACGCGAGCCTGGTCTCCACCTCACCAGTATCAGCCCCGCATCGGGCCCGTTTGTGACGCGCCGGAGTCATCGGGCCGATCTTGGGACGCGCGCAGGATGAGGCGGATCGGCCGGTCGTAGTCCTTGTACACGAACGCTGACGCTCCACCATTGCGCGCCATGTCGCCGATGGTGGCCGCGACGCGGCGCCCCTCCTGCATCGCCACGGGTATGAGCATCGGCAGCGGCGCGCCGTCGACGACCGCGCCCGCGAGGTCGCCGATGACGAAGACCACAGGATGGCCTGGGACCTGCAAAGTCGGCAGCACCACCACCCGCATTTGACGGCCGCGCTCAACTCCCAGCAGCGCGCCCACATCCGAGGCCCGCACGCCGGCGGTCCACACGACCGTGGCGGCGTTGATGGCCTCGCCGCCGGCGAGACGAATCGAGTCGTCGGTGACCTCAGCGACCTTCGCATTGAGTCGCACTTCGACGCCCTTCTTCTCCAGCGAGCGCCGCGCCGCCTCGCGCAGCGATGGCGTGAACGTCCCCAACACTGAATCCGCGGCCTCGAGCAGTATCACCCGGACTTCGCTCAGGTCCAGGTTCGGATAGTCCTTCTTGAGCACGTGGCGGATCAGCTCCGACAGGGCGCCCGCCAACTCGACGCCAGTCGGCCCGCCGCCCACGATGGCGAACGTCAGCATCGAGCGCCGCTGCACGGGATCAGTGATCCACTGCGTGGCTTCGACGCGGCTCAATACCCGGTTGCGCAGCGCCAGTCCTTCATCCAGCAGCTTCAGGCCGAATGCGTGCCGGGCCAGCGACGCGTTGCCGAAAAAGTCGCTCTGGCTGCCGGTGGCGAGCACCAGGTAGTCGTACGGCAGCTCCCCGCGGTCGGTCTTCAGCACCCTGTGCGCGAGGTCGACACCCGTCACCTCGGCCTGCCTGAACTCGACGTTTCCTAGAGGCCGGATGAGCTCGCGCACCGGCCGGGCGATCTCACCAGGATCGAGTAGGGCCGAGGCCACCTGATACAGGAGCGGCGTGAACAAGTGGTAGTTGTTCCGGTCGACCAGCAGTACGTCTACCGGCGCGTGTCTCAAACCCCTGGCGCAGGTGAGGCCGGCGAACCCGGCCCCTGCGATCACCACACGCGGGAGGCTCACTTCTCGGGTGGTTTCCGGAACCTTCCCCCACCACCGTGCCGTCGATTGGCCATCTTGTCGAGTGCCTCAGCTCCGCCCGTTGCCTCGAGCAGCGATTTAGGCAGCTTCTGCTTTTTCTTGATCACCGGCTCGAACAGGTCGCCGAGCTTTTCGACCCGCTTGAGCACCTGGTCGGACTCGAAAACCAGCTTCGTCGGATCGCCAGATTTCAAACAGCGCTCGACCTCGTCCCATGACACCGGCGTCGAAACCGTCGGGCGCGACCGCGCCCGCAGCGAGTAGACGTTGACCGTGGTCTTGTACTGGTCGTTCTGGCTCCAGTCGATGAGCACCCGACCGGTGCGGAGCTCTTTCAACTGTTTGTGCACGACGAGGTCGGGGTGCCTCTCTTCGAATAGCTGAGCAAGGCCTTTGGAAACCACCTTGGTTTCGTCATATGTGACCTTGGTGTTGAGCGGCACGTAGAGCTGCAAACCCTTAGATCCCGACGTCTTGGCGCAGCACTCCATCCCGTGCTCGGCGAAAACGTCGCGCAGCATCAATCCCACCCGGCAGCACTCGACGATGGTCGCCGGCGGGCCCGGATCCAGGTCGAAGACAAGAGTCCGCGGCTCGGGCAGGTTGCTGCACAGCGACAGCGAGGTGTGGAACTCGAGCGTGGCCAGGTTCCCGAGCCATACGAGCGTCGGCAGGTCCTGCGCCAGGCAGTAGAACATGTCGCGGTTGTTGCCCCCGCTCCAGACCTTGGCCGTCTCCACCCAGGGCGGGCGGTGCTTGGGGCAGTTCTTCTCATAGAAGAACTCGGCGTCGACACCGTTCGGGTAGCGCTTGAGGGTCAGTGGGTGGTCGCGCGTGTGCGGGAGGAGCACCGGCGCCATGCGTGTGAGGTAGTCGATGACCTGCGCCTTGGTGAAGCCGACCTCGGGGTAAAGGACCTTCTCGAGGTTGGTGAGCTTGAGGGTGCGGCCCTCGATCACGACTTCGACAGATGTCTCCTTAGGCAATCTCGCGTACCACCTCTTTCGCGGGCTTGTCAGTGCGTAGGCCTTTGAAGGCCGGCGCCCGCAGCTGTCCGGACTTGGTCCATTCCACAAACTCGAACTCTCCAACGAGCTTTGGCTCCACGAAGTGAACTCCTTTCGGCGGCGAGCCCTTATCGAACGGGCTCGTCTTGCGCTCGAGCGGTTTCATCAGCTCGCTCAGCTTCTCGAGCGAGGCGTCGGTGAAACCGGTGCCGACCTTGCCGGCGTACACGAACTCGCCGTCGTCGTAGTAGCCGACGAGGAGCGAACCCGGCAGCCCAAGGCGCTTGCCCTCGCCTTCCAGCCACCCGCCGATCACCAGCTCCTGCCCCATGCGGTTCTTGACCTTGACCCAGAGGCCGCTCCTCCGGCCTGGCTCGTAAGGCGAGTCGAGCTTTTTGCCCATGATCCCTTCGAGGCCTGCCTTGCGGCTTGCTTCGAGCATGGCCGGCCCGCCTCCCTTCTCGTGAGGCGGCGTCTGCCATGAAGCACCCTTGAGCTTCAGTCCCTCCAGTGTCTTCCGCCGGGTCGCGTAGGGCTCTTTCAGCAAGGAATGGCCGTCCTTCCACATGACGTCGAAAACCATGTAGGTGACGGGGACCTCCTTCATCTTCCGGCGAATCTCCGACTCAGAGGTCAGCCCCATGCGCTGCTGGATCTCTTCGAAGCTTGGGCGGCCCTTGTCGTCGAGCGCGACGATCTCGCCGTCGAGGACGACCTCCGTCGAGCCCAGAGCTCGGCCCATGGGAATAATCTCCGGGTAGCGCGCGGTGATGGTCTCGCCGCTCCTGCTCAGCAGCCGAACGATTCCGCCGTCGACGTAAACCTCGGCACGTATCCCGTCCCATTTGAACTCGAAGCCCCACGCATCGTCGGGCGTCGGCGGTTTGCGGACGAGCTTGGCGAGCATCGGCTCGATGCGTTGCGGCATCGGCTGACGATCGGGATCCTGAGGTGGATCCATGCGGTGGATCATCCAGTTCTTGCCGTCCGTTCTGAACAGCACGTAGCGGCCCTGCACCCGCTTTCCGTGCAGCGTGACCATGACCTCGCGGTCAGACCACTTGAGCACGTCGTACGTGCCGCTGTCCCAGATCTTCACCGTGCCTCCGCCGTACTCGCCTTTCGGGATCTCGCCCGCGAAGTCGATGTAGTCCAGCGGGTGGTCCTCGACGTGAACCGCGAGGTGGTTCTTCTTGGGGTCCGGCGGGACGCCCTTGGGCACCGCCCACGAGACGAGCACCCCATCCTTCTCGAGCCGGAAATCCCAGTGCAGGCGTCGGGCCGAATGCTCCTGCACCACGAACCGCGGCGCCTTGGCGACCTTGCGAGGCACCTTGGCGCCGGGTTCCGGCGTTTTCTTGAAATCCCTCTTGGCTTCGTACTCGGCGAGCTTTTTCGCCACACCAAAAGGTTAGGCCACGGCAGGCTCTTCCTCGCGGACGGCTACCACTTCTCGAGCCGCACCTCGAGGCCGATGCCCGCGGTCGTGATCTCGCATGTCTGAAAAGGACTCTCGGCAACGAGAAGCTCGAACTGAAGGGGCGAATAGGCGCGGTTGCGAAGCCTCTCCAGCGTCGCCTTCGTCATGAAGGCGCCCAGCCGGCCGAGGCCCATGCCCTTGACCTCTTCTTCTATGTTGGCGTGGGTCGCGTCACGGCTCATGTCCTGGATCACCGCGGTTCCGCCGGTGCGAAGGACGCGGTGCATCTCGGCGAGCGCGGTGCGCGGCAGCGTGAAATTCTTGAACGCGGCCTGGCAGACGATGAGGTCGAAGGATTCGGCTTCGAATGGAAGGTTGGCTACGTCGCCCTGGCGAAAGTCGACGCCGACTCCTGCCAGCTGGGCGTTGTCGCTGCCGATCTGGACGAAGGTATGGCTGATGTCCAGCGCTGTCACATCGAAGCGACGAAGACGAGCCATCTCGATGGACAGGTATCCGGGGCCGGGGGCGACTTCCAGCACCTTGGCGCCGTCCGGCAGCCCAGCCGTGAGGTGGGTAGCCTGCTTTCGGTACGCCTCCAGCTGACTCTCCGATCCGCGCACCCGCGCGTACCACCGAGCAATCGGTCCTTCCATCTCTGGACCCTTGAGTCGCCATCTCCGCGTTTCCATGGTCTGCATCTCCATTTCTCCTTTATCTAACGCCGTTAGGGGCGGTGTTCGAACATAATACCCCTAACGATGTTAGCTATACAAGCCCCACTAAGAGAAATAGAGGAGAATCACCGAATTGCCACCTGA
>VBFD01000057.1:0-6029 GCA_005883585.1 Chloroflexota bacterium
CGCGCAAACGCTTCTCTGCCGCATCGGGTGAAAGCGCGCGCAGCTCGCGGACCATCTTCCCCAGCGCGAGGCCGAGCTCCGCAGGCCGGCTGGGAGCATCGGCCTTCCAGAACGCGATCTTGCCGGGCTCGCCGGGCGCCGGCGTGACCAGCACCTGTGATGGTGTGATCTCGGCGATCCTCCATGTCGACGCGCCCAGCACGAAGGTCTCGCCGACCCGGCTCTCGTAAACCATCTCCTCGTCCAGCTCTCCGACCCGCCGGCCATCCTCGACCAGGTTGACCGTGTAGAGGCCGCGGTCCGGGATGGTGCCGGGGTTGGTCACTGCCAGCCGCTGCGCGCCGGCGCGACCACGGATGGTGCCTGCAACCCGATCCCACACGATGCGCGGCCGCAGCTCGGCGAACTCGTCGGACGGATAGCGGCCGCTGAGCATGTCGAGGACGGATTCGAGCGACCGCGGACCCAGCTCGCTGTACGGGTACGCGCGGCGGACGACCGCGGCCAGGTCTTCGACCTTCCATTCGTCCATGGCGCACATGGCGACCACCTGCTGGGCCAGGACGTCGAGCGGAAGGCGCGGAACGGTCGTCGATTCGATACGGCCCTCGAGCATTCCCTCCACGACCGCCGCGGTCTCCACCAGGTCGCCGCGGAACTTCGGGATGAACACGCCGCGTGAGATCTCGCCGACGGAGTGCCCGGCGCGCCCTACCCGCTGAATGCCGGCTGCCACGCTCGGCGGAGATTCGACCTGCAGCACGAGGTCGACCGCCCCCATGTCGATGCCGAGCTCCAGCGTGGAGGTGGCTACGAGCCCGCGCAGCGTGCCGGCCTTGAGCTGGTCCTCGATGAGCAGGCGCTGCTCACGCGCGATGGAGCCGTGGTGCGCGCGGACCAGGTCCGCCTCGGCCAGCTCATTGAGGCGCGCTGCGATCCGCTCGGCGAGGCGCCGCGAGTTGACGAAGACGATGGTGGAGCGATGCTCTTGAATGAGCTGCAGCAGGCGGGGATAGATCGCCGGCCAGATGCTGTTCGCCGTCTGGCCCGAATCGTCGTAGGACTTGAGCTGGGCCATGTCCTCCACCGGCACCTCGACCCTCACCTCCATTGTCTTCAGCCGGCCCGCATCGACGATGGCGACATCGCGCCCGGTACCACCGAGGAACTTCGCGACCTCCTCGAGCGGGCGCTGCGTGGCGGAGAGCCCGATCCGCTGCGGCTCGACCTTCGTCAGGGCCGACAAGCGCTCGAGGCTCAGAGAGAGATGGGAGCCGCGCTTGGTGGCCGCGACGGAATGGATCTCATCGACTATGAGCCAACGCACCGAGGCGAGGATCCGCCGTGCGGCGCTGGTGAGGATGAGGTAGAGCGACTCAGGCGTCGTGATGAGGATGTCGGGCGGGTGCCGCTCCATGGTGCGGCGAACTTCGGTTGGCGTGTCGCCGGTGCGGATGGCGGCAAGGATTTCGGGCGCCACAGCGCCCCCGGATTCGATCTGGTGACGGATCCCCACCAGCGGCGAGCGCAGGTTGCGATCGACGTCGTGAGCGAGGGCCTTCAGCGGAGATACATAAAGGACGCGACACCTTTCCGACTCGGCCGGGGTGGGTTCCGACGTCAGGCGATCGAGGCACCAGAGAAAGGCGGCCAGCGTCTTGCCGCTGCCGGTCGGCGCGGCCATGAGCACGTGGCGACCGGCCGCGACTTCACGCCAGCCGCGCTCCTGAACCGTGGTGGGTTCCGCGAAAGCCGCGCGAAACCATTCCCCGGTCGCCGGTGCAAAGAGGTCGAGAACGTCCCCCACGCCATCAAGTTTGATCGCTTCCAAGCTTACAAACAAGTGTTCGTTGTTAAGATCGCGTCACTTTGGACGCTGAGCGGTTCCGCGAGGTCATGGCCAGCTTTCCAAGCGGCGTCGTGGTACTGACGGCGTTCGGCCAGGACTCCCTCCCCCGCGGCCTCACAGTCAGCGCCTTCTGCGCCGTCTCCCTGGAACCCCCCCTGGCGCTGGCCTGCATCGACAAGACCTCGAACACGCTGCCCGCGCTCCAGCACGCCGGCGGATTCACGGCCAACATCCTCGCCGCGGGCCGCGAGCTGCTGGCGCGGCGCATGGCGACCAAGCTCTCGGACAAGTTCGACGGGATCAAATGGCGGCGTCCGGAGTCGGCTCACGGCGGCCCCATCCTCGAAGAGGACGCCGTCGCGTTTGCCGTGTGCACGCTGAAAGAGACGATCGAGGCGGGCGACCACTGGATCCTGATCGGCAACGTGATCGACGGCGACCACGACGCGACTCGGTCCCCGATGATCTTCAGCCGGCGCGGCTACTTCGGCCTCTAATGCTCGTCTTGCGCTAAACGCGCGGAATCGCGCCCATCAGAGCGTCGGGGACGGCCACGACGGAACCAGCTGCGTGATGCCCGCCGACAGCACCGCCAGCTTGTTGGTCAGCAGCAGCAGGCCCATCGCGAGCAGCACCGCAGCCGACAAGAGGTCGATGGCGCGGCGGTGGCTGTTGATGACTCGCACCAGCGGCCTCGTGCTCTCCAGCGCGAACGCGAGAACGATGAAAGGGAGCCCCAGGCCTACGCAGTAGGCGACCATCAGGACCAGGCCCTGAGCAGTCGTCCCCGTCGTGACCGCCGAGCTGAGCACGGCGCCCAAGGTCACGCCAATGCACGGCGTCCACCCGCTGGCGAAGCCCATGCCCAACAAGAAACCGCCGGCGACGCCGCCCTTCGAGGGCGCCCGATCCATCACCCGGTACTCGCGCTCCAGGAACGGGATCCTGATGAGACCGGCCACATGCGCGGCGAACACGATGACGACCACCCCCGCCACGACTGGCACATACGAGCGAACCGGCTGGACGGCTAGAGAGAAGACATAGAAGAAGAGGACGAACACGAGCGACAGCCCGGCGACGAAGCCGAGGCCGGCGGTCGCGACAGGCAGCGATGGTGAACCCGGTGCGGACGTGGCGACGCCGCCGCCACTGACCGTCACCGATTGCGCACCGGCCCTCGCTCCCAGATAAGCAAGGTAGGCGGGCACCAGCGGCAGCACGCAAGGCGAGACGAAGGAGACCAGACCGGCGAGCACCGCCAGCGCCGGGCTGATGCCCTCGAGGCTGCCGCCCGTCAGGTAGACCACGCGGCGCCCGGCTTGACAGCGTCTGCCTTGTCAGCCGTGTCGGCGATGGCGTCGATGACCTGCGGCCAGACGCGCCTCGGCAGATCGTGGCCCATCCCCTCGAGCTGGAGCAGCCTGGCGCCGGGCACCGCGGCGGCCACCCGGCGACCGTTCTCGAGGGGCACCAGGACATCGTCCGTGCCATGTACCACGAGCGTGGGCACGTGAACGCCTTTCAACCGCTCGAGCCGATCCTCCGCGGCCAGGATCGCGACCAGCTGCCTGCCGGCCCCGACCGGGTAGTAGGCACGATCGACCGCCCGAACCGCCTTCGCACGCTCGAACTTCTCGTCAAAAGGATCACCCGGACCGACCAGCGCCCGGCGACCCCACAGCGTCAGCTCGATGCTTTCTTCGCGGTTCGACGACGGCTTGGCCAGCAAGACGGCGCTGCCTTCAGGCGTCGGAGGGACGCCTTCGCGCGAGCTTGGACCGGACATGATCGAGGTCAGCGAAAGTGTGCGGCTCGGATGGTTGATCGCAATCAGCTGCGCGATGAAACCTCCCATCGACGCGCCAACGATGTGCGCAGCTTTGATGCCCAGGGCGTCGAGCAATCCGACACCATCGTCGGCCATGTCATCTAGGCGGTATGCCGGTTTCGGGTTGCCGCTCAGGGCAGCCGCCATGTCCGGCGGGCCAGCCGCCTCCATTCGTGTGGACAGGCCGGTGTCGCGATTGTCGTAGCGGATGACATAGAACCCGCGGGCCGCGAGCTGCTCGCAGAAGTCCTCTTCCCAGCTGATCATCTGGGCGCCGAGGCCCATCACGAGCAGGAGCGGTGCGTCTTTCGGATCCCCAAACGTCTCGTACTCGATGTCGATCCCGTTGGCTCGCGTTCGTGGCATGCGCCCAATGGTATGACCTACCCTTAGCCGAAGTGGCCAGGACGCTGCCCACCCGGGCTGAGGTGGATGCGCGCTTCACTTGGGACGCGCAGAGCGTCTTTCCTGACGAAGCCGCATGGGAAGCCGCCGTGGACACCGTGCTCGCGCGGCTGCCTGATCTGGCGGAGTTCAAAGGCCACCTCGCCGACTCCCCCGAAACCCTCGCCGACTGGTTCGACGCCACAGAAAGGGTCCAGCGCCTGTTCGGCAAGGTGACCGTCTACAGCACGATGTCGTACTCGGTGGACGTCACCGACCAGGCCGCGGTCGCCCGCACCGACCGCACACGAACGGCGGCGGCGCAGCTCGGGGCGGCGATGTCGTTCGCGATGCCCGAGATGATCGCGATCGGGTTCCCGAAGCTGCGCGAATGGGTGGCGACGTCAAAGCGCCTGGCGCACCTCGGCCACTACTTCGATCGTCTCCAGAGGCTGCAACAGCATGTGCGATCGTCGGAGGTGGAGGAGATCCTGACGCAGGTCTCCGATCCGCTCGCAAGTGCAGTCTCCGCGCACAGCGTGCTCGCCAACGCCGACATGAAATTTCCGCCCGCGATCGGCGCCGAGGGCGCGGAGGAGGTGGCCCAGGGCACGATCGGCGCGCTGCTCAGCAGCCCCGACCCCTCCATCAGGCGCACCGCGTACGAGAGCTATGCGGACGCGCATCTAGCCCTCCAGAACACCATGGCCACGAGCCTCGCGGCGGGCATCAAGCGCGACGTGTTCTACGCGCGCGCTCGCGGTTACAAATCGTCACTCCACGCGGCGCTCGAGCCGGCGTTCATTCCACTCGAGGTCTTCCACAACATCGTCCAGTCGTTCCGCGACAACGTCGGCACCTGGCACAGATACTGGCGTCTGCGCCGGCGGTTGCAGGGGGTGGAGAAGCTCAAGGCTTACGACACGCGTGCGCCGCTGCAGAGCTCGAGACTCGAGGTTCCGTACGACCAGGCGGTCGACTGGGTCGCGGCCGGAGTGGCCCCTCTTGGTGACGACTACGTGCGGACACTTCGGAAAGGCGCGCTCGAAGAGCGCTGGGTCGACGTGTATCCGAACAAGGGCAAGAGGATGGGCGCCTTCTCGACCGGCGTCCTGGACACGTTCCCTTTCATCTTCATGAGCTACAGCGACGACATCTTCGCGATGAGCACGCTGGCTCACGAGCTCGGCCACTCGATGCACTCGCATTACGCGCGCTCGACGCAGCCTTTCGTCTACTCCAACTACGGGTTGTTCCAGGCCGAGGTGGCCTCGAACATGCACCAGGCGCTCACCCGGCGCTACCTGCTCGACACACAGAAGGACCCGGACTTTCAGATCGAGGTCCTGGAAGAGGCGATGGCGAACTTCTATCGCTACTTCTTCATCATGCCGACACTGGCGAGGCTCGAACTGGAGCTGCACGAGCGAGTGGAGCGGGGGATTCCCATCACGGCGGCCTACCTGACCGATCTCACGGCTGACCTCATGGCCGAGGTCTATGGCGACGAGGTCGACATCAGCGGACCCGAGCGCGACCGGGCCGGTTCGACCTGGGCGCAGTTCCACACCCACCTGTACAGCAACTTCTACGTCTATCAGTACGCGACCGGGATCGCGGGCGCGCACCACCTGGCGAGCCGGGTGGCCGGCGGAGACAAGGGCGCCGCGCAGTCCTACATCGCGTTTCTCAAGAGCGGCGGCTCGATGTATCCGTTGGAGGGATTGAGGCTCGCGGGCGTGGACATGGCGTCGGCGGAGCCGGTGGAGTCTGCGTTCGCGACCCTCTCCGACACTGTTAGCAGGCTCGAGGAATTGCTGGCGACTCGTAAACCGAATCAGCCCAGCTTCAAGCGATAGACGTTGCTGTCGCGCAGCTCAAAGCCGAGGCGCGGGTAGAGGCGGTTCGCCTCTTCGCGCGACCGCGCGCTCTGTAGCTCGACGATGCGGGCGCCACGATTGCGGG
>VBFD01000181.1:0-3221 GCA_005883585.1 Chloroflexota bacterium
AGGTGCGGACCGTAGAACTTGTAGGCGGAGCAGACCAGGAAGTCGCAGTCGATCGCCTGAACGTCGATCGCCCCATGCGGCCCGAAGTGCACGGCATCGACCCAGAACCAGGCGCCGGCGGCGTGGGCCAGGTCCGCCACCTGTCGCAGCGGAGGGATAGTTCCGACCGCGTTGGAAGCGTGGGTCAGCGCCACCAGGCGGGTGCGAGGCGTCAGCTGCTGTTTCAGGCTCTCGACATCGAGCATGCAGGCGGGCAGCGTGATGTCGGCGACGCGGACTCGGATTCCCTGGTCCGCCAGCGCCAGCCAGGGTGCGACATTCGCGTCGTGCTCCAACCGGCTGACCACGATCTCGTCGCCCGGCTTGAGCTCGCGACCAATGGCCCGGCTCACGGCGAACGTGATGGTGGTCATGTTGGGTCCGAACACAATCTCCGCTGGGCTCCGCGCGTTGAGGAACGCGGCCGCCATGATCCGGGTCTTGGCGAGCAGCGCGTCCGAGCGCTGGCTGGTGGCAAAGACGCCCCCTTGATTCGCGTTCATGGTCCGCCAGTATTCGGTGAGGCGGTCGATGACTCGCTGCGCGACCTGGGTGCCGGCCGGATTGTCCAGGTAGACGGCGGGCTGGCCGTCGATGCGCAAGCTCAGCGCCGGGAACTGCCGCCGGACCGCCTCGACATCGAGGGCCTGGGTGGCGAGCGACATCAGGTGAATTCTACGTGGAGACCGATACCCGGCCGACCGCGACCCGGGCCACGGTCAGAATCACCACGAAGGCGAAGGTGGCCCACACGGCGGCCGCGATCACCGGCCGGCCCAGGTCGGTCCCCGACAGCACGGCGTGCAGGAACATCAGCCCGAACATGAGATAGCTGGTGCGATGCAGCCAGCGCCAGGTCGCAGCGCCCATCTGTTTCCGCAGGTAACTGGTGACCCCCACCATCAGCAACACATCAAAGCCCAGCGTGCCCAGCCCGATGGGCAGCGGCCCGTACGGCACGCGGAGTGGGATGACCACATCCAGCGGGGTCAACCGCGAGACCGGATCGAGCAGGCCTGCCAGCACGTGGACCACGATCAGCGGCGCCCAGCAGACGGCCAGGAATCCGTGCACGGCCACTGCCTCTCGCCGTCCGACCCAGCCTTCCAGGACGAAGGTCCGCAGCGCCTGCCCGGTGATGAGAGCGGCGGCGATGACGAAGAAGGCGGTCAGGGCAGCGGTGCGCGAGGTCAGCCAGAGGAGCTCCGCGACGGTCACGCCGCCGCGGCCGGCACCGCGGGCGCCACCACGGCGAAGTGGCCCGCCCGCTGGCTGAGGAAGGGCAGGCCATAGGCCGACCCCATCAGTACGGCAGTCTTCGCGTAGATTTCCGCGTGCAGCGCAGTATCGGTCACCACCGAGACTTCGGTCAGGTCGGTATACACCGGGAGTCCCGTGCGCGGGTCCAGCAGGTGATGCATGCCCTTGCCCCAGCGCCGGCGAGTGGTCCCGCTGGTGGCCACGCCCCCGGCCGTCAGCGCCACGACCGACCCATCGCAGAGGCCGATGTGCCAGCCGTCGCCGCTCGGGCCTGATCCGCGCACCCGCAGGTCACCGCCGAGATTGCAGACCGCATCCTGGCCGAGCTCGGCGATGAGCAGGTCGGCCAGGGCGCCCTTGGCGATCCCGCCCAGGTCGAGCGCCGCCCCTGGGGCGAGGGCGACGGTGCGGGTGGCCGGATCGAGCCAGAGCACCTCGGGCAGGGCCGGCGTCACCGGCGGGGTCAGGCTGGACGGCTGCGACAGACCCAGGCGGAAGGGCCGGTCGTAACCCGCGGCGCAGAGGGCCGGCAGGACAGCGATATTGACCAGTCCCCCGCTGGCCGCGTAGGCGTACAAAAGCCTGGCCGCGCTCCAGCGCCGCCGGGCTGGCTCCCACCGCGATCAGCTCACAGGTGGAGCCCAGCGCCGAGAAGTGACGGGCCTGGAGATTAGGAGACATAGGTCTGGGTGTGGACCTCCGACCCGGCGGGGAGCACGCGCAGGCTCGGGTGCAGGGCGGCCGCCTGGGGCTTGGGCGCGGTCGCGACCGCGGCGCCAAAGACCCCAGTCAACAGCAGGGTGCCAATGATCGCCACTCGCTTGAGCGTCTTCTCCGAGACCAGTGTGCTCATGACCTCAGCCTACCGAGCAGTATCGCGCGCTCGCTGAATGTGCCTGAGAAAAACCTGAGACGTTCCAGCAACCCCCTCCCTACCCCTCCCCGGGGGGAGGGGGAATGTGTCTTATTGGACCTCGAGCGCGATGCGGTGGTATCCGCTGGCCCCATCAGGCAGCGTTGGCACCCGCTGCGCCGTCTGCCAGGCGCCGGTGCCGTCGCGGGCCCGGACTTCGATGTCGTAATGCCCGGTCACCACGGAGGCGGTGAGTCCCCAGAACCGCCAGGCGTACGGCGAGAACTCGGGATCGAGGTCGGCGGCTTGCCAGGGGCCGTTGTTCAAGCGGATTTCTACGGCGCTGATCCGCCGGTTGCCGGCGAAGGCAATGCCCCGCATGGCGATCGGGCCGACCCGGACCACCAGCCCATCCAGCGGCGCGTCGATGCGGGACATGGTCTTGACCACAGCCCGCTCGTTCCACCCGTTCTGCTCCCAGTAGCCGCGCTGGTCCGTCGCCGACAGCCGCAGCCGGGTCACCCATTTGGGTTGCTTCATCCCGTAGTGGCCGGGGAAGATGAAGCGGGCCGGAAAGCCATGGGCCCAGGGCAGGCCATCCCCATTTAGATGGGTCGCCAGCAGGTGGTCGGGCGTCAGCTCCTCCAGGGGCAAACTCTCCGTATAGCCGTCGGCCGCTTCCATCAGCAGCCAGCGCGCGTCGGGATGGTCGCCCCCGTGAGCGGCCAGAAGGTCCGTGACCCGCGGCCCGCGCCAGCGCCCGTTACTGATCAGCGTGCCGCCGATCTCATTGCTGATGCACGAGAGGGTCAGCTCGACCTCGGCGGCCGGGAGAGCCAGCAGCTCGGCGTAAGTGAGGGAGGCGCCGTCGGGGAGGACGAGGAGCCACCCGTTGGCGTCGACGACTGGATCGCCCGCAATGTTCTTGGAAACGACGTAGAAGTCCGCCACCGGCGTGATCTCCGTCATCGACCGGGTGCCCTCCCGGGTGGCCAGGGCCGTGACAAACCGGCGGACGTCGACATAGGCAATCCCCAGCACCGCCAGCCCGACCGATCCGACCAGCAGG
>VBFD01000130.1:0-280 GCA_005883585.1 Chloroflexota bacterium
GATCAGGTGGGATGAACCTCACCTCGTCGCCCGCTTTCACCACCTGCCACCCGCCTTCGTGCACGAGCCGATGGTGGTAGTAGCAGAGAGGAAGTAGGTTCGGCAGGTCATTCGGCCCGCCCCGCGACCAGAACTCGATGTGGTGCGGAGTCGTCCAGTTGATCGGGCGGTCGCAGCCCGGCCCGCAGCAGCCGCGATAGCTGGCTTTGAGCGCCCGGTGCTGGGCCGGCGAGATGGCCCGCGTTGCCCGGCCGACATCGATCACTCGAGATTCGGCTTT
>VBFD01000131.1:0-215 GCA_005883585.1 Chloroflexota bacterium
CCGCTGAACTGTCTTGCTCGAGATCGGCATCCCTGTCTCCAGCTCTGAGGCCGCCGCCCCCAGCTCGCCCTTCAAGCCTTCCAGGGTGGTGGTGATTGTGATGTGCGGGCGGACCCCGTTGTGCTGGGGCAGCTTGCCCTCGTCCAGGGACTTGTAGACGATCTCGGTGAAGGCGTCGACGCGGCGCTGCTTGGGCGTCCGGATGTCATCCTGGC
>VBFD01000132.1:0-35419 GCA_005883585.1 Chloroflexota bacterium
CTTCTCGTAGTTCTCCTCGGTGTCACGATCGAAGCCGTCGGGGTCGACCGCGTAACGCATGTGATTGCCGATCCAGTTCAGGTCCTCGATCGAGTGCTTGCGGGCAAAGCCGACCCACTGCTCCTCGTCCAGGCAGCCGCTCTTCTCACCCAGCTTCTCGCGCTGGTGGCAGATCACCGAGGCCGATTGGTAGCTGATCTCGCCTTTGGAGAGGGCTTCGGCAACCAAAGGCAGCGACTCCAGCTGCTCGCCGACGCAGAGCCGGTCCTTGGCGGCTGGTACCGACATGCCGCAGATGCGGCTGATCCAGGAAGCGGCCGTGATATTCCCGCCGACCAGGTGATCCCCATGCTTCTGAGCTTCTCGCGCCACAGAAGCAAAGTCGCCGTCGAGGGCGTCGATGATCCCCCGGTAGCGCTTCAGGTCGATGTCGCCGCGCTCCTCACGGGCGAGGAACCTATGGACCGCCGCTTCGAACTCCAAGAGGGGTGTGCCCCCTTCCCCCAGCATGCAGTCAGCTTACCAAACATTTGTTTGGCAGTCAATACGTTAACACCAAAAACGCGGTCGAAAACCACCCACGCCCACCCCCAACTCCCTTTTCCCAGTGTTCCGTCTTCGCCAGTCTCACGTCTCAGATATCGAGAACAGCCTGCCCGATCCCGGTCCGCCCGTAGGAGTTGCCGTTGTAGAGCATGCGGCGCCGCGAGGCGATATCTCCTACCCAGGGGTAGCAGACCATCTCGGAGTCCCAGCCTTCCGGCGAGACATCGATCCCCACCTCGTCATCCATACGCTTCCACTCCATGCCGTCGTCGGACTCCGCGTACCCGATGCGGTAACTCCGCCCGCGGTGCGAGTACCACATGCGATAGGTGCGGCCGTCTTTGATGACGTGCGGCCGGGCGATGGCATGCTCGCCAGGCGAGCTGTAATCGATGCACGCGACGCCGGTCGGCGTCCACTCGATGCCATCTCGCGACTCGGCGTAGCAGATGCGGTAGCTGGGCTCCGGCTTTTCTCCTCCTGCCCAGCCGGTGCCGGACACGTACCACATCCGCCACACCCCGGCTTCGACCAGGATCGATGGCGAGGCGGTCAGGTATGGGTCGAAACGATTGCGCCCCAGCACCGGCGATGGGGAGGCCTTTTCGAACCGCCTGCCGCCGTCGGCGCTGACCGCGCATCCGATGAAGAAGAGGAAGGGGACTTCGACGTCTCGGCTCCAGCCCGAGTAATAGAGGTACTCGCGGCCGGCCTCGGCCACAACGCAGCCTCCGGTGACCCCGCTGTCGTCGAACGTCCCGCGCGGGCCGAACCGGACCACCGGCTCGGGCTCGAACACCGGCCTCGCGGAAGAGTCGTCGACGTCGACGAGCGCGCGCCCAATCTGCGCCCGATTGTCCTCATCGCGGGCGGAGAAGTAAACGCGCGCGCGACTGCCGTCGATGCCGTCCACCATCGGGAGCGCGGCGTGGCTCCTTGCCCATGGCAGGTCAGAGGGGGTCTCCAGCAACAGGCCGCGCTTGGACCAGAGCAAGGCCAACTAGAACTTGGTGTCCCAGCTCTTGGTCTCGCGAGCCTCGGTCCGGTGCACGCCGTACACGTCACCCTCCTGGGTGTCTTTGAGGATCACGGCCCCGGCCCCGATCAAGCACCGAGGCGCGACCTTCACGCCGTCACGAAAGGTGGCGTTGACGCCGATGAAACACGAATGACCGATCGAGCAGTTGCCGGAGATCACGACGTGAGAGGCGATGAAGCAGTGATCGCCGATGGTCGAGTCGTGCCCGATGTGGTTGCCGCTCCAGATCACGCAGTTGTCGCCGATTCGCACGAAGGGCTGCAACACGTTGGCCTCGAAGATGAAAGTGTTTTCGCCGACCTCTAGATCGCCCCACTGATAGGCGCGTGAGTTGATATATGTGACGAAGCCGTAGCCGAGCGCCTTGCAGCGCTCGTACACACTGCGACGATGCTGGTTGAGCCCGCTGAATCCGATGGCGATGAGCAGTTTCACCCGATCCGGCGGGTGGCTCTCCACGAGGTCCTCGAACGGATACACGGGTTTGCCGAGCAGCTCATCGCGATCTTTGTAAGCCCCGTCGACGCTGAATCCGAGCACGTTGTGCTCGCTGTCCTTGTCGAGATACCGCGAGGCGATGCGCGCATAGTCGCCGGCCCCGAACACGATCACGTCGCTCATTTGCGCACCAGGATCGTGAACTCGTAGAGGCCGTAGTCGTGCAGGAGCCCGACCTGTTTCGAGTACCTGGTCTTGCAGTGGTCGAAAAAGAAGCATGGGTCGCCGTAATAGAGGTCAGCACGCATGCGGTCGTGGTCGGAGTAGCTCGTCAGCATGTTGAAGGCGAAACCCTGGCCGCCCAGGCTGTCCAGGCGCTCGAGAGTGTGCAGCACGTAAGCGGTCCAGTCCTCCAACGACGTGTCGAGCCTGACGTTGAAGATGCCGCTGGCAAGGGCGAAATCGGCAGGCTCGAGGTCGTCTTCCCTGGTCGTGAAACGGTGCCGGCTGTGCTCGTGGTCGATGCGCGCCCGTTCGATCATGTCTCCTGAAATGTCGAAGCCCTGGTAGCCGAAGTCGGCGCTCTCCCTCTCCAGAAAATCGACCAGGGCCCCGTAACCGCACCCGTAGTCGACGACCGAGAAGGGCCCCGACGGCGGCAGAACGCGTGCGAGCTGTACGAACCGAAGGACCTGCGACTCTTCCGAATTCCAGTCCACCCCGCGTGCGGAGGCGCCGTGCTCGTGCAGCCGTCCGCTGTAGTACCGGCCGACCTTGTCTTTGATCCCCTCGAAGCTCACCGGGCCGCCTGAGCGCTAAAGCTCTTCATGTAGAGGTGTGTATCGGGACCGGTGTTGAAGAGCAGATCCACGATGCTGACGCCGTGCTCGAATGGCCCGTGCAGCTGCGGGTACTCCGGGTAGCCCGAGTAGTCCATGTAGGTCAGCTCAATGCCCGCATCGCGAAACCGATCCTCTTCGATGTAAGCGCGGGCCGCGGGCCCGGACAGGTACTCCGTCGCGCCGGCCAGCTGGCACAGATTGACGAGGCGTTGAGTTCGACTGCCCTGGGCCGCGTAATCGGTCGACCAGCTAAGCCGGGTGCGGATCCCGAGCAATCCGCATATCCCGTCGAGGAAACGCCGATTGACATCGCTCAGTCGCTCTTCGCCGGAGGCCTTGTATAGCGCCTCGATGGCATCGCGGTACTGGTCGAAGAATGGCGCCGCCCCGTACGCGCTCGAGATCGTCTTCCAGTGCCGGTCGGCCCATTCTGGGTCGCTGATCATCGTCTCGTCGATGCGTTGCTCGTAGCGTCCCTTGGCGTGCACCGGGATGGTGAGCCAGTGCAGGCCCTGGGCGGTCTTGATCAGGTTGCGGTTGCGCCAGTCCCGGCGCGTGTACTGGCGATCGTCGAAAAGCATGAACTCGTCCACCCGGTTGATGATGTCGAAGTACCCCTTCCACGGGATGTAGTTCGACTGCACGATCGCCACCCGCTTGGCTGATGGCGTGGGATCAGCGGACGGACTCAACTTCCCGACGGGAGGCCTTCGCTCGTAAAGCCTGGTGCCGCTCCGTTTGTTGCGCAACCGTGTCGATGACGTAGATAGGGCGTCCCTTGACCTGCTGGAAGACCCGTCCGATGTAGAGCCCGGTGACACCGGTGCTGATGATGATGAAGCCCCCGATCACGAGGATCAGAACGGCAAGGCTCGTGTAACCGGTCGGCGGGTGGGCCGTCACGTACAGGTAGACGAGCAACAGCGACCACAAGAGACCGACCCCGGCCACGACGAAACCCAGATAGACGATGTAGAGCAGGAGGTTGGTGGTCTGGAAGAAAACACCGGCGACCGCGTGCCGGAGGAGCCGCCCCAATGTGTATGAGCTCTCGCCCGCGGCTCGCTCGCCCTGTTCGATCTCGATGATGCCCTGCTCGAAGCCGAGCCAGTTGAGGACGAAGAGGTAGTGGCGGTCCTGGTCGCCCAACGAGAGATAGGCCTCCACCACCTTGCGGCTCAGGATGCTGAACGTGCCGTACGACCCGTCGAGGTGGGTGCCCATGAAAGTGTTCAGCAGCTTGAAGTAGACGCGCGCGACGCCCTGACGGAAAGCGGACTGGACGCGCTGCTTCCGCCGGGCGAGGACCATGTCGAAGCCCTGCTTGGCACGCTCGAGCAGGCGGGGGATCGCCTCCGGCGGGTCCTGCAGGTCGCAGTCCATGACCACGGTCCATACGCCATTGCTGGTGGCAAGGCCCGCGGTGATCGCCGCGTGCTGGCCGAAGTTGCGGCTCAGGCGGAGGGCCTTGACTCGCGGATCGGCGGCGGCCAGGTCCTCGAGGACCGTCCATGCCCCGTCTGGGCTGCGGTCGTCGACGAAGACGATCTCGTAGCTCTGCGTGATGGGAGTGATGGCGTCGACCAGGCGCTGGTGGAGAGGCGCGAGGCAGTCCCGGCAGCCGTAAACCGGCACGACGACACTGAGGTCGGCCACGGCCGAGATGATAGTTCCTGGCGCTTGAATTCCAGCCTCGCGCCGCTATAGTCGCCGCGATGAGCGGTCATATCTACCCCGAGGGCTCGATCCCGTTCACGCTGCCCACCCTCGAGGGCAACGAAGAGCTCTACATGACCGAGGCACTGACCAAGAGCCGGCTCTCGGGAGACGGTCCTTTCACGAAGCGGTGCCACGCTTACCTGGAGGAGACCCTCGGTGTCCCGAAGGCCCTGCTCACCACGTCCTGCACCGCCGCGCTGGAGATGTCGGCCCTCCTTCTCGACGTCAAGGCGGGTGACGAGGTGATCGTGCCTTCGTTCACGTTCGTCTCGTCCATCAACGCCTACGTCCTCCGCGGCGCCAAGCCGGTCTTCGCGGACATTCGCGCCGACACCATGAACATCGACGAGAAGCAGCTCGAGTCGCTCATCACACCGCGGACCAAGGCCATTGTTGTCGTCCACTACGCGGGCGTGGGCTGCGAGATGGACGCGATCATGGCGATGGCCAACCGGCATCGCGTCGCGGTCGTCGAAGACAACGCGCACGGCCTGTTCGCAAAGTACCGGGGCCGCTTCCTCGGCACGTTCGGCCGCCTGGCGACCCTCAGCTTTCACGAGACCAAGAACTTCACGTGCGGCGAGGGCGGCGCGCTGCTCATCAACGACCCCACCCTGGTCGAGCGAGCGGAGATCATCCGCGAAAAGGGAACCGACCGCAGCCGCTTCTTCCGCGGCCAGGTCGACAAGTACACGTGGGTGGACATCGGGTCGAGCTATCTGCCTGCCGACCTCCTGGCCGCGATGCTGCTAGGCCAGCTCGAGGCCAGGGACAAGATCCAGTCCAGCCGGGAGCGGATCTGGAACTACTACGAGTCGAACCTGCGCGACTGGGCGGCCGAGCAGGACGTGAGGCTGCCTGTGGTACCAGCTCACATCGAGCAGCCATTTCACATGTTCTATCTGGTGCTGCCCAATCTCGCCGAGCGCCAGCGGTTCATCGCACACATGAGCGAGCGCCAGATCCAGGCGGTGTTCCACTACCAGCCGCTCCACCTTTCGGGGATGGGGCGCGAGCTCGGAGGTCGCGAAGGCGACTGCCCGGTCACCGAACGCGCTGCGGACACGCTCGTTCGGCTCCCCATTTACAACCGCCTGACGGATGCGGATCTCGCCCGCGTCGTGAGCGCGGTGAGGGAGTTTCGGGTCGTCGCTTAGCCCTGGCCGCCCTTGTAAAGACGTTCCGCTGGGGGCTTGTAGTACTCGTCCAGGTTGGCGGGCACGCGTGCATCCCAACCAAGCAAGCTTTGCGTCCGCCGGGGTAGAGACTGGACGAAGTCATCGCCGAGCATGCGCACGATGTCGATGTGCTGCTTCACCCAGGGCGGCACGAAGCCGTGGTTCACGGCGACGCGGTCCGAGCTGGAAACGTTGGTGCCGGCCGCGTGGTAGAGGGTGGAGTCGAACAGGATCATCGACCCGGCTGGGCACACGCCCTGGATGGCCGTCGAGCGCAACGCCTCCACGTCGGGAGGCGTCCTCTGCTGATGCGATCCGAGAAGGAACTGTGTGGCCCCGTTGTCCACGCGGTACTCGTCGATGGCGAACATGAGGTTGATCGACATCAGGTATCCGTTGAGGACTCGCGGGAAGTCCATGTGGAAGCGGGTCTGAAAAACGCCCTTGAGCGGCAGGCGAATCACACCGAGCTCGTCCGAGCGGTCCAGCCTCTCTTTCCCAACCTCTTGCAACACAGCCGCCTGCGCTCGATACATCGCCGCTCGAGCTTCACGCACGAACTCCTCGTCGAGCACGCCCTCGACGGCGACCATGCCAAGGGTGCGCATGAGATTGCAGGCCTTGATCAACCACTGTGGGTCGTTGCGGCAATCGAGGGTGGGAAGCATTTCGCGCACTAGTGTATGGAGTCGGCAAGCGGATTCGGCCGCCGTGCGACACCGATCAGCGAACCGCCCGCGGGTAGCGATACGCCGCGCCGGATGAGCCATCGCTCAGACTCGAGCAGGGTCTCCATCGCTCGATCGATCGCGCGTGGCGCTCCGTACTCCGACGTCGGATCGTAGGTGCGCGGGTCGCGTTGGCGCGAACGAGAAAGCGCCATCAGGGGCAGCAGAAGGGTGACGAATGAGGTCACGCGAAGGATTTCGAAGCCGGCTACTGCCAGCTTCGTCTTCAACTCGTCACGCCGGTAGCGGCGTTTGTGATGAGCGAAATCATCTCCAGCGCTCCAGAGCCAAGGGTGCTGGGGCACGGAGACGATGATGCCGCCGCCCGGATGCACGGCCTGGAACATCGAGGCCAGGGCGGCCTCATCTTCGTCGACGTGCTCCAGCACGTCGAACGCACACACGACGTCGAACTCTGAGTCGAACGGTATGCGCCTGCAGTCCATCTGATAGAGGGACACGCCGGGGAGCCGGTGCGCCGCGTATCCGAGACCGGCTGTGTAGAGCTCGGAGCCGGCCAATCGCACCCGCGGCATGGCGTCGCGCATTCCAGAAAGCACGTACCCCGTCCCGCAGCCCACCTCCAGCACCGAGCCGGCCGCCGGAAAGTAGTGGTTGATCAGCTGGATCACGAGCCGGTTTCGGGAGCGGAACCAGAAGCTGGTAGGTTCCTGGCGGGCGAGGCGCTCGAATGCGTCGGGGTCGAACCCATCGTTGGACGTTGCCAGCTCAGGAGCGAAGAGCGGAAAGCCGTCGTTGGCGGGCTCCTGACCGCATTCGGGGCACCGCCAGCCCTCGGACACGAATCGCCCGCCGCATCGCAGGCAGACCTTCACAAAGAGATGATCGGCTCAGATGTCACTTCACGGACGGGAGCCACGCGTCACGCCGAGCTTCGAACGCCGAAATCGCGGATTGATGTCGCTCGACGAGGCCGATCTCGTCCAGGCCGCCCAGCAGGCAGTCCCGCGCGAAGGCGTCGATCTCGAAACGATAGGCGAAGCCCTCGCCCCTCACCTGCTGCGCATCGAGGTCGACGCTCACCTCGGCGGCCGGGTCCTCGGATGCGAGGTCGATGAGGTGGCGCACCTGACTTTCCGGCAGTGTCACCGCGAGCAGGCCTGTCTTGTAGCAGTTCGCCAGGAAGATGTCGGCGAAGCTCGGGGACACGATCGCGCGGAAGCCCGCGTCGCGAATCGCCCACGGCGCGTGCTCGCGCGACGACCCGCAGCCGAAATTGGCGCCGGTGACCAGCACCGATGCGCCCTGGTACTCGGGCCGGTTGAGCGCGAAGTCCTCGGCCTGCCGCCAGTCATAGAAAAGGAAGGGGCCGTAGCCGGTGCGCTCGATGCGCTTGAGGAACTGCTTGGGGATGATCTGGTCGGTGTCTACGTCGGCGCGGTCGAGGGGCGCCATGCGGCCCGTGACGCGCTTGACCGGCTCCACTAGAGCAGCTCCCGGACGTCGACCAGGTGTCCGGTCACTGCCGCCGCAGCCGCCATCGGGGGGCTCATCAAGTGCGTGCGGCCGCCCGCCCCTTGCCGGCCCTCGAAGTTGCGATTGCTCGTGGACGCGCACCGCTCGCCCGGAGCGAGGATGTCCGGGTTCATGCCGAGGCACATCGAGCAGCCTGCGTTGCGCCACTCGAAGCCGGCCGCCTTGAAGATCGCGTCGAGCCCTTCCTCTTCCGCGGCGCGTTTCACCATCGTGGACCCAGGCACGACCATCGCGCGCACATTCGGGTGCACGTGCTTGCCTGCGATTACATGCGCGGCTGCGCGCAGGTCCTCGAGCCGCGCATTGGTGCACGAGCCGATGAAGACCCGGTCGATGCTGATGTCCGCGAACGCGGTTCCGGGGAGGAGGTCCATGTAGCGGAGGGCACGAGCGTCGGTGTCTGAACGCGGCTCGGGCACGCGGCCGGTGACCGGCGCCACCTGACCCGGGTTCGTGCCCCAGGTCACGTGCGGCTCCAGCGAGCTCGCATCGAGGTGGATCTCCTGGTCGAATGTCGCATCGGCATCGGAGGCGAGCGACCGCCACCGATCGATCGCTTCTTCCCAAGCCGCTCCCCGCGGGGCGTACGGCCGGCGCTCGAGGTATTTGAAGGTGGTGTCATCCGGCGCCACCATCCCCGCCTTCGCGCCCCACTCGATGCTCATGTTGCAGACCGTCATGCGGCCTTCCATGCTGAGGCCGCGCACGGTCGAGCCGCGGTACTCGACGAGGTGGCCCTGGCCCAGCGAGATGCCGGTGCGGCCGATGAGGCCCAGCACGATGTCCTTAGCCGTCACGCCGAGCGGCAGCTCGCCCTCCACAGTGACCGCCAGGTCGCGGGCGCGGGTTTGTGGCAGGCACTGTGTAGCCAGCACGAGCTCGACCTCGGAAGTGCCGATCCCGAAGGCCAGCGCCCCGAACGCCCCGTGGGTGGAGGTGTGGGAATCGCCGCACACAATGAGCATCCCGGGCTGGGTCAGCCCGAGCTCTGGACCGATGACGTGGACGATCCCCTGCCGCCTGCTTCCGATCTGATGCAGTGGGATGCCCTCCCGCCGGCAGTTCTCGGCCAGCACCTCCATCTGCTTCCGCGAAAGCTCGTCCGCGGCACGTGCGCCGCCGCGGGTGGGGACATTGTGGTCCATCGTCGCGAGCGTCAGATCGGGCCGTCGGACGTGCCTTCCCGCCAGCCTCAGCCCTTCGAACGCCTGCGGCGACGTGACCTCGTGCACCAGATGGAGGTCGACATAAAGGAGGTCGGGCTCGCCGGGCGTCGAATGGACCACGTGCGATTCCCACAGTTTTTGGCCTAGGGTGGCAGGCATCTGGGAGAGGCCAACTCTACCGGCCCGCGGCTTGGAGCGTCCGTGCGAGGCTTTCAAACGCGAAGGCCCCGGAATTGTGCGTCACCCACAACCACACCGGGGTGGGATGACCTAACATCCTCCGACACATGGACAAGTCGTCGCGCGTGTTCGTAGGCCTCCTCCTTGGTCTCCTGGGCCTCATTGGCCTTGGTCAGTCGGGGGCTCGCGCGACCTAACCGGAATCGCAAAGAGATCGCAAAGCCCCCGACCGAAAGGCGGGGGCTTCTTGTTTGTAAAGGAGAGATGAAGCAGAAGTGACCGGAGCGGACATGGTGCTGGAGGCGCTGGAGCGCGAGGGAGTCGAATTGATCTTCGGCTACCCCGGCGGCGCCAACCTGCCCATCTACCAGCGCCTGCCAGGTCATCCCAAGCTCAAGCACATCCTGGTCCGCCACGAGCAGGGTGCCGCGCACATGGCCGACGGCTACGCCCGCGCCTGTGGCAAGCCGGGCGTCGTATTCGCCACGTCCGGACCGGGGGCGCTGAACCTGGTCACCGGCCTGTGCACCGCGTACATGGACTCCGTTCCGATGATCGCCATCACGGGCCAGGTCAACAGCACGCAGGTCGGCAGGGATGCGTTCCAGGAATCGGACGTCATCGGCGCCACGAGCTCGGTCACCAAGCACAGCTACCTCGTCACCAACATCAAGCAGCTGCCCCGTGTGATCCACGAGGCGTTCCACATCGCCACCACCGGCCGCCCGGGGCCGGTCCTGATCGACATCTGCAAGGACGTCCAGCAGGCCGAGGCCGAGAGCGTCCCGCGTGAGCGGCTGGAAATCGCTGGATACAAGCCCAACGGCCACGCCGACCTCGATCAGGCTAAAGCGGCCGCGATCGCGCTGGCCGGTGCCGAGCGCCCGGTCGTGCTCGCCGGCCACGGCGTGCTGCTGAGCCACGCCGAGGCACAGCTGCGCGAGTTTGCCGAGAGGGCAGCGGCACCGGTCGGCACCACCCTGCTCGGCATCGGGGCGTTCCCGGTCAACCATCCGCTGTCGCTGCACATGACCGGTTTCATGGGCACGGGCTGGAACCTGAAGGCGGTTCAAAACGCCGACGTTCTGATGATGGTCGGCATGCGTGTCGACGACCGAGTCACCGCTAAGCTCGCCGATTTCGCGCCCAGGGTGAAGACCTTCATCCACATCGACATCGATGGCTCGGAGATGGGCAAGAACGTGCGGCCGCAGATCGAGCTGGTCGCCGACGCCAAACAGGCGCTCGAGGCGATGATCCCGCACCTACCGGAGCCCGAGAAGTCCCGCGGCACGTGGCTCGCCCAGATCGACGCGTGGCGTGAGGAGCACCCGCTTCGTTACACGCACTCGAACGGCCACCTGCAGCCGCAGGACGTGCTCATCGACATGTACAAGCGCTGCCGCAACGAGGCGATCGTCGTCGCGGACGTCGGCCAGAACCAGATCTGGGCCGCGCTGTGGTGGAACTACGACCGCCCTGGGTTGTTCCTCAACTCCGGTGGCTCGGGCACGATGGGATTCGCGCTGCCGGCCGCCATCGGCGCCAAGTTCGCCCGCCCGGAGCTGCCGGTGTGGTGCGTCGCCGGAGAGGGCGGTTTCGTGATGACGGCGCAGGAGCTCTCGGTTGCCATCGAGCACCAGCTCGACGTCAAGATCGTCCTCCTCAACAACTTCTCGTTGGGCATGGTCCGCCAGTTCCAGGACGACTTCTACGGTGGCGTTCGCTCGCAGGTCGACCTCACGCACATGCCTGATTTCGTCAAGCTGGCCGACGCGTACGGCCTGCCGGGGGTGCGGGTGGACAAGTTCTCCGAGATCGGGCCCGCAATGGACGCGGCCGAGCGAACCAAGGGACCGTTCCTCATCGACTTCCGCATCGACCCCGAGGCCAACGTCTACCCGATCGTCCCGCTGGGCAAGAGCCTCAACGACTTCTGGGAGGCTCCCGACAAGTGAGCGACAACCGAGTGCGAGTCCTTTCTGTGCTGGTCGAGGACGGACCGAACACGTTGAGCAAGGTTTCCGGAGTCATCCGCCGCCGCGGCTTTCACGTCCTTTCGATCACGGTCGGCCCCAGCCCCGAACCCGGCCTTTCGCGGCTTACTTTGCAAGTCGACCACGGGCACGCCGAGGCCGACCAGGTGCGCAAGCAGCTGGAGCGATTGGTCGAGGTGGTCGAGGTCGAGGACCTCACCGGCCACGACCTGCACAGCCGCGAGCTGGTCGTCGCGCGGGTGGCGGCGTCCGACCTGTCCGGGCTGCTCGAGAAGGGCGCGAAGCTCCTGCACAGCAGCGCGACCGGGGCGACCGTCGAGTTCGCGGGCGACGGCGGGGAGGTTGGCGAATTCGTCGACGAATTGAAACGACATGGAGTCAAAGACGTGGTCCGCTCGGGGCCGGTCGTGATGAGGAGAACCGCATGAAGATCCATTACGAGAGCGACTGCCCGCCCAACCTTGGCGAGCCGGTGGCGGTGATCGGCTACGGCAGCCAGGGACGCGCTCACGCGCTGAACCTTCGCGACAGCGGTGAGGACGTCCGCGTCGGCCTCTACCCGGGCAGCAAGTCGATCGAGCGGGTCGAAGCGGACGGCCTGCGCGCGGTGCCGGTCCCCGAAGCGGTCTCCGAGGCGACGGTCGTCATGGTGCTCACCCCAGACGCGGGACAGGGCAAGCTCTTCCGCGAGTCGATCGAAGCCCACCTCCAGCCTCGATCGATGCTGATGTTCGCGCATGGCTTCGCGATCCACTTCGCGCAGATCAAGCCTGACGCCGAGATCGACGTGGCCATGATCGCGCCCAAGGGGCCTGGCCACCTGGTGCGCAGCACCTACGTCCAGGGCCAGGGCGTGCCGGCGTTGATCGCGGTCCACCAGGATGCGACGGGCCACGCCTGGCGGCGAGCTCTCGCCTACGCGCGCGCGATCGGGGCCGGTCGCGCCGGCGTGCTCGAGACGACCTTCAAGGAGGAAACGGAGACCGATCTGTTCGGCGAGCAAGCGGTGCTGTGCGGCGGCGTCAGCTCGCTCGTCAAAACCGGCTTCGAGACGTTGGTAGAAGCCGGCTACCAGCCCGAGCTCGCGTACTTCGAGGTCCTTCACGAGTTGAAGCTCATCGTCGACCTCATGTATCGCGGCGGCCTCGGGTTCATGCGCTATTCGATCTCGGACACGGCCGAGTACGGGGACTACGTCTCAGGGCCTCGCGTCATCGACAACCAGGTCCGCGAGAACATGCGCCAGGTCTTGCGCGAGATCCAGGACGGCTCGTTTGCCGAGAAATGGCTGGACGAGAACTCGAATGGACGCGAGCAGTTTCTCGCGATGCGAAGGAAGGATGCCGAACACCCGGTTGAAAAGGTCGGGCGCGAGCTCCGCTCGATGATGACCTGGTTGGAGCCCGTAGAGAAATGAAGGAATCAGACGTAGACCGCGTCTTCATCTTCGACACCACGCTGCGCGACGGCGAGCAGTCGCCAGGGTTCCACCTCGACGCGAACTCCAAGCTGAAGATCGCCCGGCAGCTCGAGCGTCTCGGCGTCGACGTGATCGAAGCCGGCTTCCCGATCTCCTCTCCAGGCGACTTCGAGGCGTGCCGGCAGATCGCGCGCGAGATTCGCAGCACCACCGTGACCGCGTTGGCGCGGGCTGTCCGCGAAGACATCGATGCGGTCTGGGGCGCGATCAAGGACGCGGAGAGTCCTCAGATACACATCGTCCTGTCGGTCTCCGACGTGCACATCGACCGCAAGCTCGGCATGACGCGCGAGCAGGTGCTGAAGCGCGGCGCGGAGATGGTCGCCTACGCTCGCTCGCTGTGCGACAACGTCCAGTACTCGCCCGAGGACGCGGGCCGCGCCGACCCTGATTACCTCGTGGAAACGGTCGAGACGATGATCGCGGCCGGCGCCAACGTCATCAACATCCCGGACACCACCGGCTACTGCTTGCCGCTGGAGTTTGGCGAGCTCGTGCGGCGGGTGATCACCGAGGCTCGCGGCAGCGACAGGGCCCTTTTCTCTGTGCACTGCCACAACGATCTCGGCCTTGCCACCGCAAACTCGCTGGCCGCGATCGCGGCCGGTGCTCGACGCGTGGAGTGCACGATCAACGGCATCGGCGAGCGCGCCGGCAACACATCTCTCGAGGAGATCGTGATGCTGCTGCGCGTGCGCCAGGCGAGGCTCGGCCTCGAGTGCGGAATCGACACGACACAGATCACGCGCACGTCGCGACTCGTCGCCGAGCTGACCGGCACCCCGGTGCAGCCGAACAAGGCGGTCGTCGGAGCCAACGCATTCGCGCACGCATCGGGGATCCACCAGGACGGCGTGCTCAAGGACCGCTTGAACTACGAGATCATGAAACCCGAGGACGTCGGCCTCGACAACTCGCGCATCGTGTTGACGGCACGCTCCGGCCGGCACGCATTCCACCACCGCCTCGGCCTCCTCGGAATCAAGCTGGCCGAGAGCAAGCGCGAGGCGGCGTGGCAGCGGTTCCTCCAGGTCGCCGACACCAAGCGTGAGGTGACCGACGACGACCTGCAGAAGATCGCGGTGTCAGAACCCAACGGCAACGGCCATGCGACCGCCGTCGACGCACCCAACGAGCACAACCACGTCGCCGACACCCTCCGTCACATGATCTTTGGGTGAAGATCGCGTACCAGGGTGAGCCTGGGGCTTACTCGGACGAGGCGGTCTCGGCGCTGTTTCCGGGCTCGGACGCGGTCGGGTATGCAACCTTCCGGCTGACGTTCGAGGCGCTCTCGATAGGCGCCGTCGACTGCGCGGTCTTGCCTGTTGAGAACAGCAGCGCCGGCATCGTGCAGGAAGTGTCGGATTTGCTCTGGGAGCTTCCTGGATTGCGAGTGGTGCGGGAACACATCCTGCCCGTCCAGCACTGCCTGCTGGGCTGGCCCGGACCGGTGGAGCGCGCGCTATCGCATCCGCAGGCCCTCGCCCAGTGCAGCCGCTACCTCCACTCGCGCCAGATCAAATCCGTTGCCTTCCATGACACCGCCGGCGCGGCGCGCGCGGTCGCCGAGCAGCGCCAGCCGGGGACCGCGGCGATCGCGAGCCGCGCGGCGGCGAAGCGCTACGGGATCTACAGGCCGGGCAGCCTCGCGCATGCTCTGGATTGTTTCGCGCGCAGAAACGTAAACCTGACGCGCCTCGACAGCCGGCCGATGCTCGGCCGGCCGTTCGAATACCGCTTCTACCTCGACTTCTCGATCAACGGTGAGGCGGACGCACCCTCGACGGCCGAGGCTGCGCTCGAGGATCTCGAAGAGGCGTCGGCGGAGATCAAGCTTTTCGGGACTTACCCCGCGGTCTGACCCCAGGTCGCCGTGAACTGCCTGAAACAAAATTTTCATTTCGTCTTATGTAGACCCATTAAGTAATTTGGTCTAAGCTCTGCGCTCGTGGGTCGGCAGCGGGGTGCATCAGTTGCGGAGGACGCACCCCCGAAGGTAGAACGGCGTCGCTTGCCAGGGGTGAACCTGCGCGCTGGTTCAGTCAAGCAGGCGCGCCAGGAAGCGGGCCTCAGCCTGGCCCAGGTCGGTAAGGGCCACGTCACCGCGCCCGCGATTTTCCTGATCGAGACCGGCCGCACGCGGCCGTCGCTGCCAACCCTGGAGCACATCGCGCGGCGTACAGGCAAGCCGGTGGAGTTCTTCCTGGCCGATCCGGGCGGTGTCAGCGACGAGGCAAAGGACGGCCTCGTCGAGCTCGAGTCACTGCTCGCGCACGGCCAGTATCAAGAAGCGATCGAGCTCGGCCAGAAGCTTCTCAGCCTGGGTTCGTCGGCACACCGCCTCGGCCCGATCCGGTACCACCTCGCCCGCGCATATCTCCAGATGGGCAAGCCGGAGCCCGCCGGCGCGCTGCTCCGGCAGGCGTCGGCGCATTTCGAATCCGTTGGCGACACCCTCATGCTCGCCGAATGCCTGGGGTCGGAAGCGTCGCTCGCGTATATGACCCAGCAGCCCGGCGCGGTGGCGATCGCCGAGCGTGCGCTGGCGCTGTGCCGCAGCCTGAAACCTATTCCGGAGTCGACCGAATCGAGACTGCTCGGCGTGCTCGCCTCGGCCCAGCTCGCCGCCGGCGCGTGGGAAAAGGCGATGGAGCTCTACAACGAAGCCATCGAGGTGGCCGGTTCGCTGCAGGATCTTCGGCGACTGGCATTGAGCTACCACGGGCTGTCGTACGCATATCGAGAAATGGGACAGACCGAGGCTGCGATCCGGTACGCGCATCGATCGGTGGCGCTGCTCGAGGTGCTGCGCGAGCGTGTTTCCCTGGCCCGAATCGAAAACGAGCTGGGCTTGCTGCTGATGGCGAAGGGCGACCACGCCGGCGCACGCCGGCACATGGACCGCGCTCTCGAGCTCACCGACGAGACCGACCTCGAGCTCGGACGCGCGAGCATGATCCTCAGCCTGAGCGAGCTCAGCCTGCAGGAAGGCAACGTGGACGCGGCCGCGGAGCTCGCTGAGCAAAGCCTGCGTATGGCGGAAAGGATGCAGGAGGGGGCCACGGTCGCGGAGTCACATATGTGGCTCGGCCGCGTCGCCGAGCAGCGTGGAAACGACGAGACCGTCGACCGAGAGTTCGAGATGGCGCTGGCGGGGCTGAGCACCTACGGCATGACTGAGCGCTTGCTTCGGTGCCACGGCATGTACGCGGAGATCCTCGAGCGCCGGGGAGATCTCGAGAAAGCGTACGTCCACATGAAGAAGGCGCTGTCGGCGAGCAGGCCAGGCTTGCTTCGCGACAAGGGGCACCAAGCGGCGGAGCGCGCAGACTCGGCCTAGTTACCAGGCGCTCCGGCGCCTGATAACGTAACTTCGCGTCCTAGATGGCCAAAACGCTTCGCAACTCCAAGCTCGCGCTTGCTGCCGAAACCGTCGTCGCCGACTACCGCCTCGCCTACAGCAGCCGCCGGGCCAGCATCCTCGGGCGGGCTGAGGTCCTGCGCGGGAACGCCACCTTCGGGATCTTCGGCGACGGCAAAGAGGTCGCACAGCTCGCGATGGCCAAGGCCTTCCGGCCCGGCGACTGGCGTGCGGGTTACTACCGCGACCAGACCTTCATGTGGGCGACCGGGATGTCGAACGTCCGCGCGTTCTTCGCTCAGCTGTACGGAAACACGAATCTTGATTCCGACCCGGCATCTGCCGGTCGCCAGATGGGCAACCACTTTGCGACCAGGTTCCTCGACGATCGCGGCGAGTTCACGCGGTCGATCGATACGCCCAACTCCACGGCGGACGTATCCAACGTGGCCGGGTGGATGCCGCGGCTGCTCGGGCTCGCGTATGCGTCAAAGCTGTACCGGAACAACCCACAGCTCCGCACCGCACAGGACGGCTTCTCGGTCAACGGCAACGAGGTGGCTTTCGGAACCATCGGCGACGCGGCCACGAGCGAAGGCCATTTCTGGGAGACGGTCAACGCCGCGGGCGTCCTCCAGGTCCCGATCGCGCTGTCGGTTTGGGACGATGGTTACGGCATTTCCGTGCCGATCAGCGCCGAGACCACGAAGAGCTCGATCTCCGATGCGCTACGAGGCTTCATCCCCGACGACCGCCCCGGCGTGGACATCTACGTGATTCCGGGCTGGGACTACGCCGCGCTCGTCGACGCCTACGCAACCGGCATCGAGCGGGTGCGCAGCACGCACAAGCCGGCGCTCTTCCATATCACCGAGCTGACCCAGCCCCAAGGCCACTCGACGAGCGGCAGCCATGAGCGGTACAAGTCGAAAGAACGCTTGCGGTTCGAGGTCGAATACGACTGCATCCGGCGGATGCGGGACTGGATCATCGAATCGGGCATCGCGAGCGAGTCCCAGCTCGAGGGCTGGGAGGCGGCCGACAAGGAGGCGGTGGAAGCCGCGCGAGACCTGGCCTGGGAGGCATACCAGACACCGATCCGCCACGAGCGCGACCGGGCCGTGTCCATCCTGCGGCGGGTCGACACACCCAGGGTGGCCGAGATCGCATCCACCCTGACCGAAGCCGGCAAGGTCACCAGGTCCGCGATCCTCTCGGGTGCCTCATTCGCATTGCGCACGCTGCGCGGGACGGACTCTCCGGAGCGCTCCGAGCTGATCAAGTTCATCGAGGACTACAAGCAGGAGCACGGCGACCGCTATCGCTCTCACGTCTTCAGCACCTCCGACGAATCCCCGCTCAAGGTGCCGGTCGTTCCTGCCGTCTACTCGGATAAGTCCCCGACCGTGGACGGTCGCCAGGTGCTGCTTCGCAACTTCGACGCCAACTTCGCGCGCGACCCTCGTCTGTTCGTCATTGGCGAGGACGTCGGAAGGTTGGGTGACGTGAACCTGGTGTTCGAGGGGCTGCAGGCAAAGTACGGCGACCTGCGGCTCACCGACACCGGGATCCGGGAAACGACGATCCTCGGGCAGTCGATCGGCGCGGCGATGCGCGGCCTGCGGCCGATATGCGACATCCAGTACCTCGACTACTTCCTGTACGCGCTGGAGGTGGCAGCCGACGACCTCGCTTGCCTCCACTGGCGGACCGCCGGCGGGCAGAAGGCGCCGGTGGTCATGCGCACGAAGGGCCATCGGCTCGTCGGCATCTGGCACGCGGGCTCGCCGATGGCGGTACTCATCAATGCGCTGCACGGGATGTACATCGCCGTGCCGCGGAACATGACACAGGCGGCCGGCTTCTACAACACGCTGTTCCGCGGGGACAACCCTGGTGTGGTGATCGAGGTGCTCAACGGCTACCGGATGAAGGAGCGGGTGCCCGACAACATCGGCCAGTTCACCGTCCCGCTGGGCGTGCCGGAGGTGCTGCGAGAGGGCACCGACGTGACCGTGGTCACATACGGGGCCTGCTGCGCGATTGCGCTGGATGCGGCACGTGCGCTCGAGGATTTGGGGGCGTCCTGCGAGGTGATCGACGTGCAGACGCTGAGTCCGTTCGACGTCGATCAGTCGATCGTTCGGTCGCTTGAAAAGACGCATGCCGTGCTGTTCCTCGACGAGGACATGCCGGGGGGCGCGTCGGCTTTCATGATGCAGCAGGTCCTCGAGCGGCAGAACGGTTGGTGGCACCTCGACGCGGCGCCGCGAACGCTGGCGGCCGCGCCGAACCGGCCGGCGTACGGCCCCGATGGGGACTACTTCACCAAGCCGAACCGGGAGAGCGTGGTCGAGGCCGTTTACGACCTGATGCGGGAGCGGAACCCGGGGAGGTTCCCACCCCTTGATTCCTAGAAGGTTCGAAACGCCCGGGTGAAGCTCGACGTTGCGTTCGAGGAACTGTTGCCACGTCCGATCGAAGCGGTGTGGGCGGAGCTCACTGACAAGAGCGCCATCTCTGCCTGCTTGATGGCGACCGACGATTTCAAACCTACCATCGGATGCCGGTTTCGAATGAAACCGCTGTCGCCGCTCTCAACGGAAGGATGGGTTGATGCGGAGGTGCTTGAGCTCGAGCCGCCGCGCCGCATGGTCTGGTCCTGGTCGGTAGATGATCGCAATCCCCCATCCAAGGTCACATTCATGCTGGCGCGAAATGGGGAAGGGACCCGCTTACGGCTTCGGCATGTAGGCGAGTTCGATCCCGAAGTGGCCGGAATGTTTCGTGATGGCTGGCCAGGTCGAATCGCGGCCCTGGTCGAGGTCATCACGAGGGCTGAGGGCAATGCGTGATGGTCGCCCTCTCAACCAGCTCCGAGGTCAGATCTCCAAGGCATTTCCTGCAGCGCCCAGGTGTTGCCATCAGGGTCGTGGAAATGAGCGAATTTGACGCCTCTTCCGTGTTCCTCGACTACACCCACCTCAACGCCTCGAGCAACCAGCGCATCGCGTGCTGATGCCACGTCAGCGACTACGAGGTGCAAGGCCTTGACCGATCCAGGCGTCATTTCGGAGATTTCGCCCAGGCCGGTTCCGATGACGATCGAGCAGGCCGACCCGGGCGGTGTCAGCTGGACCACCCTGGCGGCGTCGCCAAACCTCGTGTCATGGTCGGTGTTGAACCCGACCTTTTCAACGTAAAAAGCCTTGGCACGGTCGACATCCGAAACCGGCACCGGCACAAGCTCGAGCTTCATATCCATCCATCTACCTCCAAGTACCGGTCGAAGCACGAACCCACTTCTCGACATCCGGCTCATTCCGGATCGCTAGGGAGAAACTCCATCACGGCCAGCGCCGGGGCTCGGCTGAGCAGGCCGACTCCCTCCAGCACATACCCGATCCACGCGGCGGCGCTCGGCATCGCCTGTGGCGGGACCGGCCTTCGCGGCGCCCGCACCTCTCGTGCGGGCACGCCATCCGCAAGACCGGCGAGGCTTCGCGCCTTGCGCACCGCCGCGTCCAGACCTCCAAGCTCGTCGACCAGCTTCCTCTGCAGCGCCTGGCTGCCGGTCCACACCCGGCCCGCGGCGATGGGGTGCACCTCGTCGCGGGTCATCTTGCGCGACGAGCCGACCGCTTCGAGGAAGAGTTCGTAAACTCGGTCGATCTCGCCCTCGACGATCTTCCGTTCCTCATCTGTGAACGGATCGTCGTCACCTTCCAGCGTGACGTGCTGACCAAAGGCGACGGTCTCCCGGTTGACCAGCAGCTTCGAGAACAGGCCGCCGGTGACGAGCTTGCCGGTCAGGACTCCGATCGAACCGGTCAGCGTGCCTGGTCTCGCCACGATCCAATGGCCTGGGGTCGCCACCAGGTAGCCGCCCGAGCCGGCCACTGGGCCCATCGCGATCACCAGCGGCTTTCGCTTGGCGATGAGCTCGATAGCCTGGCGCATGGCTTCGGACGCCGTCGCCGAACCTCCGCGCGAGTTCACATAGAGAACCGCCGCCGCCACGCGCTTATCGGCCGCGATCTGCCGCGCGAGCGGGACCACGGTCAGGTCGCCCGCCCGAGCGTCGCCGACGAGCGGCAAATCGATGGGCGGCTTGATCGGCAACTGGCCGCTGCGCCCGTCGACGATCGTGCCCTCGACTCGCATGATCGCCACGTACCTGCCCCGGCCGGTGGCCGGGCGGGGCGCCCGCACGCGGCGGCGAGCCTGGTCCCAGGTTGCGATTCTCGCGCGCGCGTCACGGCCTCCGAGGCGATTCGGAAGCTCCTCCTCGGGCAGCAGGCCATCCACGACGTGCTTTTCGAGGGCGGCGGCGTCGGTGTACGGAGAGGCGTCGACGAGCTCCGCGGCGGCGTCCGGCTCCACGCGCCGGCTTTCAGCGACCGCACTGACAAGCTCTTTGTGGTTCGAGTCGAGCAGCCAGGTCACCTGCTCGCGCACCTCGGCTGACATCTCCGATTTCGTGAGCGGGTCCGCGGCCGATTTGTATGGCGAGATCTGGATGAAGTCTGCCTTGATCCCGAGTCGGGCCAGCGCGTCGGCGAGGAACACTCCCGTCGAGGAAAAGCCGAGGGGCCGAACCAGTCCCGCCGGCATCAACAGGATCTCGTCGCACGCGCACGCCAGGTAGTACGTGCCGGTGGTGTAGAACGGCGCCCAGGCGATTACACGTTTGCCACCCGCACGCAGCTTCGAGACCAGCTCGCGCAGGTCCTGCAGCGTGGCCATCGACATGGGCACCGGTCGCAGGTGAAGGATCACGCCCTTCGTGCGCGGATCGCGCCCGATGGCGTCGAACCGCTCCCCCAGCTCTTTGACGCTCAGCGTGGGTTGCGAGACGAAGCGCTGCCAGAACGGGCCTGGGGGGTCGGGAAGCGTGGGAAGGCTCGATTCCAGGACGAAGATGACGTAGTCCGGAGCTCGGCCGATCGACCGCCGAAGGCTCGACAGCAGCCACCAGACGTAGCGGAAGGGAAAAAAGATCAACCCCACACCAGCGAAAAGCTTAGTTGGCGCGAGGGCCGGCCTTTCTCAGACTACCTTCGAGATCTCCAGGTGCTCGTCGAGGTTCTCGCTCAGCCGGGTCGCCCCGTACTCCTGGCCCACGTGCTGGTGATACGGCACCCCGGTGAACAAGTGGTGGCTCCGCGTCGGGATGTCCGCGTTCGGCGCCCATTCTTTTCGCTGCAGCGCCATGTAGCCCTGCTCTCCATTGTTCTTGAGATCGTCGAGCAAGACTGACATTCCATGTCCCGCGGCGTGCTGCAGCGCGAGGGTGATGAAGATGAAGCCGACACCGAGCTCACCCAGCTCATCCCAAGTGATGGGGTTCCTCTCGTTGTGCCACTTGAACGACGACGAATAGTTGAACGCAAAGCGTGCGCCGGGAAACCGCTTGCGGATCTCGCTGCAAAACTGCTCCGTCGGTCCCCGCTCCGCGGTCGGAAACTCACACCACAGAAGGTCGGGCACCCCGCTGTCCATGTAGCGAAGGCCCCGATCGATGGCGAGCTGGATGCCGCGCTTGCTCTCTGGTGCCTCGGTGGCCGACACACCGTCGGTCCGGGCGATGATGACGAAGTCTTTGTGGCCGAGGTCGTCGGCCGCGCTGCGCATCATCCTGAGCTTGCCCACGAACTCGTCTGCCGAAATCAGCGCCTTGCCCGCGATGTGGCCGCAGCGCTTGGGCATGACCTGGTCCTCGAGGTGCGCGGCGGCGACGCCGGCTCGAACGTAGAGGTCGACTGTGCGCTGGACGTTGAACAGGTTTCCATAACCGGCGTCCATGTCGACGACGACCGGTGGAATCTCCAGGTGCACCGGCGCGACCCCCTTCTCAGGGTCGCCAACGGCCATCGTGAGCTGGAACTTGCGCAGAGCGCTGACCGTGCGGCGAGCGCCGTCGGCAATCTCGACCGAAGAGTAGATGTCCATGTCCGTGGTGCCGAGGTGGCCGATTGCGAACGAATAGCCGCTGAAGTAGACGGCGTCGAAACCGTGATACATGACCAGCTCGGCGCCGAACGGGTCGTAGACACCGGGCCCGAAGACGTAGGGCTTGGTTGCAAGCAGCCGGCGCAGCCGCCGGCTCGGCTCCTCATTGCGAGAGGAGGGGACCTTGAAGCCGTCGGGAAGCAGGGGCGTGGATATCAGCTCCATCAGCGTCCTACTCGTTCTCGTGGTCGCAGTTGCACGGCTCCGGGCACTCGCATTCGTGCGCGGTCAAAGTCTCGGCCTCGAGCTCTAGCGACTGTTCGTTTCCTTGCATGAGTGCCAAATTATCAGCTGGCTCGGTATAAGTCCAATTAATTGATTTGATCGTCATGATCAATAAAACCGATAGCTGGGCGAGCCTACTCGATAGTGTTCAGCAGGCCAAGGAATGCCGCGACGATCCCCTCTGGCTTGCCGGCGTCACGGCGGCGAAACGCGACGATCGAGTTGTGCATCGGGGGTGCGTCTTTCATCCGGACCATGCTCAAGGTCCGGCCCTCGATCTCCCTGGCCACGGCCGTGCGCGGCAGCAGGGCAACCCCGAGGCCTCGCTCGACCATCTTCTTGGCCGCCTCGATCGAATCCAGTTCCATCAATCCGCGCAGCTTGGTGCCGGCCGACAGAAATGCCGCCTGGGTGATCTCGTAGTAGCTGGAGGTCCGGTCGAACATGATCAGCTTCTCGCGCGCAACCTCCACCATCGTCACGGAGCGCCTCTTCGTGAAGGCGTGGTCGGGCGCGCACACGAGGACCAGCTCCTCGGTGTGGAACCGTCTCAGCTCGAGGTCGGGATGGCGTATGGCGCGGCCCAGCCCCAGCTGCACCTCGTCGCGGAGCACGAGCTCGACCACGTCCTCGGAATGGCCGGTGCGCACTGACACCTCGACGCGCGGATGCGTGGCGACGAACTTCTCCAACAGCTGCGGCAACACGTACGTGCTGACAGCCGGCGCGGCGGCGATCATCAAATGGCCTGCCGAGGCGGACATCACCTGCTCGAGCGCGTCGCGACCCTCCGCGAGCGCGCGCAGCGCTCGTTCCGCATATGGCACCCATGCCTTGCCGGCATCGGTCAGGCGCATCCCGTGCGGCGTCCGCAAGAACAGAGGGGCGCCGAGCTCGCGTTCGAGCCCGTGAAGGCGGGCAGTGAGGGTCGGCTGGGTGATGAAGAGCGCTTCGGCCGCCCGGCTCACGCTTCCACGCCGAGCCACCTCCAGGAACCCTTCGACCTGGACCAGCTGGATCGAGGTGCCCTTGCCGTTACGCGACTCGTCTATGGCCACAGCCGTGGCCACAAATTCTATCTATGGCGCCGGAGCAGCGAAACTCCAGACCAGATGGCGAGGGCCCACACCGGGCCCATCGTGATGACGAAGGGGCGGATCGTGTCGCTCGCCGAATTCGAGTTGCGGTCGAAGGCGAGAAACACGAGCACAGTTCCGTAAGCGAGGACGGCCAGCGCGGCGGCCACGCCGGCGACAGTTGTGAGTTTCATCGACGGTGCATTATGAGTGTGATGGCTGATTTGTTTTTCGGTTACCACATGCCCAACTACACGTCCGCCGGCGCCAAGGGTGGCGAGATTTTCGACCGCTTCCTCGAACAGGCCACCGCCGCGGAGGCGGCCGGCTTCGACCTCGTCACCGTGATGGACCACTTCTATCAGATCCGCGGAATCGGTCCGGAGACAGAGCCGATGATGGAGGCCTACACCACCCTCGGGGCGATCGCGGCGCGAACGTCGCGCGTGAAGCTGGCGACGATGGTCAGCGGCGTGACCTACAGGAATCCGGCTTTGCTCGCCAAGATGGTCACGACGCTCGACGTCATCTCGAAGGGCCGGGCCATGCTCGGCATCGGCGCGGCTTGGAATGACTCTGAGCACATGGGATACGGTTTCGAGTTCCCCCCGATCGGCGAGCGAGAGGATCGGCTCGAAGAGGCGGTGACCATCGCCAAGCTGATGTTCACGCAGGACCGCCCGTCTTTCGAAGGCAAGCACTACCGGATCGACCGAGCGCTCAACGTCCCCCGCCCGGTGCAGCCTGGCGGCCCGAAGATCATGATCGGAGGCGGTGGCGAGAAGCGCACCCTGCGCATCCTCGCCAGGCATGGCGATTTCGGCCACCTGTTCGGCGGTCCGCTGGACGCGCTGAAGCACAAGAGAGACGTCTTCCTCGCGCACTGCGAGGCGGAAGGCCGCGACCCTTCGACGGTGAAGCTATTGATGGGCAGCCTCGCGATCCTCGTCGAGAACACTCGCGATGCGAAAGCCCAGCTGGAGAGGATCCCCGAGGAGCGGCGGCCGATGGTGATGGTCGCCACCCCCGCGGACGTTGCGGAGAGGCTGCAGCCCTACGTCGACGCGGGCTTCGGAGGCTTCACCTTGAGCAACCAAACGCTGCCGACCAAGGACGCGATCGCGCTTGGCGGCGAGCTGATCAAGCTGATGTCGGGGGCTCGCTCGGCGGCTTAGCTCTTGTAGTTCATCTCCCCGGCCGTCACCGGCACGCGCAGGAAGTTCTCCGGGGGCGCCAGCGGGCAGGCCCAGCGCGGGCTGTACGCGCACGAGGCGTTGTATGCGTAGTTGAAATCGATCACAACGTCGGGTGAGCCGGGTGTGGTCTCGAGCACGAGGCCGTCGGTGTCCTTGGCCGTGTCGAACAGATAGCGCCCCGCCCCGTACGTCTGATGGACTGCCGTCGTGTCCTTGAACGGGACGAACAATCCGCCCGCGTACTGAACCAGGCTGAGGACGGTCAGCTTGCACGGCTCTCCGGCCAGGCGAAATGCCAGCTGACCGGCGCGCCGGTATCGGACGGCGCCATCCTCGCCGCCGGTGTCGATGAGCAGCTCGGATCCATCGCTCGGCTCCATCCGGGCCGGCACGCGGAAGGAAGGATCGTGCGGGAAGTAGTGCAGTCCCGCGAAAGACGCCCGCTCCTCCGTCTCGATCGGCGATTGGGGATGTGACTTGAACAGGCGGTCGCGGCCCTCGCGAAACTTTTCCAGCGAATCAGGCCCGCCGATCCGGTACAGGTCTCCGACCTTCCGCCGCCAATCGACCAGGTCGAGAAGCGCGACCGCGTCTACTGTCACCAATTCTCCCAGTGGACGATCGGCTCCAGCGGGATCCTCTCGGCAGGCTTGAATTCGCCGCCCGTGTGGAATCCGACCGTGATCAACGCCGCTTGCGAGTAGCGCTCGAACGGGATTGCGAGCAAGTCCGCCACCTCACGCTCGTATCGCAGATGCAGTGTGGTCCACGCCGTGCCCAGTCCGCGAGCGCGGGCGGCGAGCATGAAGCTCCAGGCGGCGGGAAGGATCGAGCCGTAAAGGCCGGCGATCTCGAGGTTGCTGACCCCGGGGCGATCGACCCGTCCTTCGATGCACGGGATCACCATCACCGGCACCTCGTGCATGCGGTCGGCGAGGTATTGGGCGGACGCCGCCACCCGCGGCAGCTGCTTCCGACGAGGGTCGTCCCTCTCGTAACGCCTGCCCCCGCTCTTCGCGTAGTCGTACCAGGATTTCTTGTACAGCTCGCCGATCACGCGCTTCTTCTCAGGGTCGGTGACGATCACCCACTGCCAGCCTTGAGAGTTGCTCCCCGTTGGCGCCTGGACGGCGACCTCCAGGCATTCCAGCAAGATCTCTCGCGAAACCGGCCGGTCGAAATCGAGCCGCTTTCGCACCGCGCGGGTGGTCGTCAGGATGTGGTGCGCGTCCATCAGCTCAATTGTCGGCGGAATGCGACGGCAGGAGCTTGTAGCTCGCCTTAGGCGGCAGACTCGCCAAAGCCTGGTGCACGTCGTCCTCGGTCGCGCCGACCACGGACAGCTCGTAATGCGTGCCGGGAGCGACTTCGAGGGCTGGCCGCAGCTTGGCGGGGGCCGCAGGAACGATGGTGACGGTGGCGGCGAGCTGCGCGCCTTTCGGGGGTCTGGATGTAGCGTCCGATCTCAGCACCAGCCAGTGGTAGATGCCCACCGCGGCCGCAACCACGACCACGGCCAGAGCTTGACCGAAAGCAAGGTTGGCCGAATCGTTCAACCGCGGCTGCGCGCTGAAGGCCTGCTGGAAAACGACGTAGAGCAGATCGATGGCGCCGCCCAGAAGGGCGAGCACGCTCGCGAGCAGCACCGCCCACAGGTACAGGCGGCGGCTCAGTGCCACGCGGTCCGCCAGCCACGGAACTTGGCGCCAATGGGCCACCCATACTGCGGCGCCGACGACCAGGAGCGTGACCCATAGGCTCGCCGGATCTCTCCATGCTGGCGCGGGGACACCGATGATCGGCGCCTCAGCGGCTTGCGCGAGCGAGCCGAGCAGGCCCGCAGCGCCAACAGCAAGGGCGCCCATCGACACCAGCGCGACGAGGTTGGTGTAGAGGCGGCGCATTCCCGCCTGGCGGGCCGCCTCGCCAGAGGCTGCGTCCAGGGCAAGCCGGCGCCGGATCAAGAACCACGCCAGGCCGTAGACCAGAACGTTTGAAGCAGGCTGGGCGAGACCGGAGAGGATGTCGTTGCCGAGACCGCCCGGATTCTCGACGCCGAGGGCGCGCGCGACGCCGTAGTACAGGATCTGGCTGGCGCCGATCAGCGCCACGACGATACACACGCCAACCGCGATGAATCCCTCCACCGCGCGCAGCGTCGACTTGCGGTCGTCATCGAGGTGACGCGTGGCGAGCACCTGCGCGTGAAATCCCCAAAGCAGCAGCCCGCCGACGACCAGCCCGGCCGACGACGACATCGGCTGATTGGTGAACTGTGCGTTGGTCAATGCCTTCACCCAGGCCGCCTGGAGCAAGCCTTGCGCTCCGACCAGGAGCATGAAGAGCCCGACCACGAGCGCGAGGTACATGTACCAGCGCCGAAGGGTGGCGGAGGCGCCGTGCTCGCCGACAGCGGCGCGGTCGCGGGCCGCGATGCGGTAGTGGAGGGTCCAGATGGCCAGCAATACGACCGCAAACCAGGCATCCTGGGCGACCCCGACCCTGTCGAAGTTGAATCCGTCGAGCTGCTGCTGCAAAAGGCTGGTGATGGCGACGGCCACCGCGATCGCGGTCCCAATCGAGGACCCCGCGCACGCGAGGTAGAGGTACAGGCGGCGGATCGCCGATGCGCGCTCGGATGGATCCCGACGCGAAAAGCGGCGGCCGAACCACATGTGGATGGCCCAGACCGGAAATGCGACCACGACCGTAGCGGTGAAACCTGCGAGCTGCGTCCGGCTCGACTGGGCGGCGGGTGAGTTGAAGAGGAAGAGGAGAACCGTGGAGCCGAGATTGGCGAGACCGAAGGCCAGCACCGCGAGTGCGGCGATGCTCACGACGTAGATGTAGAGGCGCCTCAGGATCACGGTCGGAACGGTACTACCATGAACGCGTGATCTCTCAAGAACTGCTCGAGATTCTCGCCTGTCCCAAGTGCCATACCAAGCTCGAGCTCAAGGAGCCCGACCACCTCCGCTGCTCCAACTGCAAGGTCCTCTACCCGATCGTCGACGGCATCCCTGTGCTGCTCATCGAAGAAGGGAAACCGGAGTCGGAATCCAGCTAGCTCAAGCTGCGCATTCCAGGTGGCTGGTGTCGATCGGTGATTGGGGGCTGTGAGCCTTTTGCTCGGCGTTCGTGATCTCGTCATCTGTCAGTGCGTAGGCCTGGTCGGGTTGGCTGGCGGAGGTCGCGAAGACGATTCCCAACACCCGGCCCTGCAGGTCAACCAGCGGGCCTCCTGAGTTGCCCGGTCTGACTCGAGCCTGGATCACGTAGATCTCCCGCGTCACGGGCCTCTGGTTGTAGATGTCGCGGCCCGCGGCCTCGATGGCGCCGTCTACGACAGCCGGCTGTGTCTGCTCCGGGCCGCCGCCCGGATAGCCGATGACGGCGCCTTGCGTGCCGCGCTCGGCGGGACCAAGATCGAGCACGGCGTCGACGTAATCGGGAACGTATAGAAGCGCGACGTCGCGTTCGGAATCGAAATACACGACCTCCGCACGCAACCCGATTCCGCTCGGAGTCTCGACGCGATGGTTGGATGTTCCTGAAACGACGTGGGCGTTGGTGACCACGTAGCCGTTGCCGATTGGAAACCCACTCCCGGTCACCAGTCCGCCGCAGCCCGTACCTGTCACCTTGACCACGAGTTGCGCGGCGTGCTTGACGCCCGGTGTGTTGACCGACGCGGGGATGGGGAGCGGGGCGGGCAGCGATGGCTCCAGGCCGGCGAAAACCGGCGGGAAGGTGACCCCTCCCAGGATGCCCTCGACGCGCGCGAGGAATCCTGGCGGGCGGGGGGCGATCGAGTCGAGGGTGCGAAGCACGGTCGAGCGCTGGATCTGCTGGGCGATCTCCTGGCTCGGGCCGTTGGAAAAGCTCAGGCCGAGGAACCAGCACATGGCCAGCACCGCGACCGTCGACAGCGCGGCTCCGCCGACCGAATCGGGCATCGTGTGGATGCCCTTGCGCAGGATGTTGCGCCGGATCGGCTCGCCGGCGGCGAAGCCGATGCTCGATCCGAGGCTCCCGCCGATGACAAGGACGAGCACTGCGCCGAGCGGCCGCGCGACGGGATTGTGAATGCCGATGTAGTCGAGCAGCGGCCCGGCGGCGATGGCGCCGAGGATCACTCCGACGATCAGGCCTACGTACTGCGCCAGGGACAGCCAGAAGCCGCGACGGTAGCCGTTGACCAGGCCGACCAGGGTCGCGCCGACGATCACGAGGTCGATTACGTTGAGGTTCAGATGTCTAAGGTAACGGTCGGCTAGTGGTGGGGACTCGGGGGCTCGGCCTCGCTCATCTCCTCCGACGCTCGGTTCCGTTCATCGCCGCGCAAGACCCACCAACCCAGTCCCGCGACTCCGATCAAGGCGACCAGGAACGTGATGCTCATCGCAAGCCACGCCGGGACCCATTCACCTGCGAGTACTACCACCGCTTTATGCCGGCGCCGGCACGGGTTCTGGCTCGGCCGGGACCTCACCCGCTTCCCGCAGGTCGCGTAGCGGCATGAAGCTGCGCACGGGCGGAACCCTCTCGAAGTTGTATGGAGGCGGAGGCGAGGTCGTGGCCCACTCGAGCGTGTTGGCGTGCCAGGGATCGTTGCCCGCGATCTCGCCGCCATACCAACTGCGGATCACATTGATGAAGAAGAGCAGGACCGAGAACGCGATCAGGAACGACGACACGGTGATGATCATGTTGGTCGTGGCCCAAGCGGGATTGGCATAGGTGGCGATGCGGCGCGGCATCCCTTCCAGTCCCAGCGTGTGCATGATCAGGAAGGTTCCGTTGAAACCGATGAACAGCGTCCAGAAGTTCCATTCGCCAAGCGTCCGGTTCAGCAGGCGACCCGTGATCTTTGGGAACCAGTAGTACAGCCCGGCGAAGATCGTGAACACGCTACCTCCAAAGAGGACGTAATGGAGGTGGGCCACGACGTAGTACGACTGGTGGAGCTGCGTGTCGACCGGCACGGATGCGAGGTAGATGCCGGTGATACCGCCGATCAAGAACGTGGCCAGGAAGCCGAAGGCGAACTTCATCGGCAAGGTGAACTCGATCGATCCCCACCAAGCGGTCGCGATCCAGTTGAAGAACTTGATCCCGGTCGGCACCGCGATCAGCATCGTCATGAGCATGAAGAAGCCCTCGACGTAGGTGTTCATACCGACCGTGAACATGTGGTGCGCCCACACGGTCATGGATAGAAAGACGATGCCGAAGAGCGCCGCGACCATCGAGATGTACCCGAAGATCGGCTTCCGCGCGAACACGGGGATGACCTCGGAGATCATCCCGAATCCGGGCAGGATCATGATGTAGACCTCGGGGTGGCCGAAGAACCAGAACAGGTGCTGGTACAGCACCGGCCGTCCCTGCGTCGTGAAGAATTGCGTCCCCAGCTGGCGGTCGAACTCGACGAGGATCATGGCCGCGGCGAGCGGCGCGCCCACGACCAGCAGGAGGATCGACGTCGAGATCTGCGCCCAAACGAACAGGGGTAGGCGGGTCAACTTCATGCCCGGCGCCCGCAGGGCGATGATCGTGGTCAGGAAGTTGGTCGAGGCCATGATCCCGGAGATGGCCCACACGATGATGCTCAGCGCCCAGAAGTCGACGCCCAGGCTGTGGCCCTGGTAGGCCTTCTCGGTCAGCGGCGCGTAGCCGGTCCAGCCTGCATCCAGCGCCCCGCCGGTGAAGAACCCCCCGTAATAAAGGAGGATCGAGACCGGCACCAGCCAGAACCCCAGCAGGTTGACGCGGGGGAAGGCCATGTCGCGCGCGCCGATCATGATCGGGACCATGTAGTTGGCGATCCCGGTTAGGAAGATGGTGACGAAGAAGAAGATCATGGTCACGCCGTGGGCCGAGATGAGCTGGTTGTAGGTCTCGTGATCGACCACCGTCATGTTCGGCTGTGAAAGCTGCAGCCGGATGACCAGGGCGAAAATGCCGCCGATCACGAAGCTCAGCAGGCCGGTGACCATGTACATGATCCCGATCAGCTTGTGATCGGTGGTCGTCAGCCACAGGGTGATCGGCTTCCAGAAGGTGTCGTCGTAGGCCTTCGGACGGGGCAGTACCTGGACAGCTGCCATCAGATCTCCATCCTAACTCTGCATCACTTCTGTGCCGCCTGTTGCTTCCGGACCCACACGTCGTAGTCGTACTGGCTCATCGACTGCACGATGATCTGCATCGTGCTGTGCCCGGCGCCGCACAGCTCCGCACATTCGCCGCGCCAGGTCCCGACTCTGTCGACCTTGAGCCATGTGAAGTTGTCATAGCCGGGCACGGCGTCGGTCTTGCCCGAGATCGCCGGCACCCACCATGAGTGGATGACGTCGGTGCCCTGCACGCGCAGGCGGATGAGCTTGTTCACGGGGACGACGAAGGGGGTCACATCGCCGGCGAGGGTCCCCTCTTGGTGGATGGTGAAGCCTTGCGGGTACTCGTAATTCCAGCCGAACTGGTGGCCGGACACCACGATCTCGAAGTCGTAGTTGCTGATCGGCTGGAAGTCCTTCTGGAGCTCGTTGAAGCTGTAGCCGGCGATGGCCAGCACGACGATCAGAGGAGCCGCAGTCCACGCCCACTCGAGGCGCGTGTTGCCGTGGATCTGGGGAGGGACGTAGTCGGCGGGCTGCCTCGAGCGGCGGTATTTGATCACGACCCAGAGCAAGGCCGCCTCGACTCCGACGAAGATGATGATCGCCGGGATCGAGATCCCGATATAGGTGTTGAAGATGCCCTGGCCGTTCGGCGACACCGGAGTCGGGAAGATGGGCGAGATGCCGCCGGGCGCTTCGCATGAACCGAGCAGTAAGGCTCCGGGCAGGATGGCCAGCGGCCACAACCGAGTGAGTGACCAAGCCTTCACGGCTGCCAGTATATCGACGCCGGGTGAGGCGATCCCTTGGGGCTGATTCCCGTTGATTGATAGAATCCGAACCGAACGTGGCCGCATCCAAGCAGCCCCGATATGTGGACATCTCCAACCCATCCCTTGCCGTTCAGTGCCCGCGCTGCGGGCTCCAGACGCCGAGGTTTCTCGACCTTTGCCAGAACGACGCCTACAAGCTTTGGCCGTCGAGCTATGCGGCCTCGGCCGCATTCAAAGCGTGGCGCGCAGCCGATCCCGCGCGCGCGGCCGCCTCACGCTTCGACATGGAGATCCCGCAGCACCTCGACTACGTCGTTGACTTCGACGCCAAGGCGCATGAGCTGGGGATCCACATGCCGCCGCCCAGCAACTGGCCGTTCGTCATCTGCGCCGGTGCGTTGTTTCTCGGCCTGGCCGCGATCCCGTTTGACTCCGTGGTCCGCATCACGCTCGCGGTGATCGGTGGACTGATATTCCTCGTCGGAGTGGTCGGATGGGTTCTCGTCGAGGACGTGAAGATGTTCCCGACCGAAGGCACCGGCGGCACTGAGGGCCACAGCTGATGGCGGTCGCAACCATGCAGCGGCAGGCTGGACCGCAGTACCCGGCGATCAAGCCCGGGATGATGGGGATGTACATCTTCCTGGCTTCCGAGGTGATGTTCTTCGGAAGCCTGTTCGCTTCGTACTTCTACCTCTATGGCTCGCACATCGTCTGGCCGCCACCGCCGCCTTCCTCCACGCCCGAGTTCTACGTCAGCTGGTGGCCCATCCCGTTCATCAACACGATCGTCCTGCTGTCCAGTGGAGTCACCTGTCATTTCGCATCCGATGCGATCGCCCATGACAACCGCAGGCAGTTCTTCGTACTTCAGATCGCGACGATCATCCTCGGCCTCGGATTCGAGGGCGGCCAGCTCTTTGAGTTCATCAGCGCCTTCGGCCGCGGGCTGACGCTTCAGGCAAACACCTTCGCGAGCGCGTTCTTCACCATGACCGGCTTCCACGGCCTGCACGTGCTCGGCGGGTTGATCCTGTTGACGATCGTCCTGTACCGCGCCGCGAGGGGCCAGTTCTCATCGCAGCACCACGTCGGCGTCGCCGCCGTGACCCTTTACTGGCACTTCGTCGACGTCGTGTGGATCTTCCTCTTCGGCATTCTCTACCTGGGGGTGACAGCGTTCAGATGAAAGCCTTTGCGGTCGCATTGGTCGCGCTGGCAATGCTCGCGGGCTGCGGCGGCGGCAGCGGAGGAGCCGCCCAACCGGCCGGCTCGATCAAGGTCACCATGACCGAGTTCGCCTTCAGTCCATCGACCATCAGCGTACCGTCGGGAAAGGTCGTCTTCTTCCTCGTCAACACCGGCACCGTATCGCACGACATGATCATTCGCGACTCATCGGGCCAGCGCGTCTCAGGCGCCGCCAGCGAGCTGGTCTCGGCGGGTGACAGCTTCGTCTTCACCGTCTCGAACCTGCCGGCCGGCAGCTACTCGTACTTCTGCGACCAGCTCGGGCACGAGGCCTCCGGCATGAAAGGGACGATTACGGCGACTTAGTTGGGAAATCTATGAGAGGAAACCCGGGCGGTTTCCTCTCATCGCCGGGCGCTACGCGCGCGGCTGCGTACCTTCCGATGAGGTTGGGATTGTCTTAGAGCCACTCCTGAACACGCATGGAGTAGTTTGGGTCGCGCTGGCCGCGGCCGGGGTAAACCCGGCCGCCCTCGCGACGAATCTAAGGCGACGGGGTCGGGCTCGGAGACGGGCTCGGAGAAGGTGACGGGGACGGCGTCGGCACTGGTGACGGGGTCGGTCCCGGCTTCGCGCTCAAGACCTCGATGTCGAAGACGAGAGTCGCGTTCGGCGGAATGATGTAGGCGCCGGAGTTTTGATCCTGCCTTCCGGCCGCCCCGTAGGCAAGCGCGCCGGGGATGATGAGCTTGCGCTTGCCCCCGACCTTCATCCCGGGCACGCCTTCGTCCCAGCCGGCGATGACCTGGCCGAGACCCAGGTCGACGGGGAACGGCTGGTTGCGGTCGCGGCTCGAGTCGAACTTCGTGCCGTCACTCAGCCATCCGGTGTAGTGCACGGTGACGCTGTTGTTGCTGAGGACGACCGCGCCGGTCCCGACGACGAGATCGACGTACTTGAGGCCGTCGGGATAGGTCACGACGGGGAGGCCCTTGCCGTCGTTGAAGCTGTCCGTCCCAGGAGACGGTGTCACGTTCAGTCCGGGGCTCTCGTTGGCGACGTGCCCCGCGCTCGCGTATGGGTCCGCGTAACCACAAGCAGCCAGCGCGAATGCGCCGGCGAGCACGATCGCTGCGAGCGGCGCCCGCCTCACGTGGAGGTGATGTCGATCGAGGTCATCCGATCGCCGACCTGGATCGAATCGATGACTTCCATCCCCGCGGTCACCTGGCCGAAATGGTTGTAGACGCCGCTGGTGGCGAGAAACGGTGCGTCGCCCGTTGTGATGAAGAACTGCGAGCCGCTCACGCCCGCCGCGCTGGACGCCATCCCCGCGGTGCCTCGCGGCCACTTTGACGGGTTGGTTTCGTCGGGCAGCTTGTAGGCCGGCCCCCCGGTGCCGTTACCGAGCGGATCGCCGCCCTGGACTACGAAGCCGGGCACAACCCGATGAAAGGTGAGGCCGTCGTAGTAGTGGTTTTGCGAGAGGTAGACGAAGTTGTTGACGGTCTGGGGGGCCACCTTGGGATCCACGAACGCGATCGTGAAATCCCCTCGCGAGGTGTGGATCGTCGCGGTGTATTTCTTGGCCGGGTCGATGACTGTGGGTGGTGGAGTGGTGCGCTGATCCATGCAGGTGACGATTCCATTGTCGCAGCCCGAGGCAGTCGAGGTCGGCGCCGCGGAGTCGGCGCATGCGCAGACGGCGATGGCGGCAAGCAGGGTCGCGAATGTACGTCTCAAGAGATGTGAATTTACCGAATCAGCGCGAGGGCTCGCGCGCGCCTATCGCCACCACGAATGCCAGCAGCATTGCGAGCCCTGCGGTCACCGCAAGGGCATCTTTGACGTTGCTCGACGCTGCGATCCCGCCGCCGATCAGCGGACCGAGAAAGAATCCGAACGCGACGGCGCTGGCATTGAACCCGAACACCGTGCTCTGCGCCTCGATCGGTGTCTCGAGCCCGATCATGGCCGCGGTCGCGGGCACGACAGCGCCATAAAGGAGGCCCGCCCCTCCGACCGCAATCACCACCACGACCGCATTGGGCGCAACCACCAGGACACCGATCGTGATGGCGAGAAACATCGAGGCGATGGTGAGCGCGTTGACGTAGCCGATTCGGCGGGTGACCGTCGTGTAGCCGATGGCGGAGACGCTGTTGGTCAGACCGGCGACGCCGAACGCGATGCCGGTCACTGTCGACGCGGCGCGACCGAGCATCTCGATGAGTCTGAGCACGATGAGCTGTTGGGTCGCGGTGTTGACGACCGTGATCAGGCCCTGGGCGCCGATCAGGATCGCGAGGGACGGCAGGGCTCCGGGACGCTGTTTGATCAGCGCGAGCATTCCCGGCCGGGAGCGATCTCGAGGCTTCAATGGGCTCTCGCGCACGATGATCAGCACCGGGATCATCGAGATCAACAGCAGGACCCCGCCCGCGAGGAAGACCAAGCGAAGCCCGAATGCGGCTCCGGCAAGACCGCCGACGACCGGTCCGATCGCACCGCCGAGAGCCACGGCCGAGGTCACGACGCCGAGCGCCCAGCCCACACGCTGGCGTGGTGTTTCCACCGCGACCAGGGCCGTGGCCGCGGCGACCGTGCCGCTCGTCGCTCCTTGTAGGAAGCGAAGGACGACGAGCTGGAT
>VBFD01000182.1:0-856 GCA_005883585.1 Chloroflexota bacterium
GACCTGGTGGCGTGGCCGGATGGCGCCGCCCAACCACTGGCATCGGACCTCAACTGGAACGCGGGCGTGACGGTGCCGAACCTGGTCCTGGCACAGGTCGGGCCGACAGGCAAGGTCGACCTCGAGAACATCTTCGGCTGCACCGACGTGGTCATGGACGTGGTCGGGTGGTTCACCGGCCCCATCCCCGTCATCACGCCCGCGCCGCCGCCCAGCGCCACTCCGTGCCCGGCCCCGGCCGGCGGGGGATGGCTGTCGCGCTTCAATTTCTACCGAGCGAGCGCCAACCTGCCCAACGTGACCGGGAACGCCGTGTGGAGCGATGGCGATTACAAGCACGGGCTGTACATGGTCCAAACCCAGCAGGTCACGCACTACGAGCTCACCAGCTATTCCCAATACACACCTGAGGGCGATGCGGCAGCCCGTAACGGCAACATCCAGGTCAACTCCAGCACGAGCTTCACTGATGACCAGGCCATCGATTTCTGGATGGCGGCGCCATTCCACGCCATGGGCATGATGGACCCGCGCCTCACCTCGTCTGGGTTCGGAGCATACCGAGCAACTGGGTATGGAACGTGGACCACAGGTTTCGCGCTCGACGTCCTTCGCGGCAACAGCTTCACGGGCGGGACGTACCCGGTGTTCTGGCCCGGGAACGGCAACACCGTTCCACTGCGCAGCTACGGCGGCGGCGAATTTCCAGACCCGCTGCAAGCCTGCCCGGGGTACAGCGTGCCGACCGGGCTGCCCATCTTCATCCAGGTCGGCGGCAACGTGGCCACCACCGCGGGCCCCGTGCACACTTTCACCGGCAACGGGACGGCGCTCGCTCATTGCGTGATCGACTCGA
>VBFD01000183.1:0-1845 GCA_005883585.1 Chloroflexota bacterium
CCGGCAGCGGCAAGACGACCTTTGCCCGGGCCGTCCTCGGCCTCTTCGCCCCCACCGGAGGCACGGTGGAGCTCGATGCCCATGTCCTCCCGCCCACGCTCTCGAGGCGGACCCAGGCGGACGTTCGCGAGCTGCAGATCGTCTTCCAGAATCCCGACTCGGCGCTGAACCGCCGCCATGCCGTTCGGAGCATCCTCCGCCGATCGCTCAAGAAGTTGGCCGGGATCTCGGGAGCCCCGGCCGAGGAGCGGCTGCTCATGCTCGCCGGCTCGGTCCGCCTGGCCGAGCGCTATCTCACGGTTCGGCCGAACCAGCTCTCCGGCGGCCTCAAGCAGCGGGTTGCCATCGCTCGCGCGTTCGCCGGCGAACCGCGCCTGGTCGTGTGCGACGAGCCCACCTCCGCGCTCGACGTCTCGGTTCAGGCCGCGATCCTCAACCTCCTGGTCGACCTTCAGGTCCAGCGCTGGGTCGCCTATTTGTTCATCTCCCACGACCTGGGTGTCGTGCGCTACATCTCCGACCGCATCGCCGTGCTCTATCTCGGCCGGCTGATGGAAATGGGGCCAGCCGAGGTCGTCTTCGACGGTCCGCACCACCCCTATACCGAGGCCCTGCTTTCGGCGGTGCCGACCATCGATGGCGGCGGGCGGGCGCGCATCAAGCTCGCCGGTGAGATCCCCAGCGCCGCTGCGCCACCAACGGGCTGCGTCTTCCACACCCGCTGCCACCGGCGAATTGGCGCGATCTGCGACGAGAAAGAGCCTCCCCTCGTCGAGGTCGGGCCAGGTCATCTGATGCGCTGCCACATTCCGATCGAGGAACTGCGGCGCCTCCAGGCACAGCCACAAGAGGCCGCCCAGGTGGTCGGAACCAAGCAGCCAGCCGCGTGATACCGGACGAGCTCGACGGGCGGATCGGCGAGGGTTGGGGCGGCGTCAAGCCGAACGGCAGCCACGTCAACGTCGTCCTCGCCCGTCGCGGCAGCGCGATCGCCGCGGCGGCGGTCGGTATGTTCGCGCACCCGGCGCCCGGTCACACGCCGGTACTCGTCTGCGTGGGGCCCGAGGAAGCCCAGTACGAGCCGGTCTGGCCGCCGACCCTGATGATGAACAAGGCGACGGCGACCAGTGACCGGCACCAGACGATCACTTGGGGCGCCGCGCAGCTTGGGATCGGCCAGGGCGTCCTCGACGCGGTGGCGGACGGGCTGATCGAAGCCACCGGCGACCTGTTGGTCTTTGTCGCGGTCTGGGTCGACCCGGATGCCGAGGATGAGACCGCGGTCCGCGTCGCCAACCGGCACGCGGTGCGGAAGGCGATCGCGACCTGCGTCCAGGGACGCGACCCGAAGGCGGCGGCGCGGCTGGTCGCCGACCGGGACAACCTGAAAAACCCCTTCTACAGCGGCGACTGAGCCGGCGCCAGTGCATCAGGAGTGGGCTGGTGACGCCGAAAGGCGTCCGCCGGACTGATGTCATTGTCGAAGGCAGGCGGATCCCCAGCGTGGCACGCGGGGCCGGCCACGATGCCGCGATCATCGACGCGCGGGGGTGTTATGTCCTGCCCGGCGGCATCGATCCGCACACCCACCTCCTGACTGGCATTTCGTCGGCGACCAAGGTTGGCCGTGTTCGGGGGCACTACCACGGCGTTCTGTTTCACCAGCCCGAGACCCTGGCAGTCTGCGGCGGACGCCGTCATCCGCGCTCGCGCTCAGCTAGAGGGGCACTCGACGATCGACGTCGCCCTCCACGCCGTGATCCGTGATCCAGATCGGGTTACGACCCAGGACCTGGAAGATCTCCGGCGGCTCAGCGTGCCCGCCGTGAAGCTCACCAGGCGACC
>VBFD01000183.1:1873-3304 GCA_005883585.1 Chloroflexota bacterium
TCCCGCTTGCCCTCGCGCGCCGCGGCGATGAAGCGAACCAGGCTTCGCTCGAGGGGATGCTGCCGTGAGGTCGCCTCGATCTGCCGTCCGTCCGACCGACCATGCAGGGCAAAGGCCGGGTCGAGCTCGAGGTGCAGGGATGCGTCGCTGCCGTAGACATCGAGCGAGTAGGTGCCCGGGAGACCATCCCGGGTCCAGGCGATCTGGATCGCCCCCAGCCCGCCGTCCGCGAAGTGGAGCAGGACCGCGGCGGCGTCGTCGATGTTGCCTCGCTGGCCCTGGCTCTGAGCCAGCAACACCCCACTCGCGGCGGCCTGAACGGAAACCACCTCGCCGGCGACGGCGCGCTCCAGGTCGATCTGGTGGCTTGCCCGCTCGAGCAGGTTCCCGCCCCCCTGCGCCCGGTCGAGGAACCATGGACGGCTCCTGGTGGGGCCGGCGCTGATCCCGATCAGCAGGCCGAGATCCTGCCCGCTGAGCGCCGCGCGGAGGTCGTCCAGCACCTCGACGGCCCGCCACTGGTAGCCCACCGCGCAGACGGCGCGGCTGCGGCCGGCCACGTCGACGATCGCCCGGGCATCGGCCAGCCCTCGCGCGATCGGCTTCTCGAGGTAGACGTGAATGTCCTGCTCGAGCGCGGCCACCGCCACCTCGCGGTGGGTCAGTGGCGGCGTGCAGACGAAAATCCCGTCAGGCCGCTCGCGGGCGATCATCTCGGTCCACTGCGTATAGGTCGCCGCCTGACCCGCCAGCTCTGCTGCACGCGTCCGATTGACGTCGCAGACGGCGACAACCTCGACGGCGTCGAGCTGGCGGAGGGTGGCGATATGCTCCGCGGCGATCCAGCCCGCACCCACTATCGCCACGCGCACGCAGACACCCTACCTGAAGTCATGGTGAACCTGCAGCGGAAACGCCTTGTAGACTGTCAGCGCGATCAACGATCGCGGGCGAAGGCCGCGGCCCAAGGCGGAGGAGGATTCGTGAGAGCGCTGGCAGCGGTCCTGGAGCGGACCGGGGGGCCGGTGGACGTGACCGAGGTGCAGCTGGCGGATCCCCAAGTGGGCGAAGTGCTGGTGCGCCTGCACGCCAGCGGCGTCTGTCACAGCGACCTGAACGCCGTCGACGGGACGTCCGAAACCCGCTGCCCGGCCGTGCTGGGCCACGAGGGCGCTGGCGTGGTGGAGGCGGTTGGTCCCGGCGTCCAGCTGCGGGTGGGCACGCACGTGGCGCTGTCCTGGATGCCCTCCTGCGGGCGGTGTGAGGAATGCGTCCGCGGGCTGACCGACCTGTGCCGGGTGGCCTGGACGGCCATGGGCCACGGAGGCCTGCTGGATGGCTCGCCGCGTCTCTCGCGCAACGGTTCGCCCGTGTATCACTATTCCTTCCTGTCGACGTTTGCTGAGGCGGCGGTGGTGCCGGAGACAAGCT
>VBFD01000133.1:0-43276 GCA_005883585.1 Chloroflexota bacterium
TGACGAGAAAGGACATCCCGACCACCTTCCCAATTCTCCCGGAGACGTTCGAGAATTTCATGGAGCGGCTCAGGTCGCCCGACCGGCCGCACGAGCGCTGGTGGATCGCGATCCGCGACGGGAACCCGGTGGCGATGTCATACCTTCGCTTTCCCCCCATTCGGGGGCACGTGTGGACCGGCTACACGTGCTGCCACCCCGACCACCGCGGCCACGGCGTTGCTCGCGCCGTCAAGCTGCAGTCGCTCGCGCAGGCGGTCGCCCTGGGCGTGCCGTACGTTTACACCGACAACGACTCCGAAAACGCCCCCATGCTGCATATCAACGAGCGCATCGGGTATGGGCCGCGGCCCGGATTGATAGGCCTCCTGAAGCGGGTAGAAAAGTAGTCACATGGCGAAGACGAAGGACTACTACGACGTGCTGGGCGTGCCGCGGACGGCGACGCAGAAAGAGATCACGTCCGCCTTCCGCAAGCTCGCGCGCAAGCACCATCCCGATCTGAACGCCGGAGACAAGCAGGCCGAGGCGAGGTTCAAGGAGATCTCGGAGGCACACGATGTGCTGTCGGACGGCAAGAACCGAAAGCTCTACGACGAGTTCGGCGCCGACTGGCGATCCGCCGCCCAGGCGGGCGTGCAGCCGGGCACCGGGCGCAGGGGACCGGGGGGTGGCGGCTTCAGGCCGCAGCCGGGCGGGCCCGAGGTCCAGTACCGAACCGTTTCACCGGAGGACATGGAAGACCTCTTTGGCGAGGGGGGTGGGTTTGGCGACATCTTCGGCTCGATCTTCGGCAACTCGGCGCGGACGCGAACCCGACCGGCGCCGATGGACGTCGAGGCTCCCATCACCGTCAGCCTGGGCGAGGTCTATCGCGGCACCAGCCGCACGGTCGAGCTCCCTGGCGGCCGGCGCGTCGAGGTCAAGGTGCCGGCCGGCGTCAAAGAGGGGACCGTGCTCCGCGTGCCGGGGCTGCGCGCGACCGTGCAGGTGGCGCCCGATCCCGTGTTCACGCGCGAGGGCAAGGACGTGCGGGTGTCGGTGCCCGTCCCGCTGAACGTGGCGCTCCAGGGCGGGGAGGTCTCGGCGCCGACGCTCAAGGGCGGCCAGGTCCAGTTCAAGGTTCCGCCCGAGACTCAGAATCGAAAGAAGATCAGGTTGCGCGGGCTCGGCCTCCCCGACCCGAAGGGCGGGCAGCCGGGTGACCTCTACGCTGAGGTCAACGTGCAGCTGCCCGTGCCCATGGACGAGCGCACCCGCAAATGGGCTTCAGAACAACCCCTTAGTTAATCTCTAGGGCACTTTGCCCAGCGGACTGTCGAGACGGCTCCTGCTGCCGCTGGTGTTCGTGTCGGGCATGGCGTCCCTCGGCATCGAGTTCGGTGCCTCTCGTCTGCTGGCGCCGTACTTCGGGACCAGCCTGTACGTATGGGGCGTGCTCATCGGGCTGATCCTCGTCTACCTTTCGGCGGGGTATGTGATCGGCGGCCGGCTCGCGGACCGCTACCCGCGCGATGACATCCTCTTCCAGATCACGGCGTGGGCTGGCCTGTGGATAGGAGTGATCCCGCTCGTGAGCTATCCCATCCTCCAGTTGTCGCAGCAGGGCTTCCGGGCGCTCAGCGTGGGTTTGGTCGCGGGCACGCTTCTCGCTGTCGTGCTGCTGTTCGCGGTGCCGGTCACGTTGCTCGGCTGCGTGAGCCCGTTCGCGATCCGGCTTCTTCTCAAAGACGTGGCCACCGGTGGCAACACCGCGGGTCGCGTATACGCCCTGTCGACGGTGGGCAGCATCCTCGGCACTTTCCTGCCGGTGTTCTGGTTCATCCCCACGTTCGGGACGCGCCCGACGATCGAAGCCTTTGGGCTGGCGCTCGTCGGCATGTCCGCGGTGGCGCTATGGCCGAGGCGCCGGCTCTACGCGTCGTTCGCGGTCGCGGTAATCCTCGCGTGGATCTTTCTGCCTGCCGGTGTCAAGCCGCCCGAGGTCGGAACGCTCCTGTACGAAAAGGAGTCCGCATACAACTACATCCAGGTCGTCCAGGTCGCGACGACGACAGAGCTCATCCTCAACGAGGGCCAGGCGATCCATTCCGTGTACGACAGTCAGACCAACCTCACGCACGGTTACTGGGACTACCTTCTGCTCGCGGACGCGTTCCGGCCGGCGCAAGCGACGACCGCCACGCCGCGGTCGGTGGCATTTCTCGGCCTGGCCGCGGGAACCGGAGCGCGCCAGTATCGCCTGGCGTTTGGCGACCAGATCGATATCACGGGCGTCGAGATCGACCCCGACATCCTCGCCGCCGGTCACCGCTATTTCCACCTCGATGAGGCACGCGCGCATGAGGTCGTTGCCGATGCGCGCTACTGGCTCGACACTCAAGCGGGTCGTTACGACGTCGTCGTCCTGGACGCGTACCGGCAGCCGTACATTCCGTTCCACCTCACGACCAAGGAGTTCTTTCAGCAGGTGAAGGCGCACCTCGAGCCGGGAGGAGTTGTGGCCGTCAACGTCGGGCGAACGGCAACCGACTATCGATTGGTCGACGCGCTCGCGAGCACGATGGCATCTGTCTTTCCGAGTGTGATGCTGCTCGACGATCCCAATTACACGAACACGGTCGTCTATGCGTCGACATTGCCGATTTCGGTGAATGACGTCGCACACAACCTGGAGCTGGAGTCTGGTCCGCTGGCGCGCGACGCGGCCTCGAGCGCGCTGCAGAACGGCAAGCTCAGGCTCTCGCCATACCACGGCCAGGTCTACACCGACGACCTGGCGCCCATCGAGCAGCTGATCGACCAGATCATCGTCAGCTACCTCACCGGCAGCTGACGGGCCGCTATTGGCGGTGCAGCGGGCTCGTCACCGTCTCGCCTGCCAACTGCTGGTCGGACTCGATGCAGAGCAGGCGAACGCGACCGGTGGCAACAACCTTCTCCTCCTCGTCGAGGACGCGCGCCTCCCACACCTGCGTGCGCCGGCCGCGCGTGATCGGCGTGGCGACCGAGTGGAGCTTGGCGCCTGCGCGTACGGCCCGCACGAAGCTCGTGCTGTTTTCGAGACCGACCACGGACTGCCCGCGTGGCAACGCATAAAGCGCGGCGCCTATTGATGCAAGCGATTCGATGATTCCGCAGTGCACGCCGCCATGCACGATGCCGTAGCCCTGCAGGTGCTCGGGTCCAATGGTCAGCTCGCAGCGCACCTCGTCCTGGGTCGCGTGCGTGATAGTGATGCTCATCGCGTGGAGCCAGCCCTCGGGCATCGCCTTCAGGCGTTCGGAGAAGTCGAGGCTCACATGCAAAATCGTAGCGGCACATAAGAAGAGCCGGGCTAAGCCCGGTTTCCGCCACAAAAGAAGAGAGCCGGGCTCGGCCCAGCTCCCTTTGTCGACGTTCGCGTTGCTACCGCCTCCGACTCCAGGAGCCGGATTCGGAACTGGAAGCCCTTAGAGGCTTACGCCCTCCCGAGCTCCCGGCTGGCAAACGAGGCGGTTGGCACCACGATTCGGTTTATCCAAGCTTCCGCCTCACCTCCTTTGCCCCACGGGCGTTGAACTTCCGGGTCAGTGTACCAGCCATAAGGTCGGCCCTAGACTTCTCGCTCGATGCCACGCAAATATGTCGCCGTGTGTGGCGCCTCGCACTGCCGCCGAAGCCGTGAGGCGTGCACTTGAGTAGTCCGGCTCGCCAGGTGTTGAGCGCTCCTGAAAAAACTCGGACCGCGAGCAAGAGGCGGAAGCGGGTGAAGAAGCGCGTCGTGCCCAAACCTGACGGCCGCTATCTGATCTATTACGAAAAGGCATGAGCGAGCTCCGCTGGCATCCGCTGCTCGAAGAATGGGTCACCGTCGCCCCGTGGCGCCAGGACCGCACATACCACCCGCCGCCGGATCATTGCCCGCTTTGTCCGACCCGGCCGGGGCAACCCGAAACCGAGATCCCTGAGCCCGACTACTACATCGCCGTGTTCGAGAACCGCTTCCCGTCCTTCACCGGCGAGCAGGGACGCTGCGAGGTCGTCTGCTACACACCGGATCACGACTCATCGCTCGGCGAGCAGAGCGTCGACCACATTCGCGACCTCATCGAGGTGTGGCGCGATCGCACCAGCGAGCTGCGCCGCCTCCCCAACGTGCGATACGTCTACATCTTCGAGAACCGCGGGGAGGAGATCGGCGTCACCTTGAGCCACCCGCACGGTCAGATCTACGCGTATCCATTCATTCCACCCGTCCTGCAGCGAGAGCTACGGGCCGAGGCCAAGCACATGCGCGAGACCGGACGCTGCCTCTATTGCGACGTACTCGAGGGCGAGCGAGGAGGCGAGCGCACGGTGCTCCGCGACGAGAACTGGATCGCATTCGTGCCGCCTTTCGCCCGCTGGCCCTATGAGGTGCACCTCGCGCCGCTCCGTCATCGGGCCGGGCTGCTCGATCTCGACAGCGACGAGGACGAGTCATTCGCGCGAATCCTCAAGGGACTCCTTCAGAAATACGACCGGCTTTTCAACCGACCTCTCCCGTATGTGATGGCGATGCACCAGACGCCCGCCGGCCGAACGCTCAGCCACCATCACTTTCACGTGGAGTTCTATCCACCGAATCGGACTCGCGACAAGCTCAAGTACCTGGCTGGATCGGAGCTCGGCGCTGGCGCCTTCATCGTCGACGCGCGAGCGGAGGACAAGGCCGCGGAGCTTCGTGGAGCTTAAGCGGGAGCGCCCCAGAGCGTGGCATGGCCGCGCACCCGGACGGGTCAACCTCATCGGAGAGCACGTCGACTATCTGGGCGGAGTCGTGTTGCCGGCTGCGGTCGATCGCCACACGCGTGTCAGCGGGCGCGGCGCGCGTGATTGGACGATCGAGAGCGATGTCGGCGGCGGTCTCAAGTACGTGCGCGCGATCGGCATCGAGCTGGACGTACCGCCGCAGGCTGTCGTGGTGGAGTCTGATGTCCCGCCCGGGTCGGGTCTGAGCTCGTCGGCCGCACTTCTGGTCGCCATCGCGGCGGGGCTGCGCCCCAAGCTCGACGGCGTCGAAGCCGCCCTTGCTTGCCAGCGCGCCGAGCAGCGCGCCACCGGCGTCCACGTCGGCGTGATGGACCAGTTCGCATCCGCGCTCGGGCGCCGCGGGCATGCCTTGCTACTCGACTGCTCGACCCTCGAATATCAAACGGTGCCCTTTCCTGACGAGCTGGTGATCGCCGTCATCGACTCGGGCGAGCATCGACAGCTGGCAGACACGCCTTACAACGAGCGCCGGCGCGAGGCGGAGGCGGGCGACCCCAAACGCATGCGGCACGTCGACTCCGAGATCGCTCGGGTCCACGCGTTCGTCGATGCACTCAAGGAACATCGCTTCGAGCGGTTGGGAGTGCTGCTCAAAGAATCGCATCAAAGCCTTCGCGACGATTTCGAGGTGTCGACTGCTACCGTCGATGCGCTGGTGGAAAGAGCCTGGGGCATCGAGGGCTGCCTGGGAGCCCGCATCATGGGCGCGGGCTTCGGCGGCAGCATCCTGGCTCTGATCGAACAAGGTCGCGAGGAGGCGTTCGCCGAGGCGATGAAGAGCGAAGTCATCTTCTGCGCGACCGCTGACGGCGCGTTCGTGCACACCCGTCGGATCTCCCATTGAGCGACTGTCTCTTCCTCCCGCTATCACAGCGGCCAGGAGGCATCCGTGAGCTCAGCGGCTGGGAAGCGGTATGGATGGCGCTGGGCGAAGGCGAGGCTGAGCGCCTGAACATCGGCCGGGGCGTCGACTGGAAGCCCATCGAGGTGCCGCGCCAGCTCGCTGCCCATCAGGGCAGCCAGGCGGTGTGGTATCGCACCGAGTTCCAGCGTCCCGACCACTCAGGGCGCGTGCTGCTCCGCATCGGCGGTGCGTTTCTCGCCACTCACGCTTGGCTCAACGGAAAGCTTCTCGGCTCGCATTACGGATACTTCGCGCCTTTCGGTTTCGACCTCACGCCGTACCTCAAGACCGAGAACCTGCTCGTCATCTGCTGCGAATCGCCGGTCGAGACGCAGCCCGAAAAGAAACGTCACATCATGGGCGTCTTCAACGACGGCGAGCTGAGGCCATATCCTGCGTCGGCGTACTCGAGCCTCCCCGACCCATACCGCTGGGAGGTGCCGGTCGGCATGTGGCGACCGGTTGGGCTCGAGTACATCGGTCCCATCGCCATCGACTGGATGCGACTGAAACCGAGCTTCGAGGCGGGCGATGGGCGCATCGAAGTCGAGGCACGGCTTCGCAATCTCGACGGTCGCCAGATGGACGCGCAGATCGAGGTCGGCATCTCCTCCGCCGGCGGTGACGATCCGTCCGCGCCGCTGCGGCTGCATCGCGACGTCAGGTTGGCCGGCGGTGGCGAGCAGACGGTTTCAATGCAGCTTGCGCTTCCCGGCGCCAAGCGCTGGGAGCCCTGGCGCTTTGGCGGGCAGCCGATGTACCGCGCCGAGATGGTGGCGCGCGCGGCGGGTGGCGTGGAGTCGACCCGCGTCGAGGACACATTTGCTTTCAGGGAGCTGAAGTGGGACATCGGTCCGCGCCGGTGGAGCCTGGAGGTCAACGGCCGGCCGATGTTCTTGCGCGGCGCGTGCTATGCGCCGTCGTACCGTCTGGACGAGCTCACCACGGAGCGATTCGATGCCGATCTTCGGATCGCCAAGGAGACCAACCTCGACGCGCTGCGCATTCTCGCCAACGTCCTCCCGCCCGAGTTCTACAAACGCGCGGACGAGGCGGGCATGCTGCTGCTGCAGGAGCTCCCGCTGCTCGGCGCTTACGCGTACCACGCCCGGGGCGATGACAGCCGATTCTTCGAAGCCGCCGCGCGTGAGCAGCAGGCGGAGATGGTCGAGCTCTTGCGCAACCGCCCTTCGGTCGCGATTTGGGTGGCGCATGACGATCCTCCGTGGTTGGCGGGCAACTCCGACCTCGGCGACGTCAACGCCGTCCGGCAGAACCATTCCATCGACCAGGAGCTGCGCGTCGCGTTTGAGCACCTCGACGGCACCCGACCCACGCTTGCGGCGTCGGGCGAGGTCGACCAGCATGCCCTCCTCGGTTGGGCGACCGGCTCGTGGAAGGGCATCACCGAAGCGGAACCCGTGATGGTCAGCGCGTTCGGTGCGCAATCGCTGCCGGCTGTCGATTCCCCGGTGTGGGAGTCCATCGGGACCAGGTGGCCGGTCGCAGACGACGACGCCGCCTGGCGGTACGCCGGGTTTCAGCCGGTCAACTGGGCCGAACGCGGGGTCGGGCTGCCTTCAGCACACACGAGCCTCGAGTCGTTCATCGAAAAGTCGCAGGCATTCCAGACGTTTGTCGTCCGTCTCGAGGCCGAGCATCTACGAACGCGCAAGTTCGAGCCGTGCTGGGGCGCATTCGCTTTTCATCTGGTCGATCCCTTTCCGGGCATCGGCTTCGGACTGCTGGACAGCACGCGTCGAGCGAAGCCGGCCCTCGATTCTCTCGCTCAAGCTTTCGCGCCGACGCGGTTGATCATCGAGCCGCTCGCCTTCGATGCCGATCGGCCGTTCGGAATCATCCAGCGTCCCACGGTTCCGTTCAGTGCGCGGCTCGTGATCGTCAACGACGACCCCGATGTGGGCGGCCCGGGCGTCGTGCGCTGGACCTTGATGCGCGAGCGACGCGTTGGCCGTCGTGGCGTGAGCCGCATCGCCGATGCGATCCAGAGAAAGTTCTCGGGCGCAGCTGATGTCGAGGTGCCCACGGCATTCGAGCCCGCGGTCAATGCGACCACATTGAGCGTGCCTCTCGAGGTCGAAGGTGCTTACCGACTCGACGCAACCCTCACCGTGTTGGGACGCGTGATCGATCGCACAGAGCTGCGATTCACGGTTACGTCGGCGTTGCCTTCGGCGCGGCCGATACCCGAGCTTCCTCGCTATCTGGCGGAAGGGCTCGCCGACGTGCAGAGCCTCCGAGCCGAAAAAGACGGGATGAGCTTCATCCTCGAAAACCGGACGAGGCCCGCGGTGGTCGCGGGCATCACAGGTCTGCGTCTCGACGGTGTGCCGCTCGCCCGTCACGACATCCAGCTGGAGACGCACGCGGGCCGGGCACCATTCCCGCGCCACCTGGACCTGCCCGTCGGCAGGCGGCTGCGGGTCCACGTCGTCACCGGGCAACCGCTGGGCGCGGGCCGCCACCTGCTCGACGCGGACATCACCGTTCCCGGCGTCGCATCTGGACGGGTGGTGATCAGCGGCACCGTTTAGGCGTGGCCCACTTGCGAGTACGGGTGGCATACTTCAGCACTGACGCGTCGACACGCGAACAGAGCGCGGGTCCGCAGGTAGGTGTTTTCGCAATTGATCCATAAACGGACTCGGGACCAAGGAGGCCCCCCACCGGATGCCAACTGAAACCGTCTATGCGGATCTCGTTCTCGCGGTGGCGGCGCTCATCGCGGGCGTCCTCTACCTGAGGGCGCGCCGCCGCCACGGCAAGCGGAAGAAGTCCGGGCCTCCGGTTCGCCCCGCAACTCCGACGCCTCAGGCAGCCGCCGGTCGCGGAGCTGTCACGACCTGGGCTCCGCCGCCTTCGGCGACGCCCGGTGCTGCGGTGGCTCCGACCGTCGTGGCCGCACCGGCGCCGAACTGGGACCAGTCCGCGCCGAAGTCGAATACCGCGGGTTGGGCCTCGCCCGGCGCGCAGTCGCCTGCCTGGGGCGCGCCCGGTGGAGCGCCGGCTCCCGTGGCCGCTCCGCCGCCGCCGCCTCCTCCTGCCGGGGCGCCCGGGCCGACCTGGGGTGCGCCGAATCCCTCAGCTCCGCCCGCGCCATCCGCACCGACGACCCCCGGCGCTCCGACATGGGGAGCCGCTCCGCCGCCGCCGCCGCAGGCGCCCGCCCCGTCGTGGGGAGCCCCGGGTCCGGCCGCGCCGGCGGCGCCTCCGGCCCCGACCTGGGGCTCGCCGGCACCCGCGCCATCACCTTCGGCGCCGCCTCCACCACCCTCGTGGGATGCCCCCAAGCCCACCGCCCAACCGCCGGCCGTGGCGCCGTCATGGGGCAATGAGCCCGCCGTCCCATCGTGGGAACCCCCGGCTCCGGCCACACCCGGCAGCTCACCATCGGCAGGACGGGGGGCGCCGGCGCCATCCTGGGAAGCGCCGGCTCCCCAGGTGCCCAGCGCTCCGCCCGGGGCCACCCCTTCATGGGACATGGCCCGGACCGAGGAGCCCGCCGCGCCCGCGGCGCCCTCCTGGTCGGCTCCTTCGTCGCCATTGGCGCCGCCACCACCGCCGCCGGCCGCTGCCGCACCACCTTCCCCCGCGTGGACGCCGCCGGCGGCCGCGCCGCCGCCTTCGCCAGCACCCTCATGGTCGCCGCCCGCTGAATCTCCCGCGCTGCCGACCTTCCCCGAGCCGCCGATGGTTGCGCCACCAATGGCGGAAACGGTCGCCCCGCCGCCGCCACCGCCGTCGGCGCCACCTCCCGCCCCGCCCCGGCCGCCCTGGGAGGCTCCCGCAGCCGCGATCCCGCCGCCGGCGCCCGTTCCCGATGTCGCCGAGACGATCCTTGCCCCGGGCGCAGGTGCCGCAGCCGCAGCCGCCGCCCACGACGCCACCACCCTCATGCCCGCCTGGCAGCCACCCGCGACGGCTCCGCCGCCTTCAGCGGAGACGCCCGTGCTTGGCGGCCCCACCCGACCGTTGCGCGCGGTCGGCGGCGCCGGTCCTCGGGCAGAGCTCACGATCGAGTCAGGTCCTGATGCCGGCCACACGCACCGCGCCACTGAAACTGCGCTCCGCCTCGGCCGCTCGCCCGACAACGACCTCATCCTTCGCGACCCGGCCACCAGCGGGCACCACGCTCGCGTGGAGCGGCGTGGTGAGCAGTTCTGGATCGTCGACCTCGGCAGCACCAACGGCACTCTCGTGAACGGCGAGCCGATCCAGGAGAAGGAGCTCAACCATGGTGACCGCATCACCATCGGACAGAACGCCGTTCACTTCTCCGTCCTAGGCGGGTAGTGAACCGGCGCCTCCGGCCGGGCGCATCTCGTCGGCTCAGGACGCCGAATGAGTGCGTTATGGGGCCCGGCCCGTCGTCGTCGCGCATTTCGAATGCGCTCCTCCTAGGGCCACCCATGCCTTCGCCTCGGCGCCCTGACCGGCGACCTGTGGTCGCCTGCCGCGATCTGCGACCCGTTCGTCGGCTCCGGTTCACTCTCCTCGGCGATGCGCCTTAAGGTCGCCTCGGCGACCGACCCCGGCCTCGAGCGCGAGGATAACGAGGACTCCGTGGTCGTGTGGCGCAACAAGGCAGGTCTCGACACATTGCTGGTCGTGTGTGATGGGATGGGCGGTCACGCCGCCGGGCAGATGGCGAGCAGCATCGCGGTGACGACCCTCACGAGCGTGCTCGCGGAGGATGGTGACCAGGGTCCCGACCTCGACCGCCTCAAGCGCGCGTGCAAGCAGGCCAACACCGCCGTGTTCGAAGCCGCGCGCGACAACCCGGAGTGGTCGGGCATGGGCAGCACGATGGTCGTGGCCGCGATCAGCGGCGGCGAGGTCGGCGTGCTCAACGTCGGCGACAGCCCCGCTTACCTGTTTCGAAATGGCGACGCCAAGCTCATCTCTCAAGACCATTCCTGGCCCGCGGAGCAAGTGCGCCTCGGAGTGATCAAGCCGGAGGAGGCCGCCACGCATCCGCTGAAGCACCGGCTGACGAGAGCGATCGGTGTCTGGGAATCGATCCAGTCCTACACCGACACGATGAAGATCGTGGAGGGCGACGCGATCGTCCTCTGCAGTGATGGGGTCGAGACCGCGGGCGTGAGCGTCGAGGAGATGGGCAAGCTGCTGCTGAAGGACGGCGACCTGGAGAAAGGCGCAAAGCGGGTCATCGACAGATGCCGAGAGCTCGGCGCGCCCGACAACATCACGGTCGCGGTGGCGCGGGTGGAGGTCGACGTCACGAAGACTCAGGCGCTTCCTCGACTGAAGAAGATCGGCCTAATGCAGAAAGGCGCGGACCACTAGCTCGGCGACGTGCTCGACGCGCATCGTCGAGCCTCTCGATCGGAGTCCGGACTCGAGCTGCATCTGGCAGCCCGGATTGGCGGTGACGATCAACTCCGCGCGGGTGCTCGCGACATCGTCGATCTTCTCCTCGAGGATGCGAGCGGACATCGCCGGTTCGAGCGTGCTGTACAGGCCCGCCGCTCCGCAACAGATGTCCGGGTGCCTCATCTCGACCAGCTCGACGCCGGGCACCGAGCGGATGAGGTCGCGCGGCTGCTTCTTGATGCGCTGCGCGTGCGCGAGGTGACATGCGTCCTGATAGGTGACCCGCATCTTCACCTCGCGCTGAGGAGCGGGCAGCCCAATCTCGACCAGCCATTCGCTCAGGTCTTTCACGCGCCCCTTGAGCTCGGGGTAGAAATCCTTGAGGTGGGAGCCGCAGCCGGCAGAATCGACGACGAGGGCGTCGAAGTTGGAGTCGCGATACACCTGCATGTTGACGTCGCGCAGCCGTTCGGCCCCCTCGAGGTCGCCGTTGTGGGCGAGCAGCGCGCCGCAGCATCTCTCGGCGCGAGGAAACCAGACCTCGCAGCCCGCGATCTGCAGCAGCTTCACGGCCGCCTCGTGCGATTGCGGGTAGAGGATCGGCATCACGCATCCGACCAGGAACGCCACGCGATACTTTCGTTCTCCGATCAGTGGTGCGATCCCTCCAGCGGGCGCCTGGAATCGAGTCCGCAGCTTCGGCAGCTGTCGGCCCGGACGCAGTACCGATGTGAGGCCGACGGATTGTGCCGCTTTGGTGATCGCCCCGAAGGTTCGCAGCCGGCGCGGTTTGGCTACGAGCTGGCGCAGCGCGGTCCGCGCGAGCCAGTGCTTTGGCGCCGGCCGGCGAATCCGCTCGACCTCTGACCGCCCGGCCTCGATGATCCTTCCGTAAGGAACGCCGGACGGGCAGACGGCCTCGCAGGTGCGGCACCCGAGGCAGAGGTCGATGTGCTTGGCCTGGTCTTCACTGAATGGAAGCGTGCCGCGCTTCCACTGCGTCATGAGATAGATGCGCCCGCGCGGCGATTCGGTTTCGAGGCCGGTCTGTCGGAATGTCGGGCAAGCGTCGAGGCACAGGCCGCAGTGCACGCATGTCGCGAGGTCGTCATCGCTGAGCAGCGCGAAGGGTTGCGTGGTCACACCACAAACCTGCCTGGGTTGATCACCTGGTTGGGATCGAACGCGTAGCGCAGGCGGCGCATGAGATGGAGCGTCGCGGGTGGAGTGCCCCAGGCGCCGGCGTCATGACGAAATTCGTCGGGGCCCGCCATGAGCACAAGGGAGCCACCTGCGGCGGCGGCCAGGGCGCGGATTGAGCGCACCTCGTCGGCTCCGCCCGCGATCGCCCAGTTGGCGATGCCTGTCCCGGGCGAAGCCCACCACTGCTGGTCCACCCCGAGCTCATGCAGGATCGTGCGCACCTGATGCCGGGGTGCCGCGATGCGAGCCCAGAGCGCAGGCGCTGCTTTCGAGTGCTCCGCCCACACAGATCCATCCGCTTCGGCCCAGCCCAGGTCTAAGACCGTGCGCTTCGTCGCCTCCGGACTGCCGAGAAATCGAGCCAGCACGCGCCCGGTCGAGAAGAGCTCGAGCGCCGCGGGCGCCATCGGCATCGTCAGCGCCTGTTCCGCGGCGGCCCACGCCTGATCCACCGACTCATGCGTTGACTGGACGGTTACATCGTGCAGCGCTTTCGGGAACACCTTGAACGAGGCGGCCACGATCACTCCCAACGTTCCCAGGGCGCCGTAATGCAGTTTCATCAGGTCGTAGCCGCTCACGTTCTTGACCACGCGCCCACCGGCGCTTGCCAGGCGGCCGTCGGGCAGCGCGACACGGATGCCGATCAGAAAATCGCGCGCCGAGCCATAACGCAGGCGCAGCGGTCCGGTCCAGCCCGTCGCGAGCAGGCCGCCGATGGTGTGGCCGGGAGAGTTGAAGGGGTCGAGGGGGAGGAACTGGCCGCTCTTGCCGAGCTCGGCCTGAAGCGCCTCGAGTGTGATACCGGCCTCGACGCTCACCACCATGTCGGCTTGGGAGTGCTCGAGAACGCGATCGAGCGCGGTCGTGCGAATCTCGACGCCCTTTCGTGTTGGCGGGTCTCCCATCTGCGCGGCTCGGCCGCCACCGACTGGGAAGACGGACTCGCCTGCCTCGGCCGCGTCGTGCAGCCGTCTAGCCAGCTCCTCGGCGGTTGCCGGCTTTTCGACCGCACGATTCGTCACCACCATTTCGCCTCGATCGCGACGCCGGTCCGCCCGGCGAGGTGGGGAACTTTGCGATCGGGGTCGGGAAAGATCTTCCCGGGGTTCATGATCCCGGCGCCGTCGAGCGCACCTTTCACGCGCCGCATCGCGTCGAGATCGTCGGCGCTGAAGACCCAGGGCATGAATGCGCTCTTCTCGAGCCCGATCCCATGCTCGCCCGAGAGCGCGCCGCCGAGCTCCACGACCGCTCGCAGCATCTCCTCGCCCGCGCTCTCGACCTGAGGCAGCACGCCGGCGTCGCGGAGGTCGAAGAGGATGTTGGGATGCAGGTTGCCGTCGCCCGCGTGGAAGACGTTCGCGACTGGGAGCTTGTAGTGCACGCCGATCTCGCCGACGGCGGACAGGATTTGCGGCAGGCGGCTGCGCGGCACGACGCCGTCGTGCAGGTAGTAGTTGGGCTTGATGCGTCCGAGCGCACCGATAGCGCCCTTGCGGCCCGCCCACAGCAGGTCGCGCTCGGACGGGCTCTGCGCTTCGCGCATCGCGTAACCCTGGTTCTCGGCGAGCACGGTGCGGATCGCCGCCATGAGCTCGCGCGTCGACTCGGGGATGCCGTCAACCTCGACCAGTAGGACGGCGCCCGCGTCGGTCGGATATCCCGCGTGGTAGTGCGCCTCGACGGCGCCGACCGTGACGCGGTCCATCATCTCGAGCGCCGCTGGGACGATGCCACGCCCGATAACCGCCGACACCGCTTGGCTAGCGGTTTCGATGGTCGGAAATGCGGCGAGCAGCGTGGCGACGCTCGGCGGCGTGCGAAGGAGCCGCACCTTGATCTTCGTGATCGCGCAAAGCGTTCCTTCCGAACCCACCAGCACGCCGCACAGGTCGAGGCCGACGCGATCGGGCGCGTCGCCGCTCACCCAGTGCACGCTTCCGTCCGCGAGCACGACCTCCATGCCCAGCACGTGGTTGGTGGTGACCCCGTAGTACAGGCAGTGAGGGCCGCCGGAGTTCTCAGCCGCGTTGCCGCCGATGGTGCAGGCCTTCTGGCTCGACGGGTCGGGTGCGTAGAAGAGCCGGTGCGCGGCAGCGGCGAGCGAGAGCTCCTGGTTGACCACGCCCGGCTCGACCAGTGCGGTTTGCGCGACCGGATCGATCTCGAGAATCCGCCGCATGCGCGTCACCTGCAAGGCGATGCCGCCGCGAATGGTCACCGCCCCGCCTGAGAGCCCGGTACCCGCACCGCGAGGCACGACCGGGATACGGTGCTTGGCGGCGAGCTTGATCACCGAGGAGACCTCGGCCGTCGTTGCCGGCAGGACCACGGCATCGGGCGCCGCACCTTCGATCGACGCGTCGCGCTCGAAGATGCGCAGGTCGTTGTCGGAGGCGATGACGTGCTCGCGGCCGACCGCCCGGCGCAGCTCGCGGATGACCTCGGGTGCGAGACCCATCAGGCTCGCGGGGCCTCGAGCTCGGGGCTGTGTTCGAAGGCTTCGAAGCGCCGGGTCATAGCGTCCGGCAGCCCCGGAGCTTCGGTCGCTTCGGCCCCGACGATCAGAACGGCGAGCCAGCGCTTGCATTCCTCGTCGGAGGGCATGCGGTCGGCGCGCTCGAAGATGGCCTCCTGGATCCGGCTGTGCGGCGAGACCTGGATCGTGTACCAGACCGAGAGTCCGTCCGCGGTGACGGCGTGATGGCGCTCGTCAACGCGGCGGTTGACCGGGAGTTTCATCGGTCGCTCTTCCGCGGCGGCTCGCAGGCGCGCGGCCTGGATCGCAATCTCGTCGGCCATGGGGTCCAGCTTAAACTCGAACCCATGGATGGCCGAAAGAGGGTGGAAGCGGCGATAGCCATGGGTGTGGCCGACCGGCCGCCGTTCGGAGCGTGGGGTCACACGTATCGCGAGGAATGGTCGCCTGCGGATCTCGCCGCCGTCACCGTTGAGCGGGCGCGACAGTTCGGATGGGACTTCGTGAAGTTCCAGCCGCGCGCTTCCAGCTTTGCCGAGGCGTTCGGATCCGTCTACAAGCCCGCGGGACATCGCCTCAAGGGCCCCGTTCTCGAGAGCGAAGCGGTCGCCGATCTCGACGCGTGGAGCACGGTGGCCCTGGTCAACCGCAAAGCGCTGGACGACCAGGTCGAATCGATCCACCTCGTGGCCAAAGAGCTCGGGTTCGGCGTGCCGGTGATCCAGACGGTGTTCAGCCCGCTAACGGTGGCGGGCTATCTCGTAGGCAAGAATTCGTCGAGGGTCGTACGAGAGCTGCGCAAGCATCCCGACCTGGTCCGGCCGGCGCTGGACCGGATCGCCGAAGCCCTCATCGATTTCAGCAAGCGTTCGGTTGCGGCGGGCGCTGCCGGCGTCTTCTACGCGATCTCCGGCTACGCGAGCCGAGAGGCGATGCCGGAAGAGGTCTATCGCGAGCTGGTCCTACCCACCGACCAGGCTGTCCTCAGGCAGCTTCCGCATGAGGCGTGGTTCAACGCTGTGCACCTTTGCGGATCGAAGCTGCATTTTGACCTGGTCAACGACATGCCGTCGCAAGTGGTGAGCTGGTCGATCCACAACCTCGGTACGCCGACCCTGTCGCAAGGCCGCACACTGAGCGGCCGCGCAGTGATGGGTGGGCTCGGCCAGCGCAAGAGCCTTCTTTACGGTCCGCCGTCGGAGGTCCAGGCCGAGGCGAGGCGCGCGATCGCCGACACGGGCGGCCGTGGCCTGCTGCTCGCTCCCGGCTGCTCTGTGCCGCCGCGCGTGCGCGACATCAACCTGGTGGCGATCGGAGAAGCGGTGGCGGCTTGAGTCGGGCAGTCGCCGGTCTCGCGGAGATCGTGCTCTGGGTGCGCGACATGGATAAAGCGCTTCATTTCTACCGAGACCTGTTCGGGCTGGAGGTCATCTCGCCGCCGGAGCTGCCCAACAAGTTCCTGCGTGCCGGGGAGGGTGATGAAGGAGTGCCGGAGATGATCGTGCTCGTGCCCCATCCCGACCCTTCCTCGGCGTTCCCGCGCGAGAAGGACAAGCGCGTGCTCCATCACCTCGCTTTTCGAGTCGCGGCACCTGCGTACGATCAGCTCAAGGATCGATTTGCAGCCGAGGGCATTGAGGTTCGGTCGGGGATACACCCGGTCCTCAAGAGCGTGCGCACTTTCTACGTCGATGACCCGGATGGGAACGAGTGCGAGTGTATAACGTACGATCCCGGCCACCCGGAGGCCACGAAGACCGGCTATGAGCCCTAACCTCGCCCGGTTAGAAGAGCTTCTCGCCGAAGAACGAAGTCACCTCACTGTCGGAGCGGACACCCATTTCCACGTCGTCGTCAGCACCGACAATGAGAACGAGTGGGAGTTTCCGCGGTTCATTTCATCGCCGCCCTATCGCGACCGCAGCTTTGCGGAGCTAGACGCGAGAGACCCGCGGTTCGTGGCGAAGGTGGGGACCTTCGATGTCAACATCGTTGAGTGTCACCGAGCTTGTCCCCGCAGCACTTTGGGACGCTTTGGTTGGGAAGGCGAGCAAGCAGAGCCGTTTCACTGGTGGGGTGGCCGGGGGTGGGGGTTCGGATGGGGTGGGGGTTCGGATGAGGAATCGTTTGTGCATCGCGCCGCAGCTACTACACAAGCGATCTGAACCGGACGGCAACGAGGTTGAGGTCATCGCCCCAGACTGAATCGTTATCGGCCCAGTAAAGGAGCCAAGAATGCCAATTTTGAGAATCGAACATGCATTCCCTGATTTCTCGGGCTGGAAGCGGGCCTTCGACAGTGACCCTGCCGACCGCAAGGGGTCTGGTGTTCGTCGATATCGAGTCTTGCGGTCGGTCGACGATCCGAACTACGTAATGATTGACCTCGAGTTCGACACTCTCGAAGATGCTGAAGGGCTTCTGACCAAGATGCGCCGAGTGTGGAGCGGCGACGGCCAGAGGGTCATGCGCAACCCGCAGGCTCGGATTGTCGACACGGTCGAGGCGATTGGGCTCTAAGGTCCTGATCGCCCCGCTGCGGGCACACGTGCCACCTCTGACGGGGGCTGCCCCGTGGCCGCGTTCGGCCGTGGGGTCGGTCCTGCGTCCGCGGGCGACGGGGAGGCCGTCGCCCGCCTGAACGTCAGGTGTCAGGTCGTCTGTGGCTTGGTTTCAGCGGCGGGCTGAGGGCTGCGGGTGACGAGTGTCACGGCCACGCCGATGATGAGCGCGATCGTGCCGATCAGGACCGACGCGGGCTCCGGCGGGTGGACGCCGAAGGCCTGGTCGAGGGAGTATGCCCCCGGCCCCGTCAGCGCCAGAGCCGCCACCGCTGCCAGCAATGCGAGGTTGAACTCGTAGCCGCCCTTGCTGACCCAGAAACCCCTCGGCCGGTGAACTGTCGCGATCGCGACGAGCATGGAACCGGCGATGGCGAGGTTCCCGAGCGGAGACAAGAGTCCAAGCGCGAGCAGGATGCCACCCCCGAACTCCGCCAGCGCCGCGACCCAAGCCCACGGTCGCGCCGGCCGGATGCGAAGCTTCTGGACCGATTGGGTCCAGCCGTTCATGCCGGGGCCGCCCCACCAGCCGAAGAGCTTCTGGGCGCCATGCCCGGCCAGGATGAGACCTACGACAAGACGAAGAATCAAGAGTCCAAGTGGCGTCATATCAATCCCCCAGATTTAGTTGCATATGCACATACCCAACCCCGGGCGGGTTCAAAACGTTCTCTGGAGCCGGAATAGACTCTTGAATCCGAACGCGGGCCCGTAGCTCAGAAGGTCAGAGCGGCCGACTCATAATCGGCTGGTCGTTGGTTCGATTCCAACCGGGCCCACCAGATTTCTTTTGGAGGGCCCATGGTCAGGCGACCGAAGGCGCGAATCGGAGATGTTTTTCAGATCCCCTTGGACTCGGGCAGGGTTTGTTACGGCCAAGTTGTCGCCGTGAACTCCGGACCCGGTCCCCTGTATGTGGTCGTCTTCCATCGCGTCTGGCCACTGGACGCCAAGCCCGACATGACGGCCATCGTCACCGACGAGATCGCGCTGGTCGCGCCCACGCTGGACGCCCTGATCTGGCACGGTAAATGGCCTGTGGTCGGCAACCGGACACCTGATCTGAATCGCGTGCCGTTTCCCGCTTATCGCATCACGGTTGGTTCAGCCGACAACTGGTTCGTTGAAACGTTCGACTTCCGGCGGCGCAGGCTGCCCGAACCCGGCGAGCTCGAGAAACTGACCAATCCCTTCAGCGTTGCTCCGATTCGGCTTCAGAAGGCAATCGGAGCCATCAATGGACTCGAACCGTGGGACCCGACGTGGGACCAGCTGACTTACGCCTCTGTGTTGGCGCGCTGCATAGTCGTATAGGCTGCCTGACGACCGCCGACCGGCGCGGAGGAGAGATGTCTCAGCGGAGGGTGCGGGCATGGCTTATCACTCACGCAATCTAGCCGACTGTTCCCGACTGGCGGGACGTGGTGGTTGGCTTTCCGGTCATGTACTGGGCAGCCGTTCAATTCGGAATGAACGCCGAGGCGTTGTTTAGAGAGGTCTCCTCGGCGGCAGACGCCCGAGGTGCGGAGGCTCATGATCGATTTGGATTTCCGAACCTGAGCGTCAATCTCCGGAGGACGTGGGCTGGAGGCTTGTCGAAACCGCAGACGGATCACGCTACAAGCTGCAGTGGTGAGCGCACTTCTGTGATCGCCCAAGGTCTGCGCATAGCCTTGGCTGCGACGCACACTTCGCACGAGCCGAGAGCGCTTGACCGGCTGACGATCCGGTGGGAGACTCGCGTCCATGGATTGGTTGACGCATCCGCGTGGCAAGGCGATATCTGGGGAAGAAGGGCGCTCGGCATCATCGGGATGGCTTGCGCCGTGCTTAGTTTTTACCTAGCAGTCATCGCGGCCAGAGTCTTGCGCAAGGTTCACTACGCCTACCTCGGCCGGACCGTCAAGCAGCCCTAAACCGCCACCAGTCGCGGGATTAACATCGCTTCGTGATTCGCACCGTCCACGCGGATGCGCTCCTGGACCCCGCCACCGGCGAGACCACGCGCGAGGCGGTGGTCGTCATCGACGACGGCCGTGTGACGCACGCGGGCCCGCGCGCTGCGACCCAGGTGCCTCGCGATGCCGAGACGATCGATGCCTCAGGGCTGACCATCCTCCCCGGATTGATCGACTGCCACGTGCACCTCACCTCGCTCGGCGAGGGTCTCGATTTCGCGCGCGAGCTCACCACACCGCCGACTCTCGAGCTGATGCGGGCGGTGAGGGCCGCCAGGCGCACCCTCGACGCCGGGTTCACTGCGGTGCGTGACGCGGCCGGCTCACCCGCGGGAATACGGATGGCCATCGACGCCGGCTACTTTCCGGGTCCGCGGATGTTCGTCACGATCAGCGCTCTCAGCCAGACAGGCGGGCACACCGACTCACACTTCATGTGCGGCGCCGACCTCGACATCCCGCTGCCGGACCGGCCCTACATGGTCGTCGACGGCGTCGAGGCGATGCGGCTGCGCGTGCGCGAGGTGATCCGAGCCGGAGCCGATTGGATCAAGCTCTGCACCTCCGGTGGCGTCCTTTCCCCAGGCGACCAGCCTCACCACTCGGCGCTCACGCTCGAGGAGATCAGGGCCGCGGTCGAGGAGGCGGCGACCCAGGGCCGCAAGGTGATGGCCCATGCACAGGCCAACGCCGGGATCAAGAACGCGCTGCAAGGCGGCGTGGCCACCATCGAGCACGGAATCTGGCTCGACGGCGACGCCATCGAGATGATGCTCGACGGCGGCAATGCGCTCATCCCGACGCTGGTCGCGCCGCAATGGGTCATCAGACATGCCGAGGCGGGGAAGATGCCGGCCTATGCGGCCGACAAAGCGCGCGCTGTGCACAAAGACCACACCGACAGCATCCGCATGGCTGTGGAGGCGGGGGTGAAGATCGCGTTCGGGACCGACACGGGAGTCGGGCCGCACGGCAGCAATGGCGAAGAGTTCCTCCTCATGCAGCAGCTGGGCATGAAGCCCATCGATTGCATCCGGGCGGCGACGACGGTGGCCGCGAAGACGATCGGCATGGAGGGGGTCGGGACGCTGACGCCCGGCTCGTGGGGCGACCTCATCGGAGTTCCCGGCGATCCCTCGGCAGACCTCAAGCTGCTGTCGGATCCCACGAACATTCACCTCGTGGTCAAAGGCGGCGACCCGATAAAGTCGCGGGGTTGAGGCTCGACTGGGCGCTCCTCGCCAACGCCGCGGAGGGTCCGCCCAACGGGCTTGTCTACATCCTCGGCGCCGGCATCGACACGCTCTGGCGAGACCAGTTCCCGGCGCCGTTCGGCGGCGCGATGGTCCTTCGGGTTCTGTCGAGCCGGATCGAATCGGAGAGAACGCACAAGGTGGAGGTTTACTGCAGCGACGAGGACGGCAAGGCGGTTCTTCAACAGCCGGTCGTCCTCGCCTTGCCACCGCGAACCGTGCATAGCGAGCATCCCCAGGGCTGGGATCTTGCCGCCAACATCGTGATCAACCTGGCGGCAGTGGCGATACCGAGACCTGGGTTGTACCGATTCGAGATCCTCATCGATGACCAGCAGGTCCGCACGCTCCCGTTCCGTGCGGTCCAGCCGCCGAAGAGCGACTCATGACGCAGTGGCTCATCAGCCTTGTCGGCACGTGGGGTCTTCCGGCCATCTTCGTGACGATGACGGGCGAGAGCGCCGCGCCGCTACGGCGAACGAATCGTGCTCAGCCGTCTGGGTCGGCGGTTGGGCTTGAGTCGCGGCCACCTGCGGCTGGCGAACCGATTCTTCGACCGGTTCGGGCTGTGGGCTGTATTTGTCGGCCGCTTGCTCCCGATCGTGCGGACGTACATCTCGTTTCCAGCCGGGGTGTCGAAGATCGGCTACGTGAGGTTTGTGCTCGCCACATTGAGCGGAGCTATACCCTGGAACTTCGCGCTGGCTTATGCCGGGTACAAGCTGGGCCAGCACTACCAGACCGTCGCCGCCACCCTGTCGCCATTCGTGATCCCGATCGCGATCGGCGTCGTCATCCTGCTCGCCGTGGCGTGGTGGTTCGGCCGCAAGCTGGGTGAAGAGGAAGAGAAGATCCTGACCGCCGCGCCGACCGAGTCTTAGTCCGGGCTCACCCTCGCGATCGTCTGACCCGGCTTGACCGGGTCGCCCTCTTCGAGCAACAACTCTTCGACGGTACCGGCGAACGGCGAGGGGATCTCGGCGTTCACCTTGTCGGTGAGCGCCTCGACGAGGGTCTCGCCTTCGTCGACATGGTCGCCCTTCTTCTTGCTCCAGGCCCCGATCGTTATCTCCTCGGCACCCTCGAGGTCGGGCATCACGATCTCGCGGACGTGCGTGCTGCTCACCGTGCTAATTGTGGGTCAGGCCAGCGAAACGACGTCGAGGAGATCCTCCTCCCAGTAGTCGAGGCGGCCCTCGGGCATGAACAGCACGCGTCCCGGCCGCAGCGCTTCGACGAACTCGGGGTCGTGGCTGACGATCACCATCGTGCCCGACCATTCCGCCAGGGCATGAGCGACTCCAGTGCGCGACGGCGGATCCAGATTGTTGGTGGGCTCGTCCAGCAGCAACAGGTTGTGGCGGCCGGCGACGAGCTGCGCCAGGGCCAGCTTCGTCTTTTCGCCGCCGGAAAGAGTGCCGGCGTCCTGGCGGGCGATGTCGCCTGTGAGGTTGAAAGAGCCCAGGAGCGCCCGCAAGACGCGTTCGTCGGCATCGGACTGCTCGCGCATGTGCTGGAGCACGGTCACACCCGCACGGATGCCCTCATGCTCCTGCGCGTAATACCCGAGCGAAGCGTTGTGTCCCAGCCGAAACGAACCCGACGTCGGCTGCGACTGGGACGCGAGGATGCGCAGAAGGCTCGTCTTGCCCGCGCCGTTGAGCCCCATCACCAGCAGCCGCTGGCCGCGCTCGACCTCGAAGTTGACGTCGCGGAACACCAGTGGGCCGCCATAGCCCTTCGCCAGCTTCTCGACCGTGAGCGCGACGCGACCTCCGTGGGGCGGATCCGGGAACTGGACCTTGACCTTGCGCTCGCGGCGAGGCGCGTTGACTTGCTGCGCCTTCAGCCGGTCGACTCGCTTGAAGATCGACTTCGCGGTCCGCGCTCGCTTGGCGGTCTGCCGGCGCATGACTTCGGCGAGGAGGCTCAATCGTGTGATCTCGGCCTCCTGCCTGTGCGCGAGCGACGTCAGCCGCTTTTCCTCAAGCGCGCGCGCGGCCTGGTACTGCGAGTACGTGCCTCGGTACTCGACCATGCGCCCGGCATCGAGGTGGAGGACGCGGGTGATCGCGGCATCGAGCAGGACCAGGTCGTGGCTGACGACGATCACGGCTCCTCGGTTGTCGCGAAGGAAGTCCATCAGCCAGGCCTTGGCGTCGCTGTCGAGGTGGTTGGTCGGCTCGTCGAGCAGGATCAAGTCGGCGTCGGCGAAGAGGACGCGAGCCAGCTCCACGCGACGGCGCTCGCCGCCTGACAGCACGCCAAGTGGCAGGTCGACCCGATCGGGCTTGAGGCCGAGACCGGTGGCGATGCGGCGCGCATCTGACTCGCCCGAGTAGCCGCCGTCGAGCCGGTAACGCTCCTCGGCCTCGGAGAAACGCTCAACTGCTGCCGATGAATGGTCAGCCTCGAGCTTGCGGTGCAGCTCTTCGAGGCGCGCCGCGGCCTGGTCGAGACCGCGTCCGGAGAGGATGTGCGAAAGCGCCGTCTGCGCTGCCTCGGCGCGGGGCCGCGGGTTCTGAGGGACATAGCCGAGCGTGCCGCGGCGCAGCACGAGGCCGGCCTCGGGGTCGTGCTCCCCCGCAAGCACCTTGAGCAGGCTGGTCTTGCCCGCACCGTTTCTCCCCACCAGCCCGACCTTGTCGCCGGCGGCCACGGTGAAGCTGGCGTCGGACAGGACACGGCGCGCCGCGACGTCGATGGCGAGGTTGCGGACCTGGAGCACGAGTGGGGATGTTACCCAGGCCGCGCCCCGGCGTTTGGTCTGAATCAACACGGGAGGCGGTCACATGAAACGGTTAGTCGTCGCCATCGCGCTTTTGGTCGGGATCTTCGTGGCCGCCGCGTGCGGTGGGAGCACAGGCTCTACCGCCGGCTCCGGAGGCCCGTCTCACTATCCGTCGACAGCGCTCGGTTCCTCCGGTGGGACGCCGGTAAAGGGTGTCCCGGATCAGAGCGCCGGAGGCGCCGTCACAAATCCCAACCCCACCTCCGACGTCGTGCCCCCGATCCAGGGCCCCCAGGTCATCCGCCAGGCGCAGCTGGCAATCAGCGTCAAATCGGGTTCCTTCGACTCCAGCCTGGCCACGGTGCGCTCGGTGGTTCAAATCGAGCACGGCTACGTCTCAGGCACCGACGCACAGGCAAGCCCGGTCACCAACGACCAGATCCGTACGGGCGTGATCAGCTTCATGGTCCCGGCGGCCAATTTCGACGCGGCCATCGACGCGCTGTCGAACCTGGGCAAGGTCACGAACTATCACATAAGCGGTCAGGACGTCAGCGCGCAATACGTCGACCTCCAGGCTCGGCTTGCAAACGAGGAGGCGCAGCGCAACGCGATGCTCGCCCTGCTCGCGAAAGCGCAGACCGTCGAGCAGATCATCATGGTGCAGAACCAGATCGGCCAGATCACCGGTCAGATCGAGCAGCTCAAAGGCCAGATCCAGTACATCGATCACAACGTCGCCTTCAGCACCATCAGCGTCACGCTGACAGAGGCCGGTGCGCCGCTCGTGACGGCTCCGTCAGACAACTGGGGCTTCGCAACGGCCCTAACCGACGCCGCGCACAACTTCGTGACCACGGTCAATTACCTCATCACTTTCGTGGGCGCGGTCGGCCCCGTCCTGGTCCTTCTCGGTCTTGGTTACCTGGTGTGGCGTCGGGCCGGCCGGCCCGGCTGGCGTCGGGCGTAGGAAACCGCGTGGGCTCCCCACACACCGGGGAGCCCACCTCGGTTAGCGGGGCTAAAGGTCGGGGTCGGTCAAGTAACCTGCTCGGGTAACGCCATGAGCAGATTTGAGGGGACTCGGCGAATTTGAAAAGGTGGGTGGCGATCGCGGCGCTGGCCCTGGTCGCGTCGGCTTGCGGCGGAACCGGCAGCACGGCTTCCTCGTCGCCCTCTCCTGCTCCCGCGGCCAGTCCGAGCCCGACCCCATCGCCGACGCCGACCGGCTTCAGCTTCAAGCTCAACGGGATCAACACCACGGCGGCAGGGACGATCACCGTCACCGCCCCGCCGGGCAGTGTCAAGGTCCAGCTTGTCATTCATGGGCTCCAGGCCAACTCGTCGCACATCTCGCACGTCCACATCGGCAGCTGCACGCAGCGAGGGAACATCGCGTTTGCGCTGATGCAGGTGATCGCCGATGGGCAGGGCAACGCGGACGTGACGACGAACATCAACGGTGCCGTGTATCCGCCGGCCAACGGGACCTGGTACGTCGTCGTGCACGCCGGGCCGGACCTGGGGGGCTCGAACGCCACGTACCTTCTCTGCGGGAACCTGTTCGCGTAAAAGCTTCATGACGGTGGATCCCCAACGCCCAGGTGATTCGTCCGTGCCGTCAGAACCATCAGGTGAGGTGGTCGATCTTCCGAGCGCTACGCGCGCAATTGACATCGCGCTCGACGAGCTGGAGCTCGTGTATGCCTTCATCTTTGCGCGGGTCGGCAACCGCGCCGACGCCGAAGACCTGACCCAGCAGGTGGCGATGAAAGCATTTCCCAGGCTGCGCCCCAGCGCGCCCGCGAGCTCGATTCGAGGCTACCTGTTCGCGACCGCGCGGTCGGTGCTGGGGGCTTTCTGGAGCACGCGCCTCGGGCTATCGCAGGCAGAGCTGCACGAGGACCTGGCGCTGGCAATCCCGCAGGGGCCGCCATCGGACGAATCTGTGGAAAGGGCGCAGCGCATACTCGCGGAGCTCAGCGACAACTACCGCCGCGTTCTCGAGCTGCGTTTCCTGCACGGGTACTCACTGAAGGAAGTGGCCGCCGAGATGCGTTCAACCGTCGGCGCGATCAAGGTCATGCAGCTGCGCGCGCTGCGCGCCGCGGCAAAGGTCGATCCGGATGGGTAAGAAACCGGAGAACCGGGTCGAGCGCATCGTCAACGACCTCCTGCACGGCCGCCGGTTGAAGCTGCGCGCGGGCGACGCCGAGGAGAAGGAGGCGATCACCGCCGCCGCTCGGTTTGCCGCCGCGCGCCAGGGCCCGCAGAGGATGAGCCCCGCGTTCCGGCGCCGCCTGGCCCAAACCCTCGAGTCGGCGCCCAAAGAGACATGGTTGACGCGCCGCGCCGCGATGGTGGCCGGTCTTGGCGTGGCAGCGGCCGCACTCGCGGGCGGAATCGTGGGTCGGGCGCTCGAACCGGCCGGAAGTCCAGCGCCGAGCGCGACATCGAGTCCGGTGCTTCCTAAGAACGGACGCTGGACTGACGTCGGTGCGCTCACTGATTTCAGCGAGGGCCAGGGCAAGCTGGTCAGAGCGGGCGGCGTCCGCGCGTTCGTGTTCCGCCAGGGCGAGGCCGTGACCGCGGTGTCATCGATGTGCTCGCACCTGCCTTGCGAGCTGTGGTGGGACCGCGGCCCAAGTGTCCTGCAATGCCCATGCCACCCGGTGTCGTTCACCCGCGACGGGAAGCCAAGCAGCCCGTCGTACACGCTGCCGGCGCTGAACGAGGTCAAGGCCCGTGTCAGCGCCGAGGGACGCGTGGAGGTCCTGGGCACATGACGGTCAACGAGCACCGGCTGCGCCAGAAGGCGCTGGATCGGTGCCTGCAGCTGTTGGAGGAGGCCCAGGTGGGAGGTCGCACGCGCGTCGACGGACCACTCGGCATCTCGCTGAGGCGCCACCTCGACCGCGCCGGCGTGATCGCCGACCATCGCCTCGAAGGCAGGCGTATCGATCGGGTGCTGGACGACATCTTCGCGCTGCAAGCGCAGCTGCTGGGACAGGCTCCGGAGGATCGCCGCCAGCGCAACGGCACCTAGGCCCAATATCATTGGCGGTCGTTGTGGCAAGTTCCTTCAGCGCGTCACGCGCCTTCCTCCTGACGTCCGAATCGGTGACCGAGGGCCACCCCGACAAGGTGTGTGACCAGGTCTCAGACGCCGTCCTCGACGGAATGCTGGCCCAGGATGCGCACGCGCGAGTTGCGTGCGAGACGGCGATCACGAAAGGCCTTTGCGTGGTCATCGGCGAGGTCACCACGCACGCCGAGCTCGATATCCAGCGCACGATCCGCGACACGATCCGGGGCATCGGCTACAACATGGAGGAGATTGGCTTCGACGCGGACCACGCGCTGATCCAGGTCTATCTCAAAGAGCAGTCGCCGGACATCGCCGCGAGCGTGAACCATTCATTGGAAGAGCGGGAGGGGACGCTCGCCGACGATCCCTTTGAGCTGCAGGGGGCCGGAGACCAGGGCATGATGATCGGCTTCGCGTGCCGCGAGACGCCAGAGCTGATGCCGTTGACGATCTCGCTCGCGCACAGGCTGGCGCGGCGCCTCGCGCTGACACGCAAGGATGGGTCGCTTCCGTTCCTACGGCCCGATGGCAAGACCCAGGTCACCGTCGAGTACGAATTGGGGAAGCCGAAGCGTATCGAAGCGGTAGTCGTCTCCACGCATCACGCTCCCAACGCGAGCCAGAAGGAGGTGAACGATGGAGTGCGCGAGCTGGTGATCGACCCAGTCCTCGAAGGCTATGTGATCGACGCCAATACCAAGATCATGGTCAACCCCAGCGGAAAGTTCATCGTCGGCGGGCCGGCCGCGGATGCCGGCCTGACCGGACGCAAGATCATCGTCGACACGTATGGCGGCGTGGCCCGGCACGGCGGCGGCGCCTTCAGCGGCAAGGACCCTTCCAAGGTGGACCGTTCGGCTGCTTACGCGGCCCGGCACGTGGCCAAGAACCTGGTGGCGGCCGGCCTGGCGGAGCGGTGCGAGGTGCAGGTGTCGTACGCGATCGGACGCGCGCACCCGACATCGATCGCTGTGGAAACGTTTGGCACGGGTGCAGTGTCAGAGAGGGAGCTGCTCGAGCTCGTGCGCCGGCACTTCGACCTGCGACCGGCCGCAATCATCGCGAACATGGACCTGCTGCGGCCGATCTACCGGCCCACCGCCGCCTACGGCCATTTCGGCCGCGACGACCTCGGCGTGCCCTGGGAGAACACCAATCGGGTCGAGGCGCTGCGCGCCGACTCGTCGGCTCTCTCGCGCGCGGTCGATTAACTCGCCAGGCCGCGTTTCAAAGGCTCCGGTTTCGTTGCCTGACGCCGCGCTGAAGCTCCGCGTGCACGACACGCTGAGCCGGCGGAAGACGCTCGTCAAACCAAGCCCGGGCAAGGGCGGCCAGGCGGTCCGGTTGTATGTGTGCGGGGTGACGCCTTACGACGCCGGGCACATGGGCCATGCGTTCACCTTCTGCACCTACGACATTCTCATTCGGTTCATCGAGGCATCGGGCGTCCGCGTCCGGTACGTCCAGAACATCACCGACGTCGACGACCCGCTGTTCGAGCGCGCGCGGCGCGACGGAGTCGATTGGAGGGACCTGGCCGACCGAGAGACCGCGATCCATTTGCGCGACATGGATGCCCTCGGGTGGCGTCGCCCGGACTTCATGCCGCGCGTTTCCGATGAGATCGAGCCGATTCTTAGCGCTGCCGGCCGGCTTGATGCGGCGGGCTACGCCTATCGCACGGACGCGCTGTATTTCGACGCCAGCCGGTATAGGGGCTACGGACAGCTGTCGCGCCGCACTCGCCGATCGATGATCACCAAGCTGCGCCACGAAGGCCTGCTAGGTGTGGTCGGGCCCGGCGCCAAGCGCGACGCGGTCGACTTTCCGCTGTGGCGCCCGTCCGAGCCGGGAGAACCGACGTGGCCGTCGCGGTTCGGGGATGGCCGTCCCGGGTGGCATATCGAATGCACAGCGATGGCCATGCACTACCTGGGCGAGCAGATCGACATCCATGGTGGCGGTCGCGACCTGGCGTTCAGCCATCACGAGTCGGAGCGCGCCCAATCCGAGTCCTTAACAGGCAAGGTTCCCTTCGCCCGCATCTGGATGCACGCTGGGCTCGTCCGGTACGACGGCCGGAAGATGAGCAAGTCGCTCGGCAACCTGGTGTACGTGAGCCAGGCGCTGGAGCGAGCGCCCGCGGCCGCGGTGCGGCTCTATCTGGCCTCGCATCGGTATGGGCGTGATTGGGAGTTCAGCTGGTCGGGGCTGGCGGGTGCCGCCCGGCTGGCTGCGCGCCTGCACGCTTTGTTGGCAGGTGAGTCGGTGGGGGTGGGACCGAGTCAACCTGCAAAATCGGGAAGGGTGGGACCCAAAAAAGGTATATCGGTCGCCGGGCGGCGGCTCCTGGCCCGGTTCAACAACGCTCTCGCCGACAACCTCGACACCCCGACGGCGGTCCGGGTCCTGCGCGAGGCTGTGCGGCAACGCGAACCCGAAGCGGCTCGCTGGATGCTTGGGATTCTGGCCGGAACCGCCTCGCTTAGCTAGAACTGCGCACTGACCCGCGCCGTTAGCGCAAAACGTGCGGAATCCCGAGCGACGATGAGCGCGGCTTGATCAAAACGAGCGTAAATGGGCGACGCACGCGCGAAAGGCGTCAGGCGACCTCTAGCGGCGCTCCGCAGTTGGGGCACTCCATGCCCTGGCCCACCTGCACAAGCGTCTCGCACACCGGGCAGAGGATGTCGACGGCCGCCGGCTTGGCTTCGTCCTCGCGCGCTTCCGCCTCCATCTCGGCCGGCACCTCGCCTAGGTCGAACGCCGGCGAGCCGCAATTGAGACAGATGTAGCCCGGCTGAGCAATACGGAAATCCTGGTAGGCGCCATTGGCGTCCAGCTCCACCTCCGCGAACAGCGCGCGGAAAAGCGTGCCTCCGCACCGGCGTGAGCAAACGAGCATCATGCCCGCACTTTACGAGGTGACGCCTTACGCGATGCGCCGCCTCAGAGTCGCGATGCCGGCCACGATGACGAGGACGACGAAACCGGCCACGACACCGGCGTCGAGCTGCAGCGACGGCCAGGTCAGGTCCGCCCCCTTGATCATCACGTCCCTCAACCCGTTGACCGCATATGTCAGCGGCAGCACGTCGGACGCGACCTGCAGCGGCTTGGGCTCGTTGGAGACGGGGAAGAGGATGCCCGAGAGCAGGACCTGCGGAACGATCACCAGCGGAATGAACTGAACCGCCTGGAACTCAGTGCGCGCGAACATGCTCAAGAAGATCCCGAGGTTCACGGCCGCGAGCACCATCAGCGCCTCCATACCGAAGATCAGGAGCACATTGCCCTGGTTGTGCACGTTGAGCACCGCGAGTGAAAACACCAGCACCTCCACCGACTGGATGAGCGCCAGTACGGTGAATCCGAGCATGTAGCCCAGCACGATCTCTCCACGTCGCAGCGGGCTCGCCATCAAGCGCTCGAGCGTCCCCTGAGATCGCTCGTTGAGAAACGCGACGATCGTGATGACGAACACCAAGAAGAAGACGACCAGGCCGATGAATGCGGCGCCGAAATAATCCAGGGTGTCGAATCCTCGCCCGCCATACAGGTAATGGACCTGCGGCGCGAAGCGCAGCCCGGCGCCGGGTCCACTCGCCGCCATCGAGGCCAGGGCCTGCTGCAGGGCCTGGAGCACAGGGGCCGATGTACCGGGCTGGGACCCTTCGAGGTGGACCTCGGGTGCAACCACGCCGGCTTGCGCCCGCTGGCTGAAGTCGGAGGGGAACACGATGTACGCGACCAGCGATCCATCTTTCAGTTTGGCGTCGCCGTCAGAGGCCTGGATGGTGCTGGCGCTGATCAAGCTCGATTGCTCGAGGGCCGATGCAAACACGGACCCGATCGGGCCCTGATCTTCGTTCGCGATGCCGACCGCCGGGACTGACTGCGAGCCGCGGATCAAATAACCAAGCAGCCCGAGGATGACGATCGGCGCGATGAACAGCAGAGCCAGCGTCCGGCGGTCGCGCCGGAACTGCTGGAGCAGCCTTCGCGTGATGGCCGCGACCCGACGCGCGCTCATGACTCCTCCCTGGGACCGGCGAGGCGTAGGAACGCTTCTTCGAGGTTGTTGCTGCCACCTCGCTCGCGTACTTCGGCCGGCGTTCCCTCCGCCAGCACTTTCCCGTACTGGATCAGGCCCAGCCGCTGGCAGCGCTCCGCCTCGTCCATGACGTGGCTGGAGACGATGATCGTCGTCCCGCCCTCGGCCATCCTGCGAAAGTCCTCCCAGAGCTCGACGCGCAGCTGCGGATCGACACCGACGGTTGGTTCGTCAAGCAGCAGCACCTTGGGCTTGTGCACGAGGGCGCATGCGAGCGACAACCGCTGCCGCATGCCACCGCTGAGCGTCGACACCACCGCCTTGCGGCGGCCCTCCAGCCGCACCAGCTCCAAGGCTTCAGTAACACCACCTTCGGCGGCGTTGATGGCGGCGAAGAACTCGGCGTTCTCCTCGACCGAGAGACCCGGGTAGAGGGCTGCCTGCTGGGTCATGTAGCCGACATTTCGCAGCTGGTCGACGTCGGGCATTCGGCGGCCGAGTACCGTGACCGTGCCGGCGTCGGGCGCCACCAGCCCGACGATCGCGCGGATGAGCGTCGTTTTGCCCGCCCCGTTCGGGCCGAGCAGGCCGTATATCTCGCCCGTCCTGACCCGCAGCGTCACCCCATCGAGCGCCAGTTTTCGGCCAGCATCACCACGGCTTCCTCAACTTCGATTTCGAGCCCCAGCAATTGCTCCGCGAGTCGTCGCGTCAGAAGGTGAAAAAAGATCGGCCCGATGAGCGACTGCAGCGCAAGCAGTGGATGCATCCGCCGCAGCCTGCCCGCCATCATCTGCTGCATCACGTAGGCGCCCGCGGAACCAAGGGTCGCCGCTACGAGGTCGCGAGCAGCATCTTCCGAGTCAGGGCTCAGCGAGCTGAGCTCCAGGAATATCGCTCGGAGCAGGCCGATCCGCGGGCCACCCGAGCCGTACACGGTCCTGGCGACCGTGCGCGCGATCTCCGGCACCACGACATCGGGTGGCTGGTCACCCATCGAGCTGAAGAGGCTCGTGACAGGCTCAAGTGGCGAATACGTCAGCAGGAGGCTTGTGAACAAAGCGGATTTGCCGGGGAAGAGGCGGTACAGGGTGGCTCGGGAGACGCCGGCTCGAACCGCCAGCTCGTCCATCGACAGCGCCGCGAGGCTGCCGTCGCCCACCATCGACGCGGCGGACTCGAGAATGCGTTCTTTAGCCCCTGGTTCAGGCTCGACCTCGAGGGCATCGAGCAGCGCTCGCCGCGAATCGAACGCGCGATAGAAGCTGGCCTTTGACACTCCGGCCGCCTGTGCGACTTGCCCGACCGTTGGGCTCTCTCCTCGGGCCAGAAGGCCCCGCGCCCCGACGAGGATGCGCTCCCGAGTGTGTGTCGCCACTTGGAACGATACTAGACAAGACGTCCCGTCTCGTCAAGTTTCAATCCTTAACGACCTGGGTTTGCGGCTAGAAGGGCGCGTCCTAGGTTGACCGCATGTGGCGCGCGGCCTTGGTTGCGATCGGAATCGCCGGCAGCTCGGCGTGGGGGAGTCCGATTTACGGCGACCCACCCGGCTGGTGCACCAACCATTCCGACATGTGGACCGCGAGGGTGGTCACCAACGACCCGCTCGTCGGCACCAATCCGGAACGGGATACGTTCTACGGCTTCCACCGCAATCCCGGCTACGACGATTGGTACGGGTATTTCTACGGCGACTTCCGGGGCAGGGCCGGCGATGCGTCAGGCTGGGTGAATCTCCTGCACGAGGACTATCCGACTCACTACCACTGGAACTTCGCTGACGCCGGATGGGCCGTGCACGGACACGTCAAGCAGTACATCGCCTACTACAACTGGACCTTTGGCGGCGAATGCGGCCTGGGCCGCTTCCGGGGCATGTCCCCGCCTCCATATATGGCCGACCAGTACGGATATCCGGTCGTCGACATCTACGTCGATGCGGTGCCGCCGCAACCGCCAAGACCACATGTGTCGCGCGTGACCGCCGACTCGGTCACCTTTACGTGGGACCCTGTCGTCGACGTCGGCGATGGCGCCGGCATCGACTACTTCGTCGCCGGCATGGACCACTACAGCTCGTGGCTGACGATCAACGGTGGGTCGTCGCGCCTGCAGCTTCTCTCGACGGCAGAGCCGCGAACGATCACGCAAACGGGCATGTCGCCAGTGGACACCGCGTGCGTTCACGTTCAGGCATTCGACAGAGTGCAGAACGCAACCGCCGAGCAGGTCGCGTGCTCGCGAGCCCTGGCGACGCCACCAATGCCGCGATGGAGCGACCTCGCACCCAGAGTGGCCGCCAACCCGGGGATGGTCGGTCTGGTCGGTCTGGATTCATGGTTCTGGCTGGATCCGGCGCCTCGTCCCCTGACGATTCATGAGCTAGACCGGGGCACCGATTACGCGATCACAGCCTCCCCGTTGTCGGCCGCGTGGGACTTCGGAGATGGCGCCGCCATGAGCCTCGAGGGCCCCGATGGATACGGCCGCTCATATCCGCTGCGCTCGCCGGTCACACATGTCTACGAAGCCCACAACCAGGCCGGGTACCTGGTGCTGGCGTCGGTGCGGTATGAGGTGACGTGGAGTGCGGAGATCGGGGGCCAGAGGGTCGGCCCTTATCCCATGGGTACGTTCACGCAGACTGCGATTCCGCTGCGCTACGCCGTCGAACAGGCGCAGCCGGAGCTGCTGCACATCTCATGAAACATCACGACGCCGACCAGCCGGTCATCCGCTCGACCTTGATCGCGACCACGGGGCCACCTGGGCGGTTCGACCGGTACTGCTCGTACCGCGCGGTGAGCAGAGTGATCGCTTCCTCGAACTCGGGACCCTCTTGACTCGCCGATATAACGCGCGCGCTCCCATCGATGCGCACCCACCACAACTTCGCCCAGTCGTCCTCGTAGTGATCGACCAGCACCGAGACGGCGGGATTGCGTGCGATGTTGCGTAGGCGCTGGAGATTCTGCGTCCTTTTCGGTTTGTGGTCGACCGCGAAGTACAGGCTGCCATCAGCCGAAGCGAAGGTGATCGGCACGATGTGCGGGCGACCATCAGGGCCGACCGTGGCCAGGCGCGCGACCGACGCGGTCTTGATCCGGTGGCGCATTTCCTGGGCGTCCATCGCATTCATGCGGCAAGTCTGCTGCTATATCGTTGAGCGGTGCAAAGGCTCCGCACGTATACCGTCGAAGAGGCGAACAACGAGCTGCCTCGCGTGCGGAGGATCGTCGCCCAGATCGCCGAGCTCTCAGCGCTGCTGCCCGAGCTCGAAGACCAGGCGCGAATCGCCGAGTACGAGTCGAAACGCGCAGGTGCCGGCGAGGAGGACCGAGACCGGCATCAGCAGGCACGCGACGCGGTTGGGGGCGCGGAGCTCGAGCTGCTCAAAGCGGTCGCGAGCCTCAACGGGATGGGCATCCAGCTGAAGGGACCGCTCGAAGGACTGATCGACTTTCCCTCCTATCGCGACGGGGAGCTGGTCGAGCTCTGTTGGAAGTTGGGCGAGGATAGGGTGGAGCACTGGCACCGCGTCGGCGAAGGCTTCGGCGGTCGGAAAAAGCTCTAGGCCGAGTCGCTGCCGGTCTCGCTCGGGACCGTGCCCTTGATCGCCGTGAACGTCGCCTGGGCGATCCCGGCGGCGTCGAGGCCGAACTCCTTCAAGATGTCAGCCGCCTTGCCCTGAGGTAGGAACTGGTCCGGCAACGCGATGCAGCGCACGCGGCCGGCCAACCCATGCGGGGCCAGCGCTTCGAGCACCGCGCCGCCGAATCCGCCGCTGCCGACGTTGTCCTCGACGGTCATCACGATCGGGTGGCGCTTGGCCCAATCCACGATGCGCGGATCCACCGGCTTCACCCAGCGTGCATTGACCACGGTGCATTCGATGCCCTGCAGCGCCAGCCGTTCGGCGGCTTCTTTGGCGATCTCGACCATCCGCCCGACCGCGAAGATGGCTGCGTCGGAACCCTTGCGCAGCTCCTCCCAACGGCCGACCGGCAGCGGCTCGACCGGCAGGTCGGGCGGGGCCGGAACCGCGCCGCTTGGAAATCGGATCGCCACCGGGCCGTCTGTAGACAGCGCCGTCTCGAGAAGCGCGCACAGCTCGGTCGCGTCCGCGGGGGCGGCAACCTTCATGTTCGGGATCAGGCGGAGATAGGAAAGGTCCAGCATGCCGTGGTGCGATGAGCCGTCGGGTCCCGTGACGCCGGCGCGGTCGATGACGAAAACCACCGGCAGCTTGTGGAGCGCGACGTCCATGACCGTCTGGTCGAAGGCCCGCGCCAGGAACGTGGAGTAGATACACACCACTGGGCGCATCCCGGACATCGCCAGGCCCGCCGCAAATGTGACCGCGTGCTGCTCGCAGATGCCGACGTCGAAGAAGCGGTCGGGAAATTCCTTTGCGAAATTGAGGAGGCCGGTTGAGGACGCCATCGCCGCGGTGATGGCACACACCTCGGGCTGGCGGGTGGCGGCGGTCATGAGCGCTTCGCCGAAAACGTCGGTGTATTTGACGTCAGTGGAGCGCGGTCGCCCGGTCAACGGATCAAATGCGCTGACGCCATGGAGCTTGTCGATCTCGTCATCGACCGCCGGACCGTACCCGTGCCCTTTCTCGGTGACGACGTGCACGACGACCGGCGCCTTCAGCTTCTTGGCCCGCGACAGAACCGCTTCGAGCTCGGCCTCGTCGTGGCCGTCGACCACACCCGCGTACTTGATGCCGAGGCTTTCGAAGACGGTCGATGGCTGCAGGAGCTGCTTGAGGCTCTCCTTCACGCGATACGCGGCCTGGTCCGCGGTCGAGCCCACCAGCGGAAGGTCGCGCAGCAAGCGCGAGATCTCGACCTTGACGCGCTCGTATCGCGGATCGATGCGAAGCTGTGACAGGTGCCGCGCCAGTCCGCCGACAGTTGGCGCATAAGAGCGGCCGTTGTCGTTGATGACGATGATCAGGTTGGGCGGCTGCAGGTGGGCGATCTGGTTGAGAGCCTCGTAAGCCATGCCGCCCGTCAGCGCGCCGTCGCCGATGACCGCGACCACGAATCCGTCGAGCCGCTTGCGCAGACGGGCCTCGGCGATGCCGAGCGCGTAGCTCAATGAAGTGGACGCGTGGCTGTTCTCGACCAGGTCGTGCTCGGACTCCTTTCGCGACGGATAGCCCGACAGCCCGCCTGCCTGACGCAGCCGAGCAAAGTCGCGCGCCCGACCCGTGACGATCTTGTGCACGTATGCCTGGTGGCCGGTGTCCCAAACGATCGCGTCCTTCGGGCTGTCGAAGGTGCGGTGGAGGGCAAACGTCAGCTCCACGACCCCGAGGTTGGGGGAGAGATGCCCGCCGGTTTTGGACGTCTGTTCGACGAGGAAGGCGCGGACCTCGGCAGCGAGCTCCGCAAGCTGTGATTGATCGAGGCGGCGGAGGTCTGCGGGCGAGTTGATCGTCTCGAGGATGGCCATTCTGTCTTAACGCGCCTTCGTGGAAATGTGTTGCGGTGAAGAGGTCAACACGCTCCCCAGTATGGCCGGTAGCCCCTACGCCAGGTGCTCCGCCACGAGCTCCATGACGTGCGCGACACGAAGGTTCATGCCTCGCTTGCGGGCTGCTGTGGCGATGTGCATCAGGCAGCCCGGGTTGTCCGACGCGACGACGGTGCAGCCCGTCTTGGCGATCGCATCCAGCTTCCAGTCCGCCAGGCGAGCAGCCACCCGCGGCCACTCGAGGCTGAAGGTGCCGCCGAACCCGCAGCAGTTGGCGATGTCGGGGATGTTCACCACCTCGTAGCCCGCCATGTCGAGGAGCTGGCGGGGCTCGCTCTTGAGCCCGAGCTGGCGCAGCGTCTGGCACGAGTCGTGGTAGGCGACCTTGAGGCTCATCTGGTCGGTGCGCACCAGGTCCGGCTGGTCGGCGAGCAGCTGCAGGGCGAAGCGGGTCGAATCGCGGAATCGCGCCCGCAGCCCGTCGTCGATCTGCGCGCCCCAGTCAGGGGCGTCGATCGTGAAGGCGCCGAAGCAGGACGCCGATGGGGTCACGATCAACCCCTTGGAATCTCGAAGGCTCTCCGACAGCTTTGTATTCAATTCGTCGGCACTGTGGAAGTCACCGGCATTGGCGGAGATCAACCCGCAGCACCACTGGGCCTTGGGAAACCCAACGTTGTAGCCGGCAGCCTCAGCGATTCGCTGCAAGGCCACGGCCGACTGAGGGAGCATGCGGTCGACCATGCACGAGGCGAAGATGGTGAGCGGCTCGCCTTCTCCACGGCCGTTGATGGGGGCGCGGTCTCGATAAGGGACCCGCGCCACGCGCGGCGTCCCCGGCACCAGGCCTGCGTGCACAGGGTGTTGGGCAGGTCGGCCTCGTCGAGGCCGTGATGAAACGGCGTGAGCACGAGCCCGATCGGACCGTTGTAGATGTGCCCGAATTGGTGGCCGCTGACGGCCATGAATGCCGGGCACGCGTTCGAGCATGCGCCGCACCGGATGCATGTCAGGGCATCGCTGAAGACGGGATCGGCCCGCATCTCTTCGCGGCCGTTATCGAGGATCACACAGTGCATCTCCCGCGGGCCATGGACTCCGATCGTCAGCGACTGTTCGATGTCGGCCGAGCGTGACGGACCCGTGATCCAGTTGACGTAGCTGGTCATGATCTGACCCGTGCCGCTGCGCGGGAGCATCCGCAGCACCGCCACCGCGTCGTCGAGCGACGCCACGACCTTGTCGACCCCGAAAAGGGCGATGTGCACCGGTGGCAGCGTGACCGTGAGGTCCGCGTTGCCCTCGTTGGTGACGAGCATGATCGTGCCTGTCTCCGCGATCGCGAGGTTGGCGCCGCTGATGCCGACCGCGGCGTTGATGAATTTCTGCCGCAAAGACTCGCGGGCGTGCGCCTGGATCGCCTCCACGGTGGCATCCGTCCCGAACACGCGCGCCGCGTCCTCCTTGGTGAGGTGGATCGCCGGCGCGATGAGGTGGGATGGATGCGTGTGCGTCAGCTGCACCATCCGCTCGCCGAGGTCGGTCTCGACGACCTCCATGCCAAGCGATTCAAGGTACGGATTGAGCTCGATCTCCTCGCTCGCCATCGATTTGACCTTGGTCACGATCGGCCGGTGCTGCCCGCCCGCGGCGTTCCAGCAGATCTGGCCGATGATGTCGCGCGCCTGCGCCGCGTCCCTGGCGAAATGGACCTTGCCGCCCACGGCCTCGAGCCGTTCGGTGAAACGCTCCACCAGCTCCGGCAGCCGCTCGAGGTTGGCTCGCCGGCGCCGCTTCAGGTCCGCGCGCCCGGCCTCGAAATCGAAGCTCTCGAAAGCGGCGTTGCGCCGGCTGCGCAGCCCGGTCATGGCGTGGGTCAGCGCGCCCTGCAGCTTGGGGTCGTCTAGAGCCTTGTTGACGCGCCGGGCGAAATGGCGCCGGGACTCAGGCACGCGCTTGGCGTGCTTCCTGAATTGCCTCCGCGATCGCAGCCTCGGTCGACACCGGGGCCAAGCATATGGTCCCGACGCATACCACCGCGCGATCGTCGTTGTTGGGTTCGAGCACGGCATACGGGTGCGCCAGGAGAGCAGCGCGCGCCAGCTTGGCGTTGCCGGTGCTGACCTTGACTCCGTGACGCAGACGGTCCAGTGCGCGAGCAAAGACTGCCGCCATCAGGCCGTACTGGCGGGGGAGGGCCGCGACAGACTCGAGCGCTCGGCGCGCGCGCGCTGCGTACTGCTGCTCCGGATCGCCCACCAGCTGGTCCAGGTCCGAAAGCGCCATGGCGGCGATCGAGTTCTCGACCAGCGGCTTGATGCGCTCGCTCAGACGGCCGAGCTGATCGGTCCCCGCGTGGTCGAAGTACCCGCCGCGCTCGGGGTCGGCGTATTCAGTCTCGAGTTGATCCGCGACATCGCGCGCCGTCGAGAGCCAAGCACCGGGCACTCGCGCCTGATGGGACCGCACCGCCGCCCACAGCCCCCAGACCTGGTCGGCCAGCTGTCCGGAGACGCCCTCGGCGCGCGCAAGCCGCCCGGCTGCGTAGCGATGCTGGAACAGGCGCTCGAGCAGCCTGGCCGCGTGGTCGTGCAGCGCGGGTCGCTCACATCGAATGGCCGCGTCGAGGTACGAGATCGCCAACGCCGCGTTCCACGAGGTGTAGACGCGCCGGTCGATGTATGGAGCACTCTCTCGTGCGCGTCCCTCGGCATCCAGTGAGTAGTAGTTCTCGTCCGCGTCCTCGCTGCCGGCATAGAGACCGGTGGCCGGATCGCGGAGAACCCGGTCGAGGTAACCGGTGGTCTCGTCCAGCTCGTCGCGCATGCCCGCGACCGCAAGGGCGCCGACAAGCCCAGCGTGGTCTTCGAGCATCTTCTCGAAGTGAGGCACGCTCCAGTCCTGTGTCGTGGAGTAGCGGAAAAAGCCGCCCTCGACGTGGTCGTAGGTTCCGCCGCCGGTCATGCGCTCGAGCGTGTGCACAGCAATGGCGCGGAGCTCTGGGTCCGAGCGGAGCTGCGCTTGCTCGAGCAGGAGGAGGATCGCATCCGTCTGCGGAAACTTGGGGGCGGAGCCGAAGCCGCCGTACTCAGGGTCGTACGCGTTGGTCACCGCATCGAGGACGGAGTCGACGATCACATCGTCCAGCGTGCCCGCGCTGCGGGCCGCGGTCGAAGCCACGCGCTTCTTCGCATCCAGTACTCGGTCCGCGATCTCGGGCTGATGCGTGCGGTAATAGGACGCGACGCGTCCGAGCGCGTCGGCCATCTGGTCGGGCGGCATATAGGTGGCCCCGGTGAGGAGCTCTCCGGACGACGTGAGGAATGCCGTCGTCGGCCAGCCGCCCATGTTGTAGCGCTGGTTGATGTCGGGACGCAGGTCGTTGTCGACCCGGATGGGGACGTACTCGCTGTTGATGAGGTCGATGACGCCCTGGTTCGAGTACGTCGTCTCGTCCATGACATGGCACCAGTGGCACCACACGGCCGATATCGACAGCAGGATTGGTCGGTCTAGGGTGCCAGCCTCGGCGAACGCCCGCTCGGACCAGCTTCGCCAATTGATCTCGGCGGCGCGATTCGGTCGTGGCGAGAAGTGGAACTCCCTCCCCGCCTCGCGGGGAGGTCGACCCGGCTGCGAAGCAGCCCGGTCGGGTGGGGGGATGGAATCTGGCATGGCGCCTAGCGTACGGGCAGTGAAAGAATGAGGTCGTGATCTCAACCAGCGCCGTCGACGCGTACATCGAGAAGAACACCCGCCGCTTCATAGAGGAGCTCGAGGAGCTCTGCGCCTTTCCGAGCATCTCGAACCATGGGCTGGATGCTGTGACGCCGGCTCGTGACTGGATCGCCGAGCGCCTCGGCCGTTTCACCGACCGCGTCGAGACGCTGGACGAGGGAGGCATGCCCGCGCTGTATGCGGAGGTGCCGGGCGCGGGTCGACGCAAGCTGCTGCTCTATCAGCACTACGACGTTCAGCCCGTGGATCCGATCGAGCTGTGGGACTCGGATCCGTTCCAGCCGGTCGAGAAAGACGGGCGCATCGTGGCGCGCGGGGTCGCCGACGACAAAGCTGACGTCATGGCGCGAATCCACGCACTCGAAACCCTGAAGGGGCTGGGCGAGATCCCGGTCACCTTGCGGTTTCTCGTCGAGGGGGAAGAGGAGATCGGCTCCATGACCTTCGAGAAGATCGCTCACAAGCACGCGGACAAGCTTCGCGCCGACGGATGCCTGTGGGAATCCGGCGCATCGTTCGATGCGGCCGGGCGGCCCACCTTGCAGTTCGGGTGCCGCGGCCTTCTCTACGTGCAGCTGCGCGTGAAGCTTCTCGACTTCGACCAGCACTCGGGCCTGGCCTCGATCTATCCGTCAGCGGCGATGTACCTCGTCGAGGCGCTCGGCAGCCTACGCGACCAGGACATGAACATCCGCATCGACGGTTTCTTCGAGCGCGTGGTCGAGCCGACAGATGCCGACCGGGAGATGATGGCGAAGATCGACCCCGAGATCGACGAGCGCAAGAAGCTCGTGGGATTCGATCGCCTCATCCGCGACCCCGCACCAGAGCACGTGATCGAGCAGCTGCTCTTCACGCCGACGTGCAACATCGCCGGCATCACCACTGGCTACCAGGGCCCGGGGTCGAAGACCGTGCTTCCCGCAGAAGCGACGGCCAAGCTCGACTTCCGGCTCATCCCCGACCAGGATCCGGCGGACATCCTCCTGCGCCTGCGTAAGCATTTCGACGCGCACGGGTTCGAGAAGGTCGAGATCTTCGGCCATGACGCGGAGAAGCCCGCGCGATCCGACCCCAACTCCGAGGTCGCCCGCAGCGTCATCGAGTGTGTGAAGGACCTCCACGGCGAGCCCGTCCTCTGGCCGTTCATGCAGGCAACCGGCCCGATGCACCCGGTCGTGTCCGACCTTGGCGTGCCGACGGTGCTGCCGGTCGGGGTCGGGCGCCCCGACAACCGCATCCACGCTCCCAACGAAAACATCCACGCCGACGACTACATCAACACCATCCGCTTGATGTGCCGGGTCTGGGAACGGTTCGGCGCGGGCTAGAGTTAGGGCCGGGCCATGCAGAAGCTCACCGAGAAGCTGTTCACCGTCAAGTACAAAGAGGACACCGGGCGCCCCCACATAGAGATCGTCGACCAGGCCGTCTGCGCCAACGACTGCAAGGGCAAGTACTGCACCCATTTCTGCCCCGCCGGCGTCTACGAGTGGAACGAGGAGCAGAAGAAGACGCTGGTCAGCTCCGGCAACTGCATCGAGTGCGGCGCCTGCTCGATCGGGTGCCCGTTCGACAACATCGCCTGCCACAGCCCCCGGGGCGGCTATGGCGCCCAGTACAAGTTTGGGTAGCCCAGGGCTTAGGAATACCAACCCCCCTGGCGCAATTGGAATTGGTGCAGTGAGCAAGTACGACGTGGTCATCGTGGGCGGCGGCCCGGCCGGGCTCGCGGCCGGCCTGTACACGGCCCGGATGAACCTGAAGACCCTTCTGCTGGACCGCGGCCCGCTGGGCGGCCAGCTGCTGAACACTGAGCTGGTCGAGGACTACCCCGGCTTCGAGTCCATCTTCGGCAGCGAGCTGGCGACGAAGATGGGCGACCACGCGCGCAAATTCGGGCTCGACATCCGCGAGTTCGAGCCGGTCAAGGAGATTGACAAAGACGGGGACGTCAAGGTCCTGCGCCTGGAGTCTGGCGAAGACATCCGGACGCCTGCCCTGATCCTGGCCGCTGGAGGCCTGCCGCGCTACCTCGGAGTCACGGGCGAGAAGGAGTACCAGGGCCGCGGCGTGAGCTACTGCGCGGTTTGCGACGGCGCTTTCTTCAAAGGTGAGGAGCTGGCGGTCATCGGCGGCGGGGACGCGGCCGTCGAGGAAGGCGACTTCCTGACGCGCTACGCCAAGAAGGTCTACATCCTTCACCGGCGCGACCAGCTGCGCGCGCAACCGATCCTCATCGACCGGGCTCGCGCCAACCCGAAGATCGAGTTCATCCTCGAGGCCGGCGTGAAGGAGATCGTCGGCAACGGCAAGGTGCAGTCGGTGAAGTACGAGCAGTTCGGCTCGGACAAGGAGCTCCTGGTCGGCGGGGTGTTCATCTTCATCGGGTTCGTGCCCAACTCTGGGCTGTTCAAGTTCCATGTCGACCACGACGACGCGGGGTACATCCTCACGGATCGCAACATGCAGACTTCCGAGCCGGGGATCTGGGCTGTGGGCGATGTGCGCGCGCAGCTGACCAAGCAGATCGCCACCGCCGTCGGGGACGGCACCACGGCCGCGGTTGCGGCCGCCGCCTACGTCTCTTCGCTGAAGGACGCGGCCCGGGCTTAAACGCGCGCGCTGTACGAACGGCGGCCAACCTTTTGACCCACTCGGATGTCGAGAACCGCCTGGCGGCTCCGACTGCATTGCAAGGAGTGATGAGATGAAGTACATGATCATGACGTTCGGGTCGGCCGAGGCCGGATTGGCTGCGATGGGCAGGGAGTGGATGGTTGAGATGATCAAGTTCATGACAACTCTCGACGAAGACTTGAAGAAGTCCGGCGAATTCGTCAGCGCTGAGGGACTTGCTGACGGAAGCCAGGCGAAGACAGTCAGGTTCGTCAACGGCATCTCTGTCGCAACCGATGGACCGTTTGCCGAATCCAAGGAGTCGTTGGTCGGCTACTGGATCGTCGACGTCGAAAGCGAGGCGCGCGCGATCGAGATCGCTTCGCGGATCGTCGACTTCGTCAAGGTGCCCATCGAAGTGCGCCCGGTCATGGACGCACCACCCGAACTCTGAGCTTTGGAAACGCGAATCGAGGACCGGCTGCGCGAGCTCGCGCCGCAGGTCCTCGGCGCGCTGGTGCGCCGTCACGGGCAGTTCGACGCTTGCGAGGACGCGGTCCAGGAAGCCTTGCTCGCGGCGGCGCAGCAGTGGCCCGCGCAAGGCGTGCCCGACAACCCGCGATCGTGGCTGGTCACTGTCGCCTCGCGCCGCCTGGTCGACACGTGGCGTGCCGAGGGCGCTCGGCGGCGTCGAGAGGAAAGCGCGGCGGCTCTCGAGCTGCACCCTGAACCGGGCCCCGACCACGACGACGCGCTCGCCCTTCTATTCATGTGCTGCCACCCAGCCCTGTCGGCGCCTTCGCAGCTCGCACTGACGCTGCGTGCGGTCGGCGGCCTCACCACCGCTGAGATCGCGCGAGCGTTCCTGGTTCCGGAAGCGACGATGGCGCAGCGCATCAGCCGTGCCAAGGAACGCATCAGGAGCAGCGGCGCACGCTTCGACCTGCCTCCGGAACCGGAGCGCGCAGATCGACTCCGCGTGGTCATGCACGTCCTGTATCTCGTCTTCAACGAGGGCTACACGACCAGCTCCGGTCCAGCGCTGC
>VBFD01000134.1:0-20697 GCA_005883585.1 Chloroflexota bacterium
CACGGTTCAGCTGTCCGCTTCATCCGCCTGACCGGGAGACAGCTTCATCGACCCATTGACGAGCTAGACTCGCGGCGCCGTGCCCGGCTTGCCTGTTCTGGTCGTCACCATGTCGGTCGCTGTGGCGGTGACGATCGGCGGCGTCATCTTCATCGCGATACTCTTTCGCCGCCAGGCGCCGCTGCTGCGGGCGCGACAGCAGGCGATCGCGGCCTTGTGCTCACGGCGCGGCCTGGTGCCCGGGGCGCTGCCCAGCGATTTCGCGATGCTCGGCAACATCGACCATCGTTTGCTCACGAATTCGTACGCGTCCCCCGACCACGCCGTCGCGGTCGCCGACTACATGCGTCCCGCCGGCAAGCACACTCAGTTCTTCACACTACTGGCCTTCATCGTCACCGGGTTGGACGTCCCATATGTGTCCGTAACCCGTCGGGAACTGGGCACCATCGTGATCGGGGGCCCGCCCACACTGGAGCTCGAGTCGATCGACTTCGACAAACGGTTCACAGTCAGGGCCAAGGACCGCCGGTGCGGGGTGATGCTGCTGGACCCGAGCGTCATGCAGCTGCTGCTCGACTGCGCTGACGTGAACTTCGACATGGTCGGCGATAAAGTCCTGACCTACATCAACCGAGCCGCCGAGCCCGCCCACCGGCCGAGCGAGCCGGTCGAGTTCGAGATGTTGTTCCAGTTCTGGGACGGCTTTGTCTCGCGGGTGCCCGAGCTTCTGCGCAGCGATTACGGGGCGACGAAATAGGCAGTTGAGGCCGCCGGCTTCAACGATTGACGGCCACGCCGCGGCGTGATATTGGTCGTATGTCGCCTCGCCGGCTTGATGGGGAGTGTATGTGATGAATAGGTTGCTCTTGATCTTGGCCATTCTGATCGTGGCTGTTGGAATTCCCGGGAGTGCCCTTGCCGGCGGACTGGCGCCGGGTGTGGTGCAGAACTATGCCAACCTCAACGGGCACTGCCCGAATCCCGAGGGCATCGCGATCGACCCGGTTGGCAACGTATATGCGACTTCGGCGCCGCGAATCTTCGGCGGCACCGGTCCCAGCAACATCTGCGTCATCAGCACGGCTGGCGCGATACGCGAGATACCGATCGCTCCTGGGCCCGCCGGCGTCACCAACACACTTGGGGCGCTCTTCGAACCTGGCCAGGGCCTCTACGTAGTCGACTACGCCAACGGGGTCGCGGGCAACGGCCGCCTGCTCAAGGTCGATCCGGCATCGGGCCAGGTCACGGTTCTCGCCCTCGGTTTCGCCGCCGCCAACGGCATCGCGCAGGATCGCCACCGCAACCTCTTCGTCTCGGATTCGTATGCGGGAACCATCACGAGGGTCGCACCCGACGGCTCCGTCAGCACCTGGAGCGCGGATCCGCTGCTGCTGCCCGCACCGGAATTTCCCTTCGGAGCCAACGGGGTCACGTTCGACCGCGACCAGAAATTCCTGTACGTCGCCAACACGTCGACGCGGCGCATTATCCGGATCCCGGTCCTTGCCGATGGCAGTGCAGGGAGTGCCGAGATCTTTGCGGATGGCACCACGCTGAATGCCAGGGAAGGCTCGACTGACGCGCTGGTCCGGGCCGACGGGATCATGTTCGATGTCGCCGGCAACCTGTATGTCTGCGCCAACCTGAGCAACGAGATCCAGGTGCTTTCTCCAGACGGCGGCTCGATCATCCACCGATATACCGGGAACGGAGCCAACGCATTCGACTTCGACGCCAGCCTTGTTTTCAAGGGGCAGTCGCTCTACATCAGCAACCTGTCTTTATTCGATGGGGGCGCGAATTCCAAGGTCTCGGTGATGGGGGTACCGCTCCCGGGCCTGCCGCTGCGTCCATAGGGGGAGTCGCGCCAGCCGGTGCGTGAGGCCTAAGCGTTCTTCCGGATGGCTGCTGCCGCGGCCTCGAGCTTGGTGGCGATGCTTCTGGCCTGCGCTGAGGTGACGCCGCGGCCGGACGTCACGCTTTTCTCGAGGGTGTCACCGATGCCTGTAAACAGCTTGGCGACCTTGGCCAGCTCGGGGTGCGGCTTGTTGCCTTCCGGTCTTTCCCCGACGCGCTGAAGCAGCACCGCGATCCGGCGGAGCTGTCCCTCGATGTTGAACAGGTCCTTCCTGACCGTCATTGGAACTGGCACGGGCGGAATCTATCACGTCCCTGAGTTACTGTCATGCCTGCCATGGCCGCCCTGCCTGAAGGGATCGTTGCCTTCCTGCTCACCGATCTGGAGGGTTCCACCAGGTTGTGGGAGGAGCGGCCCGGCGCCATGCGCAAGGCGATGGTCCAGCACGACGCGATCGTTGGCCGAGCGGTCGAGCGTCACGGCGGCGCCCTGGTCGAGGCGGGCCGCGAGGGAGACAGCGTCCTGGCCGTCTTCCGGAAGACGGCTGGGGCTGCGGCATGCGCTCTCGAGATCCAGCGCGAGATCGCGGCGGCGACCTGGCCTCCAGGGGTGAATCTACAGCTGCGGGTCGCCATCCACGCGGGCGAGGCCCAGCTTCGAGGGGGTCACTACTTCGGCCAGGCCCTCAATCGCTGCGCCCGGATGCTCGCCACGAGCCATGGCGGCCAGATCGTCCTGAGCAAGGCGGCGCATGAGCTCGTGGTGGACGAGCTACCGGCCGGCTCTGAGCTATGGGATCTCGGGCTGCACCGCCTCAAGGACCTCAAGCGCCCCGAACAGGTCTTCCAGCTGGCCGATCTTCACCATCCTGCTCGGTTTCCGCCGATACGGTCCTTGCCGCGGCGTCTCTCCAACCTGCCGATCCAGCTGACGACTTTCGTCGGCCGCCAGGACGAGCTCCGGAAGCTCAAACACATGCAGCCGGGAACCAGGCTGCTGACGCTGGTCGGTCCTGGCGGGTGCGGCAAGACGCGCCTTGCGGAGGAGCTGGCCGGCGAGCTGATCGACGGGCATCCTGACGGCGTCTGGTTTGTCGACCTGGCGCCTGTCGTCGACGAAGGCCTCGTGCCGCGGGCCGCTATCGCCGGCCTGGAGCTTCAGGAGCAGGCTGGGCGCGCCCCTCTGGAAACGGTGGTCGAGCACTGCCGCGACAAGAAGCTCCTGCTCCTGCTCGACAACTGCGAGCACCTGATCGCGGCCTCCGCGCGGCTTGCCCTTCATCTCCTCAGTGATTGCCCCGACCTGCACCTGGTCGTCACCAGCCGGGAACCGCTCAAAGTTCCCGGCGAGACGGTGTGGCGCGTGCCCCCGCTGTCGGTGCCGGAGGCGACCCGCTTGTTCCTGGATCGCGCCCATGCCAGCTCGCCTGACTTCGTGCTGGCCGGCTCGGGCGTCACTACGGTGACGCGAATCTGCGAGCGGCTCGACGGGATTCCGCTGGCGATGGAGCTGGCCGCGGCCCGGGTTCCGATGATGACCGTGGACGAGATCCTTGAACGCCTCGAGAGCGGTCTAGCGTTCCTGGCCGGCGGCAGCCGCACGGCATCGACCCGCCAGAAGACGCTGCGGGCGACGATCGACTGGAGCCACGACCTGCTGGAGGTTCCGGAACAGGTGCTGTTTCGGCGATCTGCCGTCTTCGCCGGCTACTTCTCCCTGCCGGCCTGCGAGCAGGTGTGCACCGACCCGGGCCTGCCACCTGGAGACGTTGTCGACCTCGTCGGTCAGCTCGTTTCGAAATCGTTGGTGCTGGCGGTCGACGGCCGCTACCGCTGCCTCGACACCATTCGGGACTATGCGCTCGATCGGCTCCGTGCCGCCGACGAGGTCGAGCGCACGCAGTCGCGTCACGCCGCCTTCTACCTGCATCTGGCAGCGTCGCGGCAGCCAGGCCAGCTGGCCGCCTGGCTCGACCGGCTCGAAGATGACCACGACAACCTGCTCGCGGCCCTGCGCTGGTCGGCCGGATCAGATGTCGAGATGGGCTTGAGGCTGGCAAACGCGCTCTACGCCTTCTGGCTTCTGCGCGGCCACATCGCGGAGGCCCGCCAGTCTCTGGAGCAGATGCTGGGCCGCGTTCCTGAAGCCAGCCCACTGCGTCGGTCAGGACTCCTGGACGCCGGCACGTTCGCATATGTAGCCGGTGACTTCGACATGTCGGAGAGTCGTATTCGGGATGGACTCGAACGTGCCGAGAAAGCCAGGGACCGCAGCGGCGTGGCGCGCGCCCTCTTTCTCTCAGGGTTGCTCGACAGCGCACGACAGCGGCTCGATGCCGCGCAGACATCTCTGCTCGAGGCGCTGCGTCTCAGCCGAGAGGATGGCAATGCGCAGCAAGAGGGCGAGGTCCTGCACCAGCTGGCAATGGTCGCGAGCCAACGCTCCAATGCCGCCGAAGCGGAGTCTCTGTTCAGGCAGAGCATCGAGGTCAGGAGCGCGAAGGGCCGTCGCGATGAATCTGCCATGAGCCTGGTCTTCCTCGCCGCGGTCACGATGGCCCAGGGCGACATGTCGACCGCGCGCGAATCCATCCGGGAGGCGATCGAAATCGGGCTCTCCCTGCGAGACCGCCGCTCAGCCTGGTCGCTGGACATGCTCGCGGGCATCGCCGCTGCCGACGGTAGCGCCGAACGCGCGCTCCGGCTGGCAGGGGCCGCAAGGGCGATGTTCGAATCCACCGGCCAGAAGCCGCCGGCGACATGGCACCAGTTCACGTCGGCGTTCGAGGATGCGGCACGGCGTGCGCTGCCGGCCGACCGGGCGCAGGCCGCGTGGGACGCGGGCCACGCCCTTGGCTTCGAAGAGGCGCTGGCCTACGCGCTCGAGGGTTTCAGCTCTTGATCTGGCCGAGCAGAGACAGCAGCGCCGCCTGATCCGAGGCGCCGAGGTCGGACACGCCCGGAGCCGCCGAGAGGACCGCTTCCACACGGCTGCGTAGCCGACGCCCCGCCGGCGTGAGCGCGAGGTGCTTGACCCTGCGGTCGGTGGTGAGGTGCTGTCTCTCGATGAGTCCGCGCGCCTCCAGCCGATCGACGATGCCGGTCACGTTGGACGGATCGCAGTGCAGCTTGTCCGCGGCCTCGTTCATCGGCAGTGCGTCGCCGAGCTGTCGCAGGAGCATGGCCTGGGGAAGGGTCAAGTGGAGCTCGGCGAGCTTGGCATCATAGTGGCTCGTCAGGTTCCGGCTCACGTCCATCAACAGCCGGACGATAGCTTCCTGATTCGTGGATTTCGCCATCGATCCAAGTATAGGTTGACACCTGGAATACTGTCCAGCTATATTATTGAAGCTTCAACTAATTTCAGGAGATAATCCCAGATGGCCGCATCCACGACCGATTTCGCCCGCCCCGCGTCCGAGGCAGCTCTGGATGCGCTCGCAGAACGGCTGCGGGAACGAAATTTCGAGGTGGTCATCGTCGGGACCGCGGCTGAAGCGAAGGCAGCCGTCCTGGAGCGCCTTCCCGAGGGGGCCGAGGTCCACTCTGGCAAGTCCAAGACCCTGGAAGACATCGGCCTGTTCAAAGAGCTGATGGAGAGTGACCGCTACGACTTCATCCGGAAGCGGACTCTCGTGATGGACCGGAAGACGCAGATGCGAGAGATCAGGAAGCTCGCTTCGTCGCCCGATTACATGCTGGGCAGCGCCCAGGCCGTGACCGAATCCGGGCAGGTGCTCGTGGCTTCAGCGAGCGGCAGCCAGATCGGGCCAATCGCGAGCGGAGCCGGTACGTTGATCCTGGTGATCGGGAGTCAGAAGATCGTCCCGGACCTCGACACGGCCATGCGCCGGATCACCGACTACGTCCAGCCGTATGAGGACGCTCGGCTGAGGGAGCAGATGGGCATCGGCACCAAGCTGACCCGGATCCTGATCCTCGAGCGCGACTTCAATCCGGGCCGGACGACAGTGATCCTGGTGCGCGAACCGGTCGGCTTCTGACCGAAACGCTTTCGCCCGCCGTCCGTTGAGGATGGCTGAGGGGGTCTGCTCGGGACCGGAGGGCCGTGCCTATGCGATGAATCTGGGGAGCCCCAGGGGGTCCGTCTGGTTTGTCTCGAGGAGACACAATGTTCAGCCTCAAACGTCTTGCATTTGCGCTCAGTCCAGTCTTAGCAGCCGGCGTGGTCGCGGCCGTGGCCATGTCGAGCACAGCACCCGGAGCGGCGGCGCTCCGGAACGCCGCCAGCAAGCTCTCGATCAATGCTGAGGCGGCGGGTGGCGGTGGTGGAGGAGGCGGCGGTGTCGACGGTCTGGCGATTACGGACTCGTCGCTGGTCGCCCATTTCGCCGTCAATCTCACGGTCACATACGTGTGCCGGCCGGTGTTCGACCCCAACACTGGTGGGTTCGACGTCTTCATGTCGAGCGGCATCAGCGGCGGGGTTCAGGAAAGGACCAGCGGCAAGACCATTGTCAGCGGCTTCGGATTTGCCAATGGGACCGCCATCTGCGACGAGGGGCTCACGCCAACGCCCACCGTCAACACGGCCACGATCGTCGTGACGCCGAACTTCTACCCGGTCAGCCTTCCGTTCAAGAATGGAGCGGCGCTGGCCACAGTGAACGTGTTCGCCTGCCCGAACACCTTTGTGGCGTCGGGAGTTCCGCCGCCATGCGACTTCGGCAACCTCGGTCCGACCGTGATTTCGATCAAGTAACGCGCGTCTTGTAAGGTCGGGGAGCCCGCTGCCTCGGGTGGCGGGCTCTCGTCATAATGCCGCCGTGGCTCAGAAACCAGCGCTGCCGCTGGACGTCCAGAACTCCTACCGCGAGCGCTACCGAGCCATGCGGCCGGGCTGGCGCACGAGCAATGAGCAGCTCGAGGCACTGGTGCGAAGCCACCTGACTCCCGAGAGCCGGGTGCTGGACCTCGGGTGCGGCCGCGGCGGGGTGGTCGAGCTGTTCTGGCGAGACGTGAAGCTCGCGGCGGGCCTCGACCCCGACGAGCCATCCCTCGCGGAGCGTCGCACTCGCGGCATGCCGGTGATCACAGGTCGTGGCGAGGACCTGCCGTTCGCCGGCGATACGTTCGACCTCGTCGTGTCAGTCTGGGTGCTGGAGCATTTGCGCACTCCTGAGCGCGTGCTCGGCGAGGTGCAGCGGGTGCTTCGGCCTGGCGGGCACTTCGTCTTCCTTACGCCCAACTTGCGGAACCCGCTGCTGGCGTTCAACCGCCTTGGGCGTGCATTGCCCCAGCTGCAGCGCCGGCTGGTGCCGCGCCTTTACGGCCGTGTCGAGGCGGACACGTTTCCGGTCCAGTACCGTGCCAACACCGAGCGGACGATTCGCGCGCTGGCCGGTCGCGTCGGGATGGCGGTTTCTGAGCTCCGGGTAGTTCGGGATCCCACCTACCTGGCTTTCAACGGCCTCATGTTCAGGGCGTCGGTGATCTCAGATGGGCTGCTGCCCGCAAGTTGGGGTATTCACTTGTTGGGCGACCTGGAGCGACCTAAGACGTCCTGATATCGCCTCCGTTCCCACCCTGGTCGGCGGACGCGTTGCGCCATTCTCGCTGGATCAGGCCGGGACCGTTGGCGTGATAGGTGAACCCGAAGCTGGGGATGTCATAGGTCGCCGCTGCTCCGTAAACAGTGGCCACGAATCCCTTGGTGGTGTCGCATCCCGAGTCGCAGGTGGCGTTGGGGTTGAACGCGCCGTGGCTGACCACGATCATGAAGTTGCCGGAGAAGCTGCCGGCCACACCCGAATCGATGGTGCTTCCCTTCGTCCCGCTGGGGTCGCAGGCATCGGGGCTAGGGCCCGCCACGGTTACAAATCGGGCGCTGATGAAGGTCTCGGTGGCGTTGTAAGTGCTATCTGTGTTCGGCGACGTCGCGGCGTCGAAGACCCGCATGTAGGTGTCGTCGGCCCAGCTGTTGCCACAGGTGCCCGAATCGGGCGTTCCGCTGCTGATGGGGCCGTAATGGACGGAATCCGGCCCGGCGCTCACCGTCATTGGCACGGCAGCGAGAGCCAGGATGGACACGGTCAAAGACAGCCAGCGCTTCATGGGTTGCCCTCCCTTAACCCGGCCTGAAGAAGGCCTTATTTTGACGCAGGCTTTGACGCAATGGGGCCTATCCGGGGCTCGATAATCTGCCTATGAGTTTTAGCGAGCTTTTACTGATCATCGCGTTCGTGGTTTTCGTGGTTGCCGCGATCGGCCTCAGCTACAAGAAAACGGATCTGATCGCCGTGGGTCTGGCGCTCTGGTCTCTGGCTGAGCTGATCCCTCGGCTCTCGGGCATCACGCTCAGCGTCATCCTCCTGATCCTGGCGTTCGTCGCCTTCGTACTCGCCGCGATCGGCTGGCGTTACAAGAAGATCGGCATGATCGCGGTCGGGCTAGCCCTATGGATGGCGTCGATCGTCATCCCGATGTTCATCCACTAGGACTCGACACTCAGCGGAGCGGCGGGAACCCTCGCCGCGCCGCCCCCGCCGGTGAGGCGCGCGGCGATTACGACCGGCACGATCGTGACCAGGATCACGAACGACACGACCACGTTCACCTCAGGCAGCCTCTGCCCTAGCCGGATGGCGCCGAAGATCCAGATGGGCAGCGTGTTCTGCGCGCCGGCGGTGAACGTCGTGACGATGACCTCGTCGAACGAAAGCGCGAACGCCAGCATGGCTCCGGCCACCACCGACGTCGATATGAGCGGAAGCGTGATGTCCCGGAAGGTCTGAAAGCCGCTCGCGCCGAGGTCCATGGCGGCCTCGATGAGCGATCCCTGGCTCCGCCGCAATCGCGCGAGCACGTTGTTGTAGACGACCACGATGCAGAACGTCGTGTGCCCGACCACGATCGTCCAGAAGGAAAGCCGCACGGCGCCGAAGCTGAAGAACGCATTGAGCGCTATCCCGGTGATGATCCCTGGCAGCGCCAGCGGCAGCACGAACAGCAGGCTGATGGCGTCCCGCCCGAAGAAGGTCATCCGGTGGATGGCGAACGCGGCGCAGGAGCCGAGCACAAGGGAGAGCGCCGTGGCCGCCAGCCCCGCTTGCACCGAAAGCCCGAGAGCGGTCCGGATCTCGGGGTCGTTCCACGTCGCAGTGAACCACTTGAACGTGAGGCCGGGTATCGGCCAGCTCTCGATGTTGGAGGTGTTGAACGCGTAGAAGAAGATGAGGAGGATAGGGATGAAGAGGAAGAGAAGGATCAGGGCGACCCAGATCCTGAGTGCGACCTTCGTCCAGAAACTTTCCAATTACACGGCCTCGAAGGCGCCCAGGCGTCTGGCGATGAGCAGGTACACAGCCATGATCGCCACCGGCACCATCGCCAATGCCGCCGCGAACGGCACGTTGTTGGCGATGCCGACGCTGCTGTAAACGACGTTGCCTATGAACGTCGATCCGGCGCCTCCGACCAGGATCGGCGTGATGTAGTCGCCCAGCGTCAGCGAGAAGGTGAAGATGGAGCCGGCCACCACGCCGGGGATCGCGAGCGGAATCACCACATCGAGCACGGCCCGCCATCGCGGCGCGCCGAGGTCGGCCGCCGCCTCGAGGAGCGACTCGGGCACTCGTTCGAGCGCGGCGTACGTCGGGATGATCATGAACGGCAGCCAGATATACGAGAAGACGATCCACATCGCCGGGATCGTGTAGCCGATGTTGGCCGGCGGGAGCCCGATCGACTGCAGGCTCCAGTTGAGGATTCCGCTGTGGTTGAGGATGAGGATCCACGCGTACACGCGCGCGAGGTAAGACGCCCATAGGGGCAGCAGCACCGCCGCGAACAGGATGGTCTGGGTCCGTCGCGTTGCGACGCGAGCCATGAAATAGGCGAATGGAAACGCGAGCACGGCATCGGTGATCGTGACCAGGGCCGCAAGGCCGACGGTGCGGCCGATGATCAGCCGATATGCGGGCTCGTTGAGGATGAGCGCGAAGTTGTCGAGGTTCCAGACCTGGACGATCTGGGTCGTGAACGTGTCGATCGTCCAGAACGCCGTCACGAGCAGAAGGACGAGAGACGTCAGGTAAATGAGCACGAACCAGGCGAGAGGAGGTGTCAGCAGCAGCGCTGATCGAAGCCAGGGCAAACGCCAGAAAAGGCCCTGGAGGGGGGCGGCCCCGCGATTCTTGCGGAGCCGCCCTGCAGTCGTTACCGCCAAATCACGCGGTGCAAATTACGCGGTGATCGTGGTCCAGGCCGTCTGCCACTGCGCGTAGGGGATGCAGTTGCTGCTCCCGTCCGGGCAGGTGGCGATCGGCGTCTTCCAGAACTTGATCGTGTTGAAGTAGGAACCCGGCGCGTCGGCGTGGTACTGCGCGCACGAGCCCGCCTGAAGTGACTCCATCTCCTGGCACGCCATCGTGTTCACCGGCGTCTCGCCGAAGAACAGCGCCTGCTCCGCCTGCACCTTTGCCGTGCTCACGTACGCGGTCCAGAGGTACGCGCAGTTGGGGTGCGGGGCGTTGGTCGCGAGCATCCATGTGTCGCCCCATCCGGTCGCGCCTTCGGTCGGAATGGTGTCGGCGACGGCCACCTTGCCATCTAGCTTGAGCTGGATGGTCTGGTATGGCCACGCGGCTCCGACGACGACGTCTCCGTTCTCGAAGAGCGTGATCTCATCACCGGCCGTGCCCCAGTACTTCTTGATCAGAGGCCGCTGCTGCTTCAGCAAGGCAACCGACGCGTCGAACTGCTTCTGCGTCAGCTCGTACGGGTCTTTGATCCCGAGGTTGGGCTGCGTCTTCATGAGATAGAGCGCGGCGTCAGCGATCTGGATCGGGTTGTCGGGCACAGTCACCAGGCCCTTGTTGGCCGGGTCGTAGATGACGCTCCAGCTCGTGGGCGCGTTCGGGAACTTCTTGGTGCTGTAGAGCAGGGTGTTCGGGCCCCACTGCAGCGAGATGCCGTAGTGGATGCCGTTGATCGTGTTGTAGGCAGGAGCTTTGAAGTACGTCTGGAAGTTCTTGAAGTCGGGGATGAGGTCGGTGCTCATCGGTTTGACGTCACCGCCGTAGATCAGGCGCAGGTCGGCGTCACCCGATGCCGAAACCATGTCCCACTGACCGCCTCCACCGCCCTTCATGAGGCTCACCATCTCGTCTGACGATCCGGCGTACTTGGCGTTGACCTTGCATCCGGTGTTGGCGGTGAACTGCTTCACCCACGAGTCGTCGACGTAACCCTCCCACGCGATGAGGTTGAGCTGGCCTTCTCCCGGGCCGACCGAGGTCGGAGGCTTCATGCCGGCGGTCGGGGGCTGCGCAGCGGTCGAACCGCCAGTCGTCGGGTTCGAGCCGCACGCGGTGATCGTGATCACAGCCGCGGCGGCGAGCGTTCCCAGCCGTACCCACATGGCCGGGGCTTCGATCGATCTCATTCTTCCTACCTCTCCTTGCTTGTCTCTACCGCCGCGGGTTTCGGTTCGGGCGGCTGCTGTTGATCGAGCACGTAAGTATGCTCGGGCGCCCACCCGAGCCGTATCCGGCGGCCCTCGTAGTGCAGCTCATCGTCCGCAGCCTCCATATTCTGGCGCACGGCCACCAGCTGCTCGCCGCGGTCGAGGCGGACGTTGTAGCGGGTCGACTGCCCCACGTAGATGACCTGTTCCACGATTCCGGGCTCGACTGTCATGCCTGGTTCCGGAGTGTCGTTCTCGCGCAGCATGTGCAACTTTTCCGGCCGGACGACGAAGCGGACGCCGTCGCGAGTCAAGAGGTTGGAGATGCCGATGAACCCGGCCACGAACTCGGTCGCCGGGCGCTCGTAAACATCGACGGGCGGGCCGACTTGCTCGATGCGCCCGTTCGCCATCACGGCGACCCGGTCGCTCATGGTGAGCGCCTCCTCCTGGTCGTGTGTGACGTAGACGAAGGTGATACCCACCTGCTTCTGGATCCGCTTCAGCTCGAGCTGCATCTCCTGGCGGAGCTTGAGGTCCAGGGCACCGAGAGGCTCGTCGAGGAGCAGGACCTCGGGTTCGTTGATGACGGCTCGAGCCAGGGCGACGCGCTGGCGCTGGCCGCCGGACAGCTGGTTGGGCCGACGCTTGTCAAGGCCGACCAGGCGCACCATCCTCAGCGCGCGATCGACCCGCTGCTTGCGCTCTGCCGCCGGGACGCCCTTGACCTTCAGCCCGTAACCGATGTTGTCGCCCACGGTCATGTGGGGGAAGAGCGCGTAGTCCTGAAACACGGTGTTCGTCTCGCGCTGGTGCGGTGGCACCGCGGTGACGTCGCGTCCGCCCAGCTCGATCCTGCCGCCATCTGGACGCTCGAAGCCGGCGATCAGCCGGAGCAGCGTCGTTTTCCCAGATCCGGACGGGCCGAGGAGGGTGAAGAACTCGCCTTCCTCTACGGTCAGGTCGATCCCGGCGACCGCGACCACCTGTCCGTAGTTCTTGCGCACCCCCTCGAGGCGCAGGGCCGCCGGCTTTTGTGAAGTGTTCAGTCGAGAGATGCCATCACATGCTTGACCTGCGTGTACTCCTCGAGCGAGTAGATCGACATGTCCTTGCCGTAGCCGCTCTGCTTGTAACCGCCGTGCGGCATCTCGTTGACCAGAGGGATGTGGGTGTTGATCCACACCGTGCCGAACTGAAGGCGGCGAGCCATCCGCAGCGCGCGGCCGACGTCGCGTGTCCAGACCGAGGCAGCAAGTCCGTAATCGACCGAGTTCGCCCATTCGAGCGCCTGGTCCTCGTCGGTGAACTGCTGGATCGTGACCACGGGTCCGAAAACCTCGCGCTTGACGATCTCCGCGTCCGGTCCGGGTGGGAGGACGATCGTCGGCTCGTACCAGGACCCGGCTCGCTTGATGCGGGCGCCTCCGGTTGCGACCTCGGCTCCCGCCTTGCGCGCGCGCTCGACGAAGCCGGATACGCGCTCGAGCTGCTCCTCGGAGACGAGCGGCCCCATGTCGGTGTCCTTGGCGGCCGGATCGCCCACCTTCAGCGATTCCACCGCGGGCACGAGGTCTTTCACCAGCTTGTCGTGAATCCGGGGCCCGGCGATCACGCGCGTCGCGGAGGTGCAGTCCTGGCCCGCGTTGAAGAAGCCGCCGATCTTGATTCCCTCGACGACCGCGTTGAGGTCAGCGTCGTCGAACACGATGACCGGCGCCTTGCCGCCCAGCTCGAGGTGCACGCGCTTCAACGTCGAGGCGGCCTCGCGCGCCACGATCTTCCCAGTGGCGACATCGCCGGTCAGCGAGACCATGTTCACGCCCGGGTGCCGGACGAGCGCCGCGCCTACCACTTCGCCGTCACCGGTGACGACGTTGAGGACGCCCTTCGGAAAGATGTCCTCAGCCAGCTCGGCCAGGCGCAGCAGGCTGAGCGGCGTCCATTCGGACGGCTTGATGACGACGGTGTTGCCCGCGGCAAGCGCTGGGCCAAGCTTCCATGCGGCCATCATCAGCGGGTAGTTCCAGGGCGCTATCGAGCCGACCACGCCAAGCGGCTCGCGCCGAAGGATGCTCGTGAAGCCCTTCATGTACTCACCCGAGGCCCGGCCTTCGAGCAGGCGGGCGGCGCCCGCGAAGAACCGGAAGCAGTCGGCGATGGGCGGGATCTCTTCGGAGATGGTCGGAGCCAGCGGCTTGCCGACGTTCTCCGACTCGATCTGCGCCAGCTCCTCGCCGTGCAATGTGATGACCTCGGCGAGCTGGAGCAAGCGCTCGCTTCGCTCGCGCGGTGTGGTGTCGAACCAGACGTCTTCGTAGGCATTGCGGGCAGCCCTGACCGCCAGGTTGGCGTCCTCCTCGGTTCCCTTCGGCACCGAGGCGATGACCTTGCCGGTGGCGGGGTTGACGACGTCCTGGTGGTCGCGACCGGTGCCCGGCACCCACTTGCCGTCGATGAACATCTCTCGGCTCTTCAGCGTCGTGCTCATTTCTTACTCCTCGCGGGAACTCCGGCGACCTCGGCCAGCGCAGTGCCCAGGATGTCCAGGCCTTCGAGCAGCTGATCGTCTGGGATCGTGAGCGGCATCAGCGTGCGGATCACGTTGTGGTGCATGCCGGATCGCAGAAGCAGCAGCCCGTGCTCGCGAGCGATGGCGAGGATGCGTGCCGTCTCGGTGTCGGCGGCCGTCTTCTCCTTGCGGTCGCGCACCAGCTCAATTCCCGCCATCGCGCCCATGACACGCACGTCACCGACAAGCGCGTGCTCGGCTGCCCACGTGCGCATGCGTTCCTCGACGACCGACCCGATTCGCGCGGCGCGCTCCGGCAGCCGCTCGTCGCGCATGACGTCCATGACCGCGAGGCCGGCGGCACAGGCGACCGGGTTGCCGGCGAACGTGCCGCCCAGGCCGCCGGGTGCGGGCGCATCCATGACGTCGGCGCGGCCGATCACGGCCGACAGCGGGAAGCCGGCGGCCAGGCTCTTCGCGACCGTGACCAGGTCCGGCGTCACGCCGGAATGCTCGATGGCGAAGAACTTGCCAGTGCGCCCGAAACCGGTCTGGATCTCGTCGACGATGAGCAGGATCCCGTGGCGCTCGGTGATCTTTCGAAGCTCGCGCAAGAAGGGGATCGGCGCCGGGACGAAACCGCCCTCGCCCAGGACGGGTTCGATGATGATCGCCGCCACCCGCTGAGGCGAGACGGCCGATTCGAACAGGGTGTCCAGCGCGGCGAGCGCCTGCTCGGAGCTCCAGCCGCGGTACTCGTATGGGAACGGGGTCTGGTAGACCTCCGCGGCGTACGGTCCGAAGTTCTGCTTGTACGGATTGACGGTGCCGGTGAGGCTGAGGGCCAGCAGCGTCCGGCCGTGAAAGCCGCCGCTGAAGCTGATGACGGCTTCGCGCCCGGTGGCCGCACGGGCGATCTTGACCGCGTTTTCCACCGCCTCGGCTCCGGTGCTGAAGAAGATCGCCTTCTTCGGCAGGTCGCCCGGCGCGACCTCGCACAAGCGCTGGGCGAGGCGTACGTATGAGTCGTACATCACGACCTGGAAGGCGGTGTGCGTGACGCGATCCAGCTGCTCCCGCACCGCGGCCATGACGCGCGGGTGGTTGTGCCCGACGTTCATGACGCCGATCCCGCCGACGAAGTCGATGTAGCGGCGGCCGGATGTGTCCCAGATCTCGGCGCCCTGCGCCCGATCGACCGCGATCGGATGCGCGGTCGTGACGCCGCGCGGCACAAACCGGTCGCGAAGAGCCGTCAGCTCGTCAGCCCCCACGTTTTGAGTCATTCAATCACAGCCCATACTTCCGGTAGTTGGACGCTGGCGCCGCCGTCGAGAGGCTCTGGCCCGACCGGGGGGCGACCGTGGTCCCCCTGTCGGGGGGCATCACCAACCACAACTTCAAGATCGAGGTCAACGGTCAGGCCTTCGTGCTGCGGATGGGTGGCGCCGAGACTGGCCTTCTCGGGATCGATCGCGAGGTCGAGCATCAAGCGAGCCTGCGCGCTGCGGAGGTGGGGCTGGGCCCAGAGGTGGCAGCATTCTTCCCAGACGAGGGCTGGCTCGTGACCCGATTCATCGAGGGCCGTCCGATCGCGCCTTTCGAAATGCGCCGGCCGCAGACCATCCGGCGCGTTGCAGCCGCCTTGCACAAGCTCCACGACGCGTCGCCGATCGCCGGCCGCTTCGACGCGCATGCCGTGGTCGAGGAGTACCGGCGCGAGGCGGAGGCGCACCGGGTCCAAGTTCCCGATGCCTTTGCAGCCGCTCACGCCATGTCTGAGCGCATCCGCGTCGCCCGCGGACCGCAGCCGCTCGTCCCGTGCCACAACGACCTGCTCAACGCCAACTTCCTCGACGACGGCGAGATCAGGATCGTCGACTGGGAGTACGCGGGGATGGGCGACCGCTTCTTCGACCTCGCCAACTTTTCCGTCAACCACGAGTTCGGGACGGCGGAGGACGACGTTCTGCTCGCCGAGTATTTCGGTGAGTCGACCGCGGCCCGTGTCGAGTCGCTTGCGATGATGAAGTTCATGTCCGATTTTCGCGAAGCGATGTGGGGCGTGCTTCAGAGCGGCATCTCCGAGCTCGACTTCGATTTCAAGGGCTACGCTGCCAAACACTTCGCGCGGCTCAATTTCCAGCCGGCCGGCGCCTAGGATCCGCAGATGGGCTTGAGGAGCCGGATGCTGGCGGGGTTTGCATCTCAACTAGGACTGCCCACTGGCTTGCGTGGACGCGCGGTCGGAGCAATGCTCAACCGCTCCAACCGCGGCACGATAGCGATTGCGATCAGGGAGCTGGAAATTCCTTCGGGCGCGGTCGCGGCCGATCTTGGCTTCGGCGGCGGCGTGGGGCTGGAGATGCTGCTCGAACGAGTCGGGCACCAGGGTCAGGTCCATGGTGTCGACCTTTCGCCGACGATGGTGAGCCGGGCCTCGCGCCGGTTCGGACGCGACGTCGCGAGCAGTCGCCTGCACCTCCACACCGGCTCGATCACGCAGCTGCCGCTCGATGACGCATCGATTCAGGCGGCGATCACGATCAACACGATTTATTTCATCGCCGACCTGAATCGCGCTTTCTCCGAGCTGGCGCGAATCCTCACGCCCTCTGGGCGAGTCGTTGTCGGCATCGGCGACCCGGAGGCCATGGCGCGCATGCCGACGACTCCTTACGGGTTCAAGCTCCGACCGGTGGCCGAGATCACCGCCGCGGCGGAATCCGCGGGTTTGGCTCTTCGAGACGACAAGCGTTCCGGTCAAGGCGACGCTGCCGCGCACCTGCTCGTTTTCGAGCACGCTTCCTAGGACCGCACCCGCTGGCCGGCGGGGTCGTAAAGCGGCTCTTCGGCGATCTGGCCCGGCACCCAGGTGCCGAATATCTCGACCTCGACGGGGGTGCCGGGGCGCGCCGCCGCGGGCACGTACGCGTATGCGATCGAGCGCCCCACCGCATATCCATAGCCGCCGCTGGTGATGCGACCAGTGATCTCGCCGGCGATGCGCACAGGCTCCGAACCGAGCGCGACCGAGCGCGGGTCGTCCAGGACGAGGCATGCAAGCCGGGTTTCCGGCTGCGTCTCGCGTGCTTTGAGCAGCGCTTCGCGCCCGATGAAGTCCCCCTTGTCGAGCTTCACCGTGAAGGCCAGGCCCGCCTCGTATGGATTCACCTCCGGCCCGATGTCCGAGCCCCACACCCGGTACCCCTTCTCGAGCCGCAGCGAGTCGACGGCCTTGTAACCGCCGGCGCTCAGGCCGTGCCGTTGGCCGGCCTCCCAGATCGTGTCCCACAGCCGCAGGCCGAACTCCGACGGGCAGTACAGCTCCCATCCGAGCTCGCCGACGTAGGTGACGCGGAGCGCGAAGCAAGGAACCGACCCGACCGCCAGCTGCCGGGCGGTCATGTATGGAAACGCATGGTTGGAAACGTCGGCCGTCGTCAGGGGCTGCAGGATCTGGCGTGCTGCCGGACCCCAGAGTCCGATGCACGCAAGCGATGACGTGACGTCCTCGACCTGCACCGAACCGTCGTCGGGGATGTGGTCGCGAATCCAGTACAGGTCGTGCTGGCCGAACGCCGTGCCGGTGACGATTCGAAACCTGTCCTCGGCCAGGCGCGTGACGGTGAAATCGCACTCGATGCCGCCGCCTTCGTTGAGCATCTGCGTGTAGGTAAGCGCGCCGACCGAGCGAGCCACGCGGTTGTCGGTGAGGCGCTCCAGGAACTCAGCCGCGCCGCGACCCCGGACCTCGATCTTGGCGAACGATGTGAAATCGAAGAGTGCGGCGGTCTCGCGGCACGCTCGATGCTCAGCCTCGATAGCGGGCGACCATAACCGGCCGGCCCAGCCCCTTGGCCTGAGCGATTCGTCACCACGCGCAGCGTTCGGCTCGAACCAGTTCGCCCTCTCCCAGCCTGACTTCTCGCCAAACGCGGCGCCGAGCTCCTGGAGGCGCGTGTAGGCCGGCGACAGCCGCAGCGGCCGGCCCGCGCTGCGCTCGTGGCCGGGGTACTTGACGTCGTAGTAGGTCGAGTAGACCTCCCGCGTCCTGGCGAGCGTGTACTCGCCGCTGATGTAGTGGCGGCCGAACCGGCGCGAGTCCATCTCCCAGGCGTCGAGCTGTGGCCTGCCGTCCACGATCCATTCGGCGACCAGCCGCCCCATCCCGCCCGCGCCGGCGAGGCCGTGGGCACAGAATCCAGCCGCCACCCAGAAGCCGCGCACGTCGGTAGGGCCGAGGATGAACTCGCCGTCTGGGGTGAACGCCTCGGGGCCGTTTACCAGCCGGACGACGCTCGCGTCCTTCAATGTGGGCGTGCGGACGATCGCGTTCGTCATCAGCGGCTCGAACCGATCCCAGTCCGGCTCGAGCAGCTTGCCGTTGAAGTCGGCCGGGATGCCGTCCAGGCCCCACGGCTTAGGGTCGCGCTCGTAGCCGCCCATGATCAGGCCGCCCGACTCGGGCCGGTAGTAGACGAGCAGCGATGGGTCGCGCATCGTGGGCATGTCGCGCGGCAAGCCGGATGGGGTCGTGATGAGGTATTCGTGCGCCATCGGGATCAGCGGCACCGTGACTCCGACCAACCGCCCGATCTCGGCCGCGAACATCCCGCCGGCGTTGACGACCAAATCCGTGTCGATGTCGCCTTTGTCGGTGACGACACGCTTCACGCGCCCGTTCGCCGTCTCGATCGCCGTGACGCGCGTCTCCTCGCAGATCTCCGCGCCACGCCTTCGCGCTCCTTCGACGAGCGCGAACGTCAGCTGGCTGGGGTCGATGTAGCCGTCGGTCGGGAGATAGGCGGCGCCGAGGACCCCGTCCATCGACATGGGCGGGAACATCTTTTGGGCTTCCTGTGCCGACACGAGCTCGAGGGGAAGCCCGAACGTTTTGGCCCATCCCGCCTGGCGCGACAGCTCCTCCATGCGTTCCTGGCTCGAGGCCAGCCGCAGCGAGCCGACCTCGTGCCAACCTGTCTCCAGGCCGACCTCTTCGCCCAGCTTCCGGTACAGGTCGACCGAGTTCATCATCATCCGGGTCAGGCTGAGCGAGCCGCGCAGCTGGCCCACCAGGCCGGCGGAATGGAAGGTCGAGCCGCTGGTGACTCGTGATCTCTCGACCAGCACCGTGTCGGTCCAACCGAGACGCGCCAGCCAGTAAAGGATGGCGGCGCCGCCCACACCCCCGCCGATGACTACAGCCTGCGCGTGGGGTTTCAATTCATGGCACCAGGAAGGATTTGGGGCCGGACGTTTCCATCCGGCCCCTATGGGTTCTCAGGCGCTGGCTTGCACCGGCTGAATCGCCGGGGTCTCGGGGGCGTTGCGCTGGGCGAGCAGGTAGTAGATGACGCCCACGAGCAGGATCGCCCCAAGAGTGAACTCGAACACAGGGATGGTGCCGATCGGGCCGCCGATCGTCACGTTCGGCAGTGCGCTGAGCGGAGGGTTCTGTCCACCGACCGCGGCGTTGCGCGGCCACAGGAAGTTGATCTCCATGGCGACTCCCCAGACCAGGGCGAGGATGTTGACGATCGTGCCCCACTGGCCGAGCTTGAAGGGCGCCGATTCTTTTGGCCAGCCCTTCATACGAGCGAGGAGGATGGCGATGTTGCCGAGGATGTAGGACAGGTAGATCATCCCGGTCGCGCCGATGGCGATGGTGCCCGCGCCGGCGTAATAGACGAGGGGGAGGCCGGCGAGAACGCCGATCACGATGCACGTGCCGACCGGAGTGTGCAGCGCAGGGTTCACCTTGTTGAAGTACTTTCCGAGCGGGAGCTTGCCGTCGCGCGCCATGCCGAACGCAAGGCGGATGGTCGAGGTCTGGATGGCGAGGCAGCAAACGTAGATCGCCGCGAAGACGACGAAGAGGTACAGGTTGGCGGCCCAACCCGGGAAGTTGGATTCGATGATGGTCACCAGTGGGAATGGAATCTTGCCGGCGCCGATGTCGGAGACGAACTTGCCCATGTCGCCAGGCACCGCGATGATGGTCGCGAACAGAAAGATCGCGCCGATGATGGCGGCGCCGACGATGGATGCGAGGACGGCTCGTGGCGCTTCTCGGCGTGGGTTCTTGGTTTCCTCAGCGAGCGTGCTCGCAGTGTCGAAGCCGTAGATCACGAACAGCGACATGAACATGGCGGCGAGGAAGGTCCCGGCCTGTGTGTTGAAGCCCGAGCCGAGATAGCTGCCGTCGACCAGGACGCTGACGGACTGGTGGTGGTAGAAGAGCAGAAGGATCAGCGCGAAGACGACCATGCCGAGGATCTCGAAGACGACGCCCGTGTTGTTGACGAAGGCGACGATCCTCACGCCGAAGATGCTCAACAGGGTCGTGCTCAGAAGGATGATCGCTGCGACGTTCCGCTCGGTATCGGGGTCCGTGCCGATGCTCATGCCCAGGTTGTTGAGGAGCGGGATCAACACGAGTGGGACCGTGGCCACGACGGCCGCGACCGTGAGTACACCGGCAAACAGGTAGATCCAGCCTGTGAACCAGGCGTACGTCCGGTTCGACAGGTACTTGGTCCACTGATAGACGGAGCCGGCGACTGGGAAGTGCGCGCTCACCTCAGCGAAGTTCAGGCCGACGAGCAGCTGGCCTACGACGACGATGGGCCAGCTCCAGAAAAATGCCGGGCCCGCCAGGCCGATACCCAGGATGAACAGGGTGAAGATGCCTGTTGACGGAGAGATGTACGAGAACGCGACGGCGAAGCTAGAGTAGACGCCCAGCACTCGCCTCAGCTCCTGCTGATACCCGAACCTCGCCAGGTCACGAACGTCGGCATGGGCTTCTTCTTGCAACTGGTACCCCTCCCCGGGCTTACCGCCCGCCCGAAACGTTTGTTACAGAAGTTGGAGGGAAGCTATCACTCGTTGC
>VBFD01000135.1:0-23998 GCA_005883585.1 Chloroflexota bacterium
TGGGATCCACCTACCTCTCCACGAACCCGAGTCTCGAAAAAAGCGGCGCGGAGCGAAACTGTATACGAACCATCAACTGAACACGCGGCGGCGCCACCACACCATCACGCCGCCGAACACGATCAGGCCGGGCACGAGCACCGTGGTGATGAAGATCAGGGTGCTCTGGTCTTGCTGCGTGAGGGCGAGCGGCAGCGCGCGTCCGGCTTTCGGCGGTATCGAGATCAGGGAATCCTGCTCGGCGAGCCACTGGAACGAGGCCAGGGCCAGCTCGAGGTTGGCGTCGTCGTTGGTGGGCGGCATCGTGCGGTTCTCGGCGAAGCCGGCCGTGCCCACGATCACGATGCGAGTCCGCTTGGAGCCGGCCGTTTGCTCCAGGCTCTCCATGATGTTGAACGGCCCCGACGCGTCACCCGCCTTGCGAGCCAGGTCCTGGACCGAACGGGGCAGGGCGATCGCATAGGACGTGCTCGACGTGGTCGCGATGGGATTCGCGGTCACCCCGGCGGCCTGCGCGCCCGTGATCGCTGTGGCCAGCGGAAAGAACGACACCCGGCCCTGGATGTCGGTGGTCATTGGTGAACGTCCATAGGCGGTCACGGCCAGGATCGTCGGGTCGGAGCTCGAGCGCCGCGATGGGTCGGTCTCGATGACGAGCGATCCGGAGAACGCGAAGCCATAGGGCTTCAACACGGCGTTGAGAGACCCGGTGCTGTTCGCCTCCTTCGTCCAGGGCTCGGCGGCAACGAGGAGCTTTCCGCCCGCGCCGAGGTAATCGTCGACCGCCTTCACGCTTGCGGCAGGCAGCTCGGTTGTGGGATCCACGATGGCAAGCTCGTCGCAATCGCTCGGGATGGACGTGAGCTGTGACAAGAGCATGTCTCGAGTCGCGAAATTGTTCTTGGCCAGGATGTCGGCAACGGTGGAGTATCCCGTGCTCTGGTTGATGTCCTTCAGGTCTCGTTCCCCATCGCCGATCGCCCAGCACACAAGGGGCACTCGATCCGATTCGAGCTGTAGCAAGCCGGCGGTGAAGTCGACCTCGCCCTGAGATCCCTGAGCGAGCAGCTGCGTCTTGCCGCGGTAGTCGAGGACGACCGTGTTCGGCTCCTTGACCGCATACCGCTTGATGTCGGCGCTGTCGGCGTTGTAGTCCTCGCGGCGGTACTTCACGTGTGAGCTCTGCGCCGCGTACAGGCCGATGAGCGCCTCTGCCTCGGTCTGACCGTTGCCGGCCCCGGCACGGAAGAGACCGATCACCTGGAGGTCGGCGGTGAGCCGATGGGCCGCGAGCACGGATTGGGGCGCAAGGGTGTTCAGCCCGCCACGCGTGAGATCCACCGCTTGGGTAGATTTCGAAGCCAGCACGTTGGCACCGACCAGCAGCCCGATCACCACCAGCGTCAAAACGAGGCTCACCGATCCGGCGCGTGCGCGCCGCGCCCAGCGGCTCATCGCCATCTCCGCGACTCGAGCAGCCGCGTGGTCAAAAAGAGCGCGCCGGCGGCCAGGCTGGCGAAGTAAACCGTGTCACGCAGCGTGACCTGGCCGAGGCTGAACGACTGGTAGCGGTAGTAGCCGGCCACGTAGTCGAAGAACAGGCTCAGCGGTGGGGTGGTGAAGAAGCCGATCAGGAATGCCGTGTACCAGATGGCCAGGAGGCCAAGCAAAGACACGACGTACGCGATGATCTGGTTCTTCGTCAGGCTCGACGCCAGCACGCCGATCGCGATCGACGCCGCTCCCACGAGCAGCATCCCGATATAGGTCGCGGCGATGAGGCCGAAATCGAGCGCTCCGACCTTTATGGACAGGCCCGCCACCGAGATGGTGGTCTTGTCAGGCACATAGACGGCCAGCAAGACCACGTACACGAGAGTCGTGGCGAGAAGCATCAGGTAGAAGGCGAACGCTCCGAGCCACTTCCCGACCGCAAGCTCCCAGTCCCGCACAGGTGACGTCAGCAGCAACTCAAGGGTGCCCTGGCTGCGCTCCTCGGCGATCAGGCGCATCGTCAGGACCGGGATGAGGATCAGCGAGAGCAAGCCGGTGATGATGTTGGAGACCCCTTCCATCGTCGCCTGCTGACCCGCGAGCACGGTGCCGATGAAGCCGAAGCCGGATACGAGGAACGTGAAGACGGCGGCGACCACCCATCCGACCGGCGACACGAAGAGCGCGCCCAGCTCCCTTCGCGCGATGGCGGCCACGTTGAGGAGACCGGTGCGCCACAGAATCGCGTGGACGGAGTCGGCGGCGCCTGGCCCGACGGCCTCGACCGGCGTCGCTTTGACCGTCGGACGGGCTCGAGGCGGGGCCTTCGGCACCACCGCTGTCGATGCGCGCGCAGCCGGGATGGCGTGACGCTGCTGGGTAATCTGCTTGCGGACTTTGGCCCGGGCGCGCCGCCTAGAAGACTTGCTCACGTTTCGTCGTCGCTGGTCAGGCTCAAAAAGACGTCTTCGAGCGTGAGCTTGCGAGCCTGCACTTCACGCACCCCGAGCCCGGCTTCGACCGCCGCTCGCGTCAGCTCTTCACGAAGTCCAGCACCGCGGCCGCTTATGACAGCGCGCCAGAGCTGCTCGCCCTCCGAGGTGACCACGACTCCGTCGACGCCGGCGACCTCGCGCAACTTGGCCTCGATGTCAACGAGATCCGCCTCGCCGCGAACGAGCATCTCGATCTCGAGGCCGCGGTCGCGCCCAAAGCCTTCGGTCAACCGCTGCGGCGTGTCGTCGGCGACGATCCGCCCCTGGTTGATGATCAGCACCCGCTCGCAGGTAGCCGCAACCTCGGACAGGATGTGGCTCGACAGGATGACAGTGTGCTGCCGGCCAATTTCCTTGATCAGCGTGCGGGTCTCACGAGTCTGGGCGGGGTCGAGGCCTGCGGTCGGCTCGTCGAGGATGAGCGCTTTAGGGTCGTGGACGATCGCCTGCGCGACGCCGACGCGCTGGCGAAGACCCTTCGAGAGCCTGCCGATGATCTCCGAGCTGCGGTCCGCGAGGCCGCAAACCTCGATCGCGTGCTCGACGCGCGCCCGCCTCTTCGAGGGCGGCACGCCCCGCAACCGGCACATGAGGTCCAGAAAACCGGCGACCCGCATCTCGTTGTACAGCGGGGTTGTCTCGGGGAGGTAGCCGATTCGCTTGCGCACCTCGAGCGAGTGGCTGAAGACGTCAAAACCGTCGATGCTCGCCTTCCCCGCGGACATGCCCAGAAACCCGGCGAGGATCCTCATGGTGGTCGACTTTCCCGCGCCGTTGGGACCGAGGAACCCGAGGACCTGGCCTTTGGGCACAGAGAACGTCACGTCCTGGATCGCAGGGCGCTCGTCGTAGAACTTGGTGAGCCCCTGAACCTCGATCAACGATCAGGAATTGTGACCTAGAAAGTCAGGTCGAAGGGCTGTAAGCCGCCGCTTGCGGACGACCAGTCGGCCTGAACGCCGCTTACCCGCGCATGGCTGGGTCCGCGGCGGGCCGCCCCTAGCAGCTTTTCCAACTCCGGCCGCGGGCCCTCGGCGACGAACTCGACCGACCCGTCGTCGCGATTCCGCACCCAGCCGCGCAGCCCGAGGCCGTGGGCCTCGCGGACGAGGAAGTAGCGAAATCCGACCCCCTGCACATCGCCACGAACGACGCCGTGCAAGCGCTCCACTCTCGAGAGGTTATATGTTGCCCGCATGCCCGCTTCCAGCGTTGTTGCGATCGGTGACGAGCTGGTCGGCGGTTTCACGCTCGACTCCAACTCACACTGGCTCGCGGAGCGCCTTCGGCTGCTCGGTTTTCCCGTCAAGCGCATGACCGCCATCCGCGACCGGCCCCGTGAGATCGTGGACCAGCTGCAGCGCGAGCTGGACGACCCCGAGGTCACGCACGTGTTCGTGAGCGGCGGCCTGGGGCCGACCACAGACGACCGCACCTTCGCATCGGTGGCGGAGGCGCTCGGCCGCGAGCTGGTGATCTGGGAGGAGACGCGGGCTCGCATCGAGAGACGCGTCCAACGCATGCATGAAGCGGGGCTGCTGGAGTCGCCGGAGCTGACGGAGGGCAACCTGCGGATGGCGCGCATCCCCGCCGACCCGGCGCATGTGTTCAAGAACAAGCGCGGCATGGCGCCCGGGGTGGTGTATGAGGCGCAGAGCAAGAAGGTCTTCGTCCTGCCTGGGGTGCCATTGGAGATGAAAGGGATATTCACCGAAGAGCTCGAGCCGCAGTTCCTGTCCAACGGCACGGCCGCAACAGTTCGCGAGCTGCGCTTCACCTTCGCGGTCGAAGCCCGCCTTTACCCGCTGATGAAAGAGCTCGAGGAGAAATTCCCCGACGTCTCGGTCGGCTCGTATCCAAACTACGAGACGAAGGAGCTCGTGATCCGCGTCCTGGGCAGCGACCCCAAGCGCGTGGATGAGGTGCTCGGGGTCGTTCGGCGCCAAAGCGCCGAGCTGGGCATGACCGGAGACTCGCGCTAACCGCTTCCCATACCGCGCGGATCGATCAAAACACGGGTAATCCGATGCTCGCTTGCGAGCCGTTGGCGCCAAACGTGCGGAAAGCGTTTCTCAAGCCCGGAGTTTGCGCTCCAGTAGCGAGCGCTCCGCCGGGTTCTGGCACAGGTCCAGGGCCCGGCGGCGTGCTTCGCGAGCCAGGACCGGCTCGCCGACCTGGTCGAGCAGCTCGGCGCGGGTGGAATGGAACAGGTGGTAGCCGCTCAACGAGATGGCGAGGTCGTTGACTTCACCGAGCGCAACCTCCGGTCCCGCGAAATGGCCCAGCGCGACCGCGCGGTTGAGACGCACGACCGGGCTGTCCGCCATCCTCACGAGCGTGTCGTAGAGGATGACGATTTGGTGCCAATCCGTTTCCGCCCAAGACGCCGCCTCAGCATGCAGGGCCGCGATCGCGGCCTGGACTTGATAAGGACCACTCGCCCGCATCGCGCCCGCGCGCTCCAGAGTCGCGGTCCCGTCGGCGATCGCCGCGTGATCCCACAGGCTGCGGTCCTGGTCGGGCAGCAGGATCATCTCGCCCGAGGCGTCAAAGCGCGCCTCTGACCGCGCGAGATTGAGCCTCATCAGGGCGAGCAAGCCCAGTACCTCGGGCTGATCGGGCATCAGCGTGGCGACCAGGCGCGTCAGCCAGAGCGCGTCATCGGCGAGGTCACGCCGCATGGCGATCTGCGCGCCCCGGCTCAGATAGCCCTCGTTGAACATCAGGTACAGGACCGACAACACCCCATCCAACCGGCCCGCCAACTCGTCCCCCTCGGGCACGCGATATGGGATATGGGCGTCGACGATCTTTCTCTTGGCGCGCACGATGCGCTGAGCGACTGTGGCCTCGGCCACGAGGAACGCGCTCCCGATCTCAGCTGTCGTGAAACCGACAACCGCGCGCAGAGTAAGCGCGACTTGAGCCTCCTGTGACAGGGCCGGGTGGCAGCATGTGAAGATCAGGCGCAGGCGGTCGTCCGCTTCAGACGGCTTAGGCGTCAATGCGGACCGCTCCAGCAGTGCGAGCTTCTCGCGATATCGCGTATCTCGGCGAAGGATGTCGATCGCGCGCCGGCGCGCCGTGGTCATCAACCACGCACCGGGCTTGTCGGGAATGCCCTGCTCCGGCCATGTCTCCAGCGCCGCCACCAGGCTGTCCTGGACGACCTCTTCCGCGAGGGCGAAGTCGCCCAGCACCCGCATCAGCGCCGCCGTCAGCCGCCCGGCCTCCTCCCTGAAAACCGCCGCGACCGCATCGTCGGTGCTGGCGCGCGTTTCTTCAGCCTTCGGAATGGTCGACTACCGGCCGGACTTCGACGATGCCGCCACCGGGCCAGGTCTTGGCCATCTCGAGCGCCTCGTCCAGGTCTTTGACCTCGACTACCGCAAAGCCGCCGATGATTTCCTTGGCCTCGATGAACGGGCCGTCCGTGACGACAGCCTTGCCGTTCTTGATGCGAACGGTGGTGGCGCTGCTCGGACCCTGGAGTTCGGCGCCACCGGTGATCCGGCCCGCCCGGCTGTGCTCCTCGAACCACTGGTTTACCCGCTCGTAGCCAGCGGCTCGTGTGGACTCGGGCATCTTCTCCCAGGCTTCCTGCTCATCGACGCTACCGGCAAACATCAGGACGTACTTCATGCGAATCTCCAAATCATGGCGGTCTCGATCGCCGCTTCAGTCATACGACGAACTGGTGCCGCGCAAAATCGACATCGTCAGGACCCGGTGAACTCGGGCTCCTGCTTCGATAGGAAGCTCATGATGCCGATCGCCGCGTCCGTGCTGAGCGCGGCGCGGGCGAAGTTGCCTGCCTCGATCGCCAGCGCCTCGTCCAGTGGGAGATCGTAGCCGCGGCGGACCGCGTCTTTGACCATCGCGATCGCGAATGTCGCTGCTTTCGCGAGCCTCTGCGCGCGCTGCTCGACAGCGGCTTGAAACTCCTCGGGCGCGACCGCCTGGTCCACCCAGCCGACCGCCTCGGCCTCGCGGGCGGAAAGCCGGGTGGATTCGATGATGTATCGGAGCGCTCGCGCCTTGCCGATCAGGCGCGGCAGCCGCTGGGTGCCACCGGCGCCCGGGATGATGCCCAGCGACGACTCGGTCTGCCCGATCCTCGACCTTCCGTCCTCGACCATGATCCTGAAATCGCAACAAAGCGTGAGCTCGCTGCCGCCTCCGAGTGCGTGCCCATTGATGGCTGCGATGACGGGCTTCGGGCAGCTCTCGATGGTCGCGAAATGGGCGTTCATCCTCTTCATGAAGGCCGCGATCTGGTCCGCCGCATCAGGCGCCTGGCGGTCGATGGCGCCGAGCATCGTCAGATCCGCGCCCACGCTGAAATACTTCTCGTAGTCGGAGGTGAGCACGATCGCACGCGCTTCGGGGTCATCACCGAGGATGGTGAACGCGGCAGCCAGGTCCTCCATCAGGTCCTCGGCGATCGCGTTGTTGCCTTTGCGACGCATGACGACACGCGCGACCGGGCCTTCCCGCCTGATCTCGACTAGCTCACTCATCAGGCTGTGAAGAGCGGGATGCCGCCCGCGACCTCGATCACCGCGCCGGTGATGTAGCCGGCCTCGTTCGAACACAGGAACGCGATCGTGTTCGCTATGTCCTCCGGCTGCCCGAAGCGCTTGAAAACCGTGCGCGCCTTGAAGCGCTCGTACAGCGGATTGGTCTGCGCAGCCGCCTTGCCCGCTTCGGATTCGATGATGCCCGGCGCGATCGCGTTGGAGGTGATGTTGTGCCGGCCGCCTTCGAGCGCCGCCGTCTTTGCGAGCCCGATGAGCGCCGCCTTCGTCGACGAATAGCTTGCCTGGCCGAACCCTCCCAGGGTGCCGGCGACTGACGACATGAAGATGATGCGGCCCCACTTGTTCTCCACCAAGTACGGCCACGCCTCCTTTGTGCAGTTGAAGGCACCGGTGAGGTTGACCCGCACGTCTCGATCCCATAGCTCGTACGACTGGTTCGGGATTTGCGCGGCGTGGTCGAGGGTCGCGGCGTTGTTGATCAGGATGTCGATCTTGCCGAACTCGTCCTTGACCTTCTTCAACACGTCGCGCACCTGCTCGCGGTTGGTCACGTCCATCTTGATCGCGAGCGACCTTCGCCCCATCTTGCGTATCTCCTCCGCCGTCGCGTTGGAATGCACCCAGCCCGACGACACCGCAAACTGCGCGAGCGCGCTGCCTTGAGCTTCAGCGGTCTTCTGTAGGTCAGGGTCATCTTCGACCAGCACATCGGTGATGACGACGTCGGCGCCCTGCCGGGCCAGCGTGAGCGCGTCCTGGCGACCCAAGCCTCGTGAGGCGCCCGTGACGACAGCAACCCTTCCCGTGAGATCGAACATGTTCTATCCCCTCAATTTGATGGTGGCTCGCTGGCCGGCGAGAGCGCGCGAGATGACGAGCCGCTGAATCTCCGCGGTCCCCTCCCAGATCTGATAGATCTTCGCGTCGCGGAACCATTTCTCGACCGGGTACTCCTTGATGTACCCGTAGCCGCCGAGGACCTGTATCGCGTCGGTGGTGACCTCCATGGCCACATCGCCCGCAAAGCACTTTGCCATCGATCCCTCCGCCCGCTCGAACGCGCGACCCTGGGTCGCCATCCATCCGGCGCGCCAGATGAGGAGGCGCGCGGCATCGATCTTCATCGCCATGTCCGCGAGCTTGAAACCGATCGCCTCGTGCTGCCACAACGGCTTGCCGAACTGCTTCCGCTCCTGCGCATAATCGAGCGCGAACTCGAACGCCGCACGAGCGATGCCGAGTGCGCCCGCGGCGACGCCGGGACGAGTCGCCTCGAGCGTCATCAGGGCTCCCAGCGCTCCGGGCCCGGCGTTCTCCGCGTCGGGCTCGCCACCAAGCCGGTGGTCGAGCGGCACGTGACAGTCTTCGAGGATGACCTGGGCCGTGTGGCTTGCGCGCACACCCAGCTTCTGCTCCTTGCGGCCCATCTTCAGGCCGGGCGTGCCCTTGGGGACGAGGAATGACGCGATGCCCGCCGGGCCTTTCGACGGGTCCGTGTTGGCGTAGATGACGTGGTAGTCGGCGATGCCGCCGTTGGTGCAGAACTGCTTGGTGCCGTTAAGAACGTAGCCGTCGCCGACGTGCGTGGCGCGGGTCTTCATCGACAGCGCGTCCGAGCCGGAATCGGGTTCGGTAAGGCCAAGGCCACCGAGGACGAGCTTGTCCGGATTGGTGAACTGCGGCAGCCATCGCTTCTTCTGCTCTTTCGTGCCGCTCGCGCCAATACCGGCGATCGCGAGCCCCATCGACTGGATGCAGACCGCGATGCCGGCACAGCCCCAGTGGAGCTCTTCGTTGAGCAGAAGCTCGGTTAGAAAGTCCAGACCCTGGCCGCCGTACTCCTCTGGCAGGAAGGCCGCCGGCGTCAGGCCGAGCTTCTGCGCCTTCTTGACAACCTCGTACGGAAACTCCTCCGTCTCGTCGTGATGCGCGGCCACGGGCCGGATCTCGTTGACCGCGAACTCGTGCGCCAGCTCACGGATGGCCTGCTGTTCAGCGGTGAGAGAAAAGTCGAGCGGCATGCGAAATCCGCCTAAAGGTACTCGGCTGAAGCTTTCGTCAAGACCGGCTCGCCGCGCTGGTTGACAGCGCTCAGCGAAAGCTTGCCCGGCTCTGTCACGTCGGCGGCAAAAGTCACGGTGTCTCCGGGCTCGACCATGCCCGCGAACCGGCAGTAGAGCCGGCGTAGGCGCCGCCCTCCCCCCGCGGCCTCGGCGGCGACAGTGGCCAGGACTCCCATCTGCAGCATTCCGTGGGCGATGATCCCGGGCAACCCGACGGAGCGCGCGAAGTCGCCATCGAGGTGGATCGGGTTGTGGTCGCCGGACGCCTCCGCATAATCGGCGATCTGTTCCACGGTGAACGTGACCGCGCGCTCGGCTCGCTTCATGAGCGAATCACGAAGAGAGTCCGTGACCGGCAAATGCCTGAGCCGTCCACGCCGGTCGTCTGCGCCTCGAACGTGACGAAGCGCATGCCACGCCGCCTGATGTCGGAGACCACGCGTCCCTGCGACGTGACGGTCTCACCCAGCTCTGGATGCCGCTCCCATTCGAACTCCTGGTCCGCATGCAGGAGCTTGGCGAAATCAACCGCGGCCTCGGGATCGCCGAACAGGTACGGCGCGGTGGCGCCGAGGGAGTAGACGGCGGCGAAGGTAGGAGGCACACCGTCTTCTGGATCGGCGCCGATTGCGCGCGCAAAATCTGCGACGCGCTCGGGGTCGATCACCGCCGACACCGCCGGGTAGCTCTTGCCTTCGACCCCCACCTAGACTCGCGACGGGCGGATGCGAGCGAGGGCCCGCCGCAGCAGGAGCGGGCGCAGAGCCGACCACGCCTCCATGATCGAGGCGCGCGCCGAACGGGCTACGTCCGGCGGCGCATACGCCGCCACGACGAAGCCGTCGGTGAGCGTGCGCACCGGGTCGGAGGCCTCCGGAAAGCTCCAGGCCAGCCGCCTCCCCAGCTCGAATGGAGTCTCCCCGGGACGCTGATCAGCGCCGGCGAGCCGGGCGAGCACAAGGGTTCGCCGCCAGACCCCCATCACGGTCCGCGGCCGCAGATATCGCGCCACCGCGGCAAACAGGACCAGCAGGAACGCCAGGGCGATGCCGATGATCTTGGTCAGCGTGCTCGCATCCGGGATCTGGAAACCGCTGCCCCCGCCTGGGGTGACGCCGGGGTCTCGAAATCCACGCGCTTCCGCCGACGGGCTGGGGATCGTCCCTCCGCTGCCGACCCCGCCGACCGTGTCGCACCCCAGGTCGTGCAAGCACGCGTTGGAGCCGCCGCTCAAGCCACGCGGAACCGTCGAGTAAACGTTGTCGTGAGTCGGCTCGAACTCGATCCAGCCGTATTTTGGAAAGTAGACCTCGACCCACGTGTGAGCGTCATCGCTGCGGACGACGTAGCTGTTGATCGTGCTCTCGTACGTGCCCGGTCCGAAGCCGTTCACGAGCCGGGTCGGGATCCCGAGCGACCGGAGCATGTCACCCATCGCGGAGGCGAAGAACTCGCAGTAACCCTGCTTGGAGTTGAAAAGGAAGTAAGCCAGCGGATCTGTTCCGGCCGGCGGTTTGGGCGGGTCGAGCGTGTAGGTGAAACTTGGGCCGCGGAGGTACGCCTCGATGGCCGTCGCCTCGTCATAAGGCGTCTGGGCGCCAGCCTTTTGCACCACGTCCAGAGCGAGCTGGTGAATCCTTTCCAGGACGGCGGGGCTGCGGTAACCGTTAGCCGGAAAACCCGTGTATGCGGATGCCCAGTTCGGGTAGGACGTGCCTGCGGACTGAAGGTCGGTGTCGGTCGCGGTCGAATACTCGACGGTGGCGACATAGCCCCCGCGAGACGTCCTTGGCGAAACGCTGTCCAGGCGGTCGATGTTCATCAAAATTCCGGTGGCCGTCGGGGGCGGCACCAGGGACTCGGTCACCAAGGAGTCGCGGTTCACCTTGTACAGCCGGCCTGGATAGAACAGGATGTCCGAGTTTCCTGTGGGGGGCGAGATCATCCTGATATTGAAGCCGGCGACAGCCAGCTTCGCGTAGTCCTCGCCGAAGAGCGGCACCTCCGTTTTCGCAAGCGGGGCCTTGAATGGGCTCGCATCGGGGTAACGCCACGCACCTGCGAAGAGCAACGTCTCGTCAACGCCTCGAAAGTACGGCTGACCGGCAAAAGCGCCGGTGACCGTGTACTGGAAGACGACATCACGAGTGCGCTTGAGGGAGCTGTTGAGAAGCACATCGGTTGAGAAGCCGGTGGTTCCGGTTCCAAAACCCGAGGCGCCTGTTTCTCCAGGATGGCTGAGCGACTGCAGCAGCTGCGCCCAGCTGTTGAAGGCGCTGGACTCCATGTCGGCGGTGCGGTCGACCGTCGAAAGAGGCGGCAGCATGATCGCCACGACGATGAGCGCGGCCATCGTGACAAGGCCGCTCTCCCAGAAGTCCCAGCGCGCGTCACCGGTCAGCTTGACGCGGGCTCGCGTGGCGCTGGCGATGGAGGCTGTGTAGTTCGTCCATAGCAGCAGCGCGAGCGTCAGAACGAGGATGGCCAGCACATAGCCGTTCTGGTCTCGCGGGAGGTTGAGCAAGGTGGTCGCAAAGGCCGCGGCACCCGGAACGAGGCCGAGCAACGGCCGCCTCCAGCGCAGGACGCACCAGGCCAGCCAACCGCCCGTAACCCACATGAGCCAGCTGATGAGATAGAGATCGAAGGCCGGATCGAGGATCGCACTGCCGTCGAACAGCCGCCCCCACCACAGGGATACGAGCCTCAAGCCGGTCGGATCCGTAGGGTGTCCCGCGTGCAGAGCCGGCCACGCGGCCAATCCGGCAGCGACCGGACCCAGCACCAACCCGACCGCGAGGCACGCCGCCCACGGGATGGGCGTGAGGGCAAGCAGGCCCATGAGGATGGCACCTGAGATGGCGACCAGGGGCACGACCTCGATGCCGACCCCGGTGACCCATTGCGCGGTAACCGTCGACTTGGCGATGGCAAGCGTCAGCAGAAAAACGAGCACCGAGGTCCACACCACTCCGCCGGGCAGCGCATCTCGCGTGCGCTGGACGAGCTGCAGGGGATATCTAGCCGACGCGGATTGCATCTCTGGTCCTCATGAGCCGCGCGAAGTCGTCGCCCTTCCGGATGACATAAAGATCGACATCCTGCCCGAGGTCGAACGTTGGGTTTTGATCCGGGCCCCCGAAGCTGGCCACGTCGAGGTAGAAGACGATCAGCGCCGAACGCCGCCCGCGGACTGCCTGTAGAAGGCGCACCCACTCCTCGTCGGCACTCGGCGTGATGACCGCGATGGCACGCCGCGGCAAGCGGCGGATGCGATCCCAGGCCAACGTCTTGGTCAGCGATGTGCGCCCGTCGGCGGTCGCAACCGCGAGGTAGTCGAGGATGATCCGATCCTGGCGCGCCGCGCGATGTGGTTCGAGGATCGTGCCCTTGGAATCGTTCGCGATCAGGCCCACCTGGCGCCCGCGACTGTGGACCTGGGCGGCCATCGATGCCGCGAGGCTGACCGCGTATTCGACCGTCGACTCCTCACCCTCGCCGTAGTGGACGTTGTGGTCCAGGTCGAGAAGAATCCAGAGGTCGGTGGTAAGCGGCTGTTCGAATGTTTTCGACATCAAGCGCGCATGCCGGATCGACAGCGGCCAGTGGATGCGGCCGAAGCTGTCGCCGGTTGTGTAGTCGCGAACGCCGCCGGTCTCGGGTGGATAGTCGGCCCAGGCGCCCAGGCTCTGCGAGCTGCCGACCTGCTGAGAGCTCGGCGTCATGAGGTCGGGTATCGGCCGCACGCGGGGATAGACCAGCACCGTCGTGCGGTTCCCCATCCGCAGCTCCTGGTTGAACAGGCCGAAGGGCTCGCGCACGCTGACTGACGTCGGCCCGAACGACATCCAGCCCCGCCGGCGGTACACGCCGCGCGTCTTCCAGCTCACGAGCTCGCCACCGACCGAGATCACCCGGCCCGGCTGGTAGTCCGGTATCTGGCCGAGGTCGCGGACCTCAACCCAGGGCGCCGGCACCCAGCCCGATCGCCGTACCTCGATGACCTCTTCGTACGGCTCGCCCACCGTCGGCGTGCCGGGGTCGAGCCGGCGCGCGAGGCTGATGCCGCGGATCGCGAGCCGCGGCCAGACCCACGCCACGACGAACAGAAGGCTGAGTGCGTAGGCGAAGGCATAGGCGGGCCGGATCGCGGTCAGGTAGGTGAAAAGAAGGAGAAGGCCGAGCGCGGCGGCGAGGGCGATTTTATTCAAAGAATTGCCAGCCTCGCGCTTAGGCCGGGTTCAACCCGGCCGTCCCTCCGCGTGTCACTTTCCATATGTCTCCTCGCGTCGCCGGGAGCACCCCAGGTGGGTTTCCGTAAGGGAGGACCGCAGTCCTCCCTTGCGCTCTTACCCGTCGTACGCCATCTGGGGAACGTGCTCGCGCTCGAGCAGCCCGGCCACCAGCTTGCCTGCACTCTGGCCCTGCATCTCGGCGTTGGGCCGAAGGATGATGCGGTGCGCGAGCACAGGCTCCGCGAGCGTCTTGATGTCGTCAGGAATCACGTAAGTCCGGCCCTGCACGGCCGCCAGCGCCTGGCTCGCGTGGAAAAGGTTGATCGTGCCTCGCGTGCTGGCTCCAAGCGCGACCTCGGGGTTGCCCCGGGTGCGGCCGACGAGTCGCGCGATGTAATCGCGCAGCTCAGCCTTTACGAACACGTCGCGCACGGCGCTTTGCGCGGCGTTCAGCTCGTTGGGTGAGACGACCGGCTGCAGCTCGAGCATCGGCGACTCGACCTTGCGGTGGCTGAGCAAGTTGGATTCCTCTTTCTCCGACAGGTAGCCGAGCTTGACCTTCATCAAGAAGCGGTCGAGCTGGGCCTCGGGAAGCGGAAACGTGCCCGAGTACTCGACCGGGTTTTGGGTCGCCATGACCATGAACGGCTTGGGGAGCTCGTGCGTCTCGCCGTCGATGGTGACCTGGCGCTCCTCCATCGCCTCCAGCAGGGCGGCCTGTGTCTTGGGGCTGGCGCGGTTGATCTCGTCGGCGAGGAGGACCTGCGCGAAGACCGGGCCGGGCCTGAACTCGAAGTCGTTTTCCTTCTGGTTGAAGGCGCGCACGCCGGTGACGTCCGAGGGCAGGAGGTCGGGCGTGAACTGGATGCGGCGGAACGTGCAGTCGAGCGAGCGGGCCAGTGACTTCGCGAGCATTGTCTTGCCGACGCCCGGCACGTCCTCGATCAGGAGGTGCCCCTCACAAAGCAGGGTGACGAGGCAAAGACGGACTTCCTCTTCCTTGTTGACGATCGCACGGCCGACGTTCGACATGAAGGCCTCGGAAACTCTGGCGACGACTTCGGTCACCATGCCCTGCCCCCCATGCCGGGGATTATAGATTTGACCCTCCACCAACCATTCGAAGTGAATACGCGCGGCCGGGCGGTTTGGTTCCGCATTTCGTTACGTTGAGCCCCCGACCGGCGTGTTTGGTTAAAGGAAGATGAGAGGCAAGCTCGCGGCCGCGATCGCGTTTCTCGCCGTCGCCTGCGGCTCCGCCGGAGGCGGCGGGGTCGTCGTGGGCAGTCCGCTCACGATCAACCAGCTCAAGTTCAAGGTCATGGACGCTGTCGGCGTACCGGTCTTCTGCGACCCGGATTTCTACCCCGTCGCAAGGCTTGGCGGCGAGCAGTCGAACGCTGACTCGTTCTACCCACAGATCCGCGCGGACAGCGAGCTGTACTCGGCCATCGTCGCCCACGAAAATCTGCCCTCGGGCGACCTCAATGAGGCGCAGAAGGTCACGGTCTATCGGGCGTTCAAGCGGCTTCGGGTTCTCACGCTCACCAAGACCGACGGCAGCTACACGTTCGAATACCGGGCCCAGGCCAAGGGGGCGAACACGCCGATCGTGCTTGTCGACGGCTCGGTTCGGGTCGACGGCGTGGTCACCGTTACTTCGCGGACGGCCAGCGGCATGCCTCCGTGCCCGATCTGCCTGGCCGCGGCCACATTGATCGCGACGCCGACCGGTGACATCCGCGTCACCGACATCGAGCCGGGGATGCTCGTCTGGACCGCAACGCCCGACGGCCAGAGGGTGGCGGCGCCGGTGATCGAGATCGGCAGCATGGCGGTGCCGCCGGGTCACCTGATGGTCCACTTGCGCCTCGCCGACGGCCGCGAGCTTCTGGCGTCGCCTGGTCATCGGACCTCGGATCGGCGTCCGCTGGGCAGCCTGGCCGCGGGCGATGGGGTGGACGGCTCGAAGGTCACGCTGTGGGAGCTGGTCCCATACGGCGGCGCGCGGACCTACGACCTGTTGCCCGCAGGCCCGACGGGCCAGTACTGGGCGAACGGCATCCTGCTGTCGAGCACCCTCTCGGTTGAAGTACGTGCCGGCCACGTACCAGCGCGAAGTTCGACCGTGACTATCGGCGCCGACTAGACAGGACGTGCGGCTCCGATGCTGATTAAGAGACTTCTTCTTCCTCTACCAAGCGGAGGTGGCTGCTGACGTTAAGACCGAGGTGGCGCGCGAAGAAGCCGGCCACCCGCTCGACATAGAGAGGACGGTCGGCTTCGTACGCGCCGGTGTGCGGAGCCCCCTGCACGATCCAGATCTCGCGCGGGCCGCGATACGTGTCATAGAGCTTCCGGCCGTGGTTCACCGACACGATGTCGTCGGCGCCACCGTGGATGAAGAAGAGTGGGCGTGGCTCGAGCGAGCTCATCACGGTCACCGGGCTCGACTGCGATAGGCGCGAGCCTGTGCGCAGCCTGAACAGCAGGCCCGCCAGCCATGCGAACGGCGTACCAGGCAGCTTGATCGCGCGCCGCACGTTCTCGACGAGGACCAAGCGCAGGTCGCTGAACGGGCTGTCGAGGACGAGCGCCTGCACCCCCGGCTCGCCGGCCGCGCCGAGAAGGCTCACGACCGCGCCCATCGAGTAGCCCAGCAGGCCGATCCTCGCGTTGGGGATGCGCTTGCGCGCGAAGGCGATCACGGCCTCGAGCTCCAGCACCTCCTTGATCCCGAATGTGATCGGGGCGCGGTCGCTGCCTGGCCAGCCGCGATAGGAGTAGAGGATGACGTTGAAGCCTTTGCGCCACAGCCCGGCCGCGATCCCGAGCGAGCCCTGCCGCTGCCCCTTGTGGCCGCCGGACACGATCACCGTCTGCGGCGAGCCCGGCTGCCGGAAGTGCCACGCGCCGAAGCTGATGCCGTCGGCGGTGACGAGCTCCACCTCTTCGTAATCGGCCTGGAACTCGAATGGCGTGAACGTGAAGTCGTCGAGGGGACGCGGCTTCGAAGGCACGAAGGCCCGGCGATAAAGCAAGTAGGACGCGCCGATGTACAGGCTGAGTAAGACGGCCGGGACCAGCACGATGTAGGGCATCGGGACCTACCCGAAGCCTACTCGAAGACGCGGCTCAGGGCGTACAGCTCCTCGGGCACACGGCGCGTCTCGCGGATGACCTCGGCCAGTGGTACGACCTCCACCTCGCCATTCCGGCGGATGGGGATCACGCCACTTCGGCCGGCGTTGATCAACTCGACCGCATGAACACCCAGGCGAGTGGCCCAGATGCGATCCGTCGGCGTGGGCGACCCTCCTCGCTGGAGATGGCCGAGCACGGTCACGCGCGTCTCGAAGCCGGTCTCGCGTTCCACCATTCGCGCGAGCGCGTCGCCGATGCCGCGCTTGGCCAGCTGAACGTGGCCGAACGCATCTGTATCCGCGGCCCCACCCGCCTCGTCCTCGAGCTCTGGGATGTGCGCGCCCTCCGCGACGACGATGATGCTGAACAGCTTGCCTTCGCCCCGGCGCCGGTAGAGGTGGCCGACGACATCCTCGAGTGTCAGCGGGAACTCGGGAATGATGATCAGGTCGGCACCGCCCGCCAGCCCCCCGGCGAGCGCCACCCAGCCCGTGTCGCGGCCCATCACCTCGACGACCATCACGCGGTGGTGCGCCGATGCCGTGGTGTGAAGCCGGTCGAGCGCCTCTGTCACCACCCCGACGGCGGTGTCGAAGCCGATGCAGAACTCGGTGACGCTCAGGTCGTTGTCGATCGTCTTGGGCACGCCGACCGTCTGAAATCCGGCGTCATGCAGCGCGGCGGCCACGCTCAGCGTGTCGTCGCCTCCAATCGGGACCATCGCGTCGACGCCGTGGCGGCGCAGCACGCGGATCACCGTCGCCACGCCGTCCTTCATCTTCAGCGGGTTCGTGCGCGATGTGCCGAGGATGGTGCCGCCCAGCGGCAGGATGCCGCGCACATCGGCGGGACGCAGCTCTTCGATGGCGCCGCCGTCGAGGCAGCCCGCCCAGCCGTTCTGAACGCCGCTGACCGAGTGGCCGAGCTGAAACGCCCGCCGCGCCACAGCACGGATTGCCGCGTTCAACCCGGGCGCGTCTCCACCTCCGGTGAGGATCCCGATTCGCACCTGCTTAGGGTAACGGGTGTTCGAGCCGGCTCAAGAGCTGAGGCAGCGTCAGCTCAGCCAGCGATCCCAACTTCACGTCCGCCTCGCTGAGGTCGAGGCCCGCCGTGATGGGGTTGGCCACCGCGACTGTGCGCAGACCCGCGCGCTTGGCCGATCGGATCCCGTTGGGCGCATCCTCGATCGCGACCGCCTCATCGGCGCTGACGCCGAGGCAGTCGAGGACCGCGAGATAGAGGTCGGGCTCCGGCTTGACCTGCTCGACGTCATCGCGCGTGCGAAGGCAGTCGAAGCGATCGAGGATGCCCAAACGGTCCAGGTGGCCGCGCACCCAGTCCCGAGACGAGCTCGAGGCCACCCCCACCTTCAAGCCCCTGTCGCGCGCGGCCCCCGCGAGGTCGGCCACTCCGGGTAGGAGCGGCTGGGCCAGGACGAGCTCGACCCTCCGCTGGATCCGCTGGTCGAGCTCTCCTTGGGCCAGCGGGTGGCCGAGCTGTTGCTCGAGGTGGTGTTGGGGGTCGAATTCCTTGTTCGACGAGCCGACGGTTTTGACCCACTGATCGAACGGCAGAGGCACCCCATGGGCCTCGTAAACCTCGGCCCAGGAACGGTAGATGGGCTCTTCGGTGTCGATGATGAGGCCGTCGAAATCGAATATGAGGGCGCGGATCAACTGACCAGCCAAATGTAGCGATGAGTGCCGGTCCAAAGGCTTAGGATCGCGTGGCAACTCCATTCCAGTGGCCTCCAAGACATCACCGTTGACGCCCATGGGCGACCGGCAAGCCTCCCCAGGCTGGTTCGGCGCCGCGATCTCAGGATTCGCCCTGATCGCGGTCGCCTCGATGCTGATCGTCGTCTTCGGGTTCCTCGACGCGAACCATCGCTCGCTCCGTGACCTGTTCACGCCCGATCCCGCGGCCGCCGCCGGCATCCTGGGGCTGGTCGGCGGCGCTGAAGGCGTGACGTTGAGCATCGTCATTCTCGTCGTCGTTTTCGGCATCCAGATGACGTCGTCGCGCTACTCGCCGCGAATCATCGGCCTCTTCACCACCAACCCTTTGAACGCCATCGTCCTGGGCTTCGCGCTGGCGTCGATTCTTTACACGTTCCTGGTCCGCGGCGAGGTCAAGCCGAATTACGTGCCGATGTGGAGCGTTGCGGCCGCCGTGTTGCTGGGGATCGTCAACTTCGCCATCGTCTTTCCGTACATCGGCTACATCTTCGCGGTCATGCGCGCGGAGACGCTCGTCAACAGCATCCGGGGCAAAGCTCGTCGCCACCTCGCCATGGCGGTCGCTGGCAGGAGCACCGAGAGATGCAGGAACGACCTGCTCACGGACATGAACCAGGTGACCGACATCGCACTTGGGTCGGTTCAGCTCGGCGACATGCCCGTATGCCTGCTCACGATCGGCGTTCTGGGCGAGTTCCTGGCGATGGACTACTCGAGGGTGAAGAAAGGATTCGGACCGCAATGGTTCCAGGTCGGCCACGCCGAGCTGCCCGGCGACTCGGACCAGATCGTGGCCGAGGTCAACCGTGCCCACACGTGGGTGGAGTACACGGTCCTGTCGAGCTTCGTGCACCTCGTCGGCCTGACGCCGGCGCACAGGAAAGAGGCCGTGCACGCCATCGCGGTGGCGACGCGCGACATCGGCCTCGCGGCCATAGATCGGGGCGACCCCGAGGTGGCCGAGCTGAGCGTCCGCTTCTTCAACACCTACTTGCGCGCGGCGCTCAACCAATCCGCCCCGACGTTCGCATCCGCGACCATGAACGAGTACCGCCGCCTGGCCATCGGCGCGCTGGAATGGCGGCCGGACCTGTCGGTCGAGGCCGCGAATCACCTGCTCCGATACGGCCGGCATTTCGACGAGGCCGGCATGCCGGCGATCTTCGGCGCTGCCGCCGAGGACGTCGCCGACCTCGCCATCGAAGCGCGATCCCGCGACCCGGAGGTCACGCGGCGGCTGGCGCTGCTGCTGGTGCGCAACCTCCTCGAGCTCATCCCCAACGCCAGGCCGATCGGCCTCAACGGGCTGTTCAAGGCGGTGGCCAAGCTTACGTTCTGGGCGATGGCCGCCGATTCGAAGGACATCGCCCACATCCTCGTCGAGGGCATCGCCGCCGCTCCCGCCGACTTCGTGGATGCGGCTCTCGACCGGATGGAGGTCATGCAGAACGGCCTTTTCTGGGAGGTCAACGAGCGCGTGGTGGCGTTTGACTGGGTCGAGGAACCGCTCCGTGCGGAGATCCCGCGCCTCAGGACGGCGCTGCGCCGCGCCAAGGCTTCAGGACGCGGGCCTGCGATCGAGCTCGACGATCCACGGCCGACCATTCCGGTCGACCTGGTCCAGCCGGAGCCGGCGGCACCGGCGCAATCGAATGGATCGCCTGCGGGCGTCGACTCCGCCAAGGGTCACGTAGCTAAGGCTGAGTCGGCTGGTTGACCATCGCGGTCGACGTCGTCTCGAAATAATCGAGCAGCGCTTTGCGCACCTCCGGCCGCAAGTCGAGGGATTCCACCGCCGCCCTCATGTGCCCGAGCCATGCATCTCGTTCAGCCTGCCCGATCACGAACGGCTGGTGTCGCAGACGCAGCCGCGGGTGGCCGCGCTGGGCGCTGTACGTGTCGGGTCCACCCCAGTACTGGATGAGGAACAGCGTCAAACGTTCGGTGGCACCCGATAGGTCTTCCTCCGGGTAGACGCGGCGCAGGATCGGGTCTGACCCGACCGCTGCATAGAAGCGCTCGACCAGCGTTTTGAAAGTCTCGGCCCCGCCGGCGGCCTCGAACACAGTCACGCAATTGACCATAAACTGATCGCCGCGATGGCCAGCACCCGGCAGGTTCGCATCAGTTTCCTGTTTGCGCTGGTGATGCTGATCGCCCAGTTTCTCCTCGGCATGGCGGTCAACCTGTTCGTGAAGATCCCCGACGAGCACCCCGGCGCGAGCCCGCCCGAGTATTTCAGCGGGGTGGCGCAGTCGGTCAGCTGGGCCATCGTGCACGGCAACCTCTGGCTGGCGATCCACGCCGGCTTCGGCCTGGTGCTGGTGATCGCTGCGGTCGGAACGTTGGTTCAGGCGATCGGCAGCCGGCACCGCGGCCTCATCGTGTCAGCGGTGTTCGGTTTCATCGGGGTGCTCGCGGCCGGCTTCAACGGCGGCAGCTTCCTGAACTACCACCAGGACTTCAGCTCGATGCTGATGTCGACCGGGTTCGCGGTCGCGATCGCGGCCTATTCTGCCGGCCTTTACATCGCCAGCGAGAGAGCCGCGTCTACCAATCAGGCTTCGAAGTCAGACCTCGTTGTGCCATAACCCGGCATATAAGGACGCGAGCTTCGGGTTGGCCGCTCCATCACGCCGCCGCGGGTGGGGTGACGCCCGCGCCTTCGAGCAGCTCGTGCACCGGGCGGGCGATCGCCTGCGCCGCCTTCAGCCCGGTCGCGGCCAGGTAACGTTCCACGATCCTCCTGCCGACGGCGTAGCCGCCCATGTGTGGGATGCCGACCGGCTCAGTGCCCAGCCTGCGAGCCACCTCGTCGCCGAGCACATATGGGCTCCACTCGCGGAAAGTCGTACCGGTCCCGAAAGCGGCGATGACCTTGTCCCAGGTCTGGTCGAAGACCTTGCCGGTCACGTTCTTGTACCAGGCCCCTGTCGAGTCGGGACCGCAAACCTCGATGGTGAAAACCTCGGCGAGTCCCTCGTGCACGACCCACTCGGCGAGGTTGAACGGTCCCTCGACGTTGGGTGTGCGGATGTTGTGCGCGAGCTCGTGCACGGCGCAGGCGCCGATCCTGGTTTCGTTGTACTCGGTCGGCCACGCGACCATCCAGATGGTGCCGGGCGTGGCCCCCATGCCGTAATAGCCGAGCGTGTGCTCCAGGAAAACCGGATCGTCGGGGTTGCCGAGTGTGAGGCTGACCTCGATGCGGTCCGGGTGGTGGATGCCGGGAAGCGCGACGCTCTGGTACTCCCAGGCACGCGAAAGGTCGCGTGTGATCTGACCCCACGCATCGGCCTTGATGAGGCGCGCGACCGCCTCCGGGTAGCGGGGATCGTCGACCTCGACCCGAAAGCCGTCGCCGCGCTCGTGGATCTGCTTGAGCATCTCCATACCGGCGGTGTCGAACGACGAGATGCCTCGCATCGCGGCCAGGGCGTCGAGCCGCGCGGATACCGGCTCCTTGAACAGCCGCAGGAGCGCCTCGCCATCGTCATGGACGGCAAACTCGATCTGGTCGTCGGTGCTCAGCGCCATCTGACGTTTACGGAACGATGAAGCCTTTCGTTGATTGCACGTGTATCTAGTGGCAATTGTGAGCTTGGGCTCGACCCCGATTGCTGCCCTGGCCGACCGGCGATTGCTGCTGCTGGTTCGGGGATGGGCGCCCTTCGTGCTGCTGCTGGTCGCGTACGAGGTCATGCGCGACCTCGCTTCGGCGCTCGGGATGCCCGCTCACGACCTGGCTCTTTTCGATCGCACACTGTTCGACGGCCACCAGCCGACGCTCGTCCTACAAGCTGCCGTTGGACGGCTGGCCGACGCCGACGTGTTCGACGACCTGGGCAGCGCCGTCTACGCGACGCATTTCCTCCTCCCTGTCGCCGTCGGGGTGTGGCTCTGGACGAGAGACCACGACGCATTCCGCCGTTTTGGGTTGACGTTGGTCGTTCTTTGCGGGCTCGCGTTCGTCACCTACGTGATCGCGCCCACGACCCCGCCTTGGCTCGCCCAGCCGGCCTCCGTGAGACATCTGATCGAGGAGACGATCCAGCGCAGCGGGGTGCCCGCGAGCCTGGTGTGGCTCTATTCACATCACGACTACAACCTCTACGCGGCATTCCCTTCACTGCATGCCGGCTTCCCCGTGGTCGCCGCCGTCGCGGCATGGGGCCAGAGCCGCAAGGTGGGCGTCCTCCTGTGGTTGTGGGCGGTCATCGTCTGGGTGGTGGTGGTGTATCTGGGCGAGCATTACGTTGCCGATGTCATCGGCGGCATCGTCTACGCCGTCATCGCGATCGCGATCGCGCGGAGCATCAGCGCTCGGCTGACGAATCGTCACGTCGCGATGGCCGGCGCGACCGAGGGCACGACCTCCGAGTAGCCCTCCATCTCCCTTTCCGTGGGGAGGAACCACGCGATGACGATGGTCGCCAGCACCAGTATCACGTGCGTCATCAAGGATTTCTGCAAGCCGATCACGTCGGCTATGGCGCCGTTGATCGGGATGCCGATCGCCCCGGTCACGAACCCGAGCCCCATCACGAGACCTGAGGCCAGCCCGGCGCGAGATGCCATGAGCTGCTGGGCCATGAGCAGCATCAGGGGCGCGGTCGATGCCGCAAGGACGCCGATGAGGATGGCGCTGCCGAACGCCCAGGGTCCCGGAAACATCGTGTAAAGCAAGATGGCCGGGACGCTGAGCACCAGGGTCGCGAGGATCACTGTGCGCCGGCCGTAGCGATCCGCCAGCGATCCGCAGCCAACAGTGCCGATCGCGCTCGCCAGCACGAGAGTGGTCGCAAGCGGGCCGTAGAACTCGGGGCCGTAGCCGAGCTGGCGGTACCAAGTGGGTGTGAAGGACTGGAAGACGTTGACCGTCCACGCCCGAGACATCATCACGCCGATCACCATCGCCAGCGCGAACACCGGCACCGGCCGCGCGATGGCAGCGGCCGCTTTGGCCGCGGCGACCGAGGGCCGAACCTTGACGCGCATGCGCCACAGCAGATAGGCGCCGGTGGCGACGCCGGGGACGACCAGGAGCCCAGTTCCGTGAATGCCGAACAGCCCCAGCACGCCGATCCCGATCAGAGGGCCGAGGGCCACGCCGACGGTTCCCGCCGTGACGTAGATCGACATGCCGAGGCTGCGCCGCCACGCCGGCAGCAGGGCTCGCACATCGAGGGCGCCGAAAGGATGGAATGCACCTGAGCCGAGGCCTGAAGCGCAAGCGAGCACGAGTAGAAGAGGAAAGGTAGGCACGAAACCGACGAGGGCGAACGTGAGGGCGGTCCAGCCGAGGGCGACTCCTGTGAATCGGGTTCCGTAGCGGTCCGCGATCACGCCGAAGAGCGGCTGCGAGATCGCGGCCATCCCGCTGTACGCGAGGCTCACCAGGCCGACCGTGCCCAGCGTCAGATGAAACCGCCCGATCAGGAGCGGGTAGAGGACCGGGATGACGCCGACGTAGCTGTCGACCGTCAGATGCCCGAGCATCAGCGTGACCAGTTTGCCGTTGCGCAGGAATTCCTTCATCTTTCGGCTCCGGTTCTATGATGCCGGGACGTGCGTGAGCTCCTCTACCTGAGCCGCGAAGATGTGGAGCGTCTGCTCGACGTCGACGCGATGCTGGAGGCCCTCGCCAACGCCCTCATCGCTTTCTCGTCGGGCATCACGGTCGTCCCGCCGCGCGTCGCGGTCCGCGTCCCTGATGCGGGTCTTTTGGGATCGATGCCCGGGTACGTGCCCGGTGTCGCGCTCGAGGTGAAGCTCGTCTCGGTC